>CALKFF010000001.1 GCA_938084585.1 uncultured Flavobacteriales bacterium
CACCCTGGTTCGCACCTACTCCAAAGCCGACCCACTCACCTACGTCGATTGGGACCTCAAGAACGAAGCCAACGTGCCCATCGCCGGGGGCGTCTACATCATCCACATCGACGTGCCAGGCGTCGGTCAGGCCGTCCGAAAATGGTTCGGCGTGATGCGACCCATCGATTTGGACAATTTCTGAGGACGCAGAGCGGGCCGTTCACATTCCTTTGGTGGCATTGTCACCGAAGTGACACCTTCCTTGGAGGGGGACGCTTGACCTTTGCGTCATGAAAACCATTTTGTTGCGCGGCCTTGCGGGGCTCGCCATCCTCGCAGTTGGGGTGTTCGTGATGAACGGCCTCATTGGCATGAAATCCACCCCACCTGTGAATCCACGTCCGGCCAACGCCCGTTTGGTCAAGGTGATGACAGCGGTGCCCGACACCTTGAACGCGGTGGTGCAATTGGAGGGACGGGTTCAAGCCAAAAACCGGATGACGGTCATCGCCGAAGTCAACGGCATGCTCCCGGTCGGCGGCAAGGAATTCCGCGAAGGGGTTTCTTTTCAGAAAGGGGAGGTCATGTTGTCGATCGACGACCGCGAATTGCGCGCCAATTTGGTCTCTCAGCGCAGCCAATGGCTTCAGCTGCTTGCCTCTTCCTTGGCAGACTTGCAATTGGACTTCCCAGAACGTGCGGATGTGTGGTCAGGGTACGTCTCTGCGTTGAACGTGGAGGATGCACTGGCGCCGTTGCCTGAAGCGGAGACGGAGCGCGAGCGCTTGTACTTGACGTCCCGCGGCATCGTGTCGGGCTACCATGCCATTCGTGCGTCCGAGTCGCGGTTGGCCAAACACCGCTTCACCGCGCCCTTCGACGGGGTCGTCACCGCCACCAACGTGGAGCCGGGGTCGATGGTTCGGGCGGGTCAGCCGCTCGGGTCGTTTGTCGGCACAGGAACGTTTGAGGTGAAGTCGGCGGTGCACGCCCGCCACCTCGACGTGCTTCGACCCGGACAAGCCGTGGTTCTTCGAGAAGAAGGGGGCCGTGAGGTTGCGCATGGTGAGGTGTCGAGGACGGCTGGTCACGTGGACGCCATGACCCAAAGCGCCAGCGTGTTTTGCAAGGTGGAAGCCGTGCAGGGGGAGACCCTCCGGGACGGCAGGTTCTTGGCAGGCGAAGTGCTCGGCGACAGCCGGTTGGGTGTCGTGGCGTTGGACGAAGCGTTGTTGACCGGAGAGGAAGGCCAAGAGGTGTTCGTCGTGAAAGACAACCGACTGGCGTTGGCTGCGGTGGACGTGGTTCACCGCGACGCGGACCGCGTGTTGGTGAATGGGCTTGACGCGGGGGCCGTCTTGTTAGCCGAGCCCGTGTCGGGCAGCTTCGAGGGCATGTTGGTCGAGACCACACAACGCTGAAGCCATGAGTGCATTGATCCGTTATTTCGTCAGGTACAACCTGGTCGGAGATTTGGTCATGTTGGCCATTTTGGCTGCGGGCTGGGTGGGTTTGGGCTCCACGCGAAGCAATTTTTTCCCGGTCACAGAATCCAAGACGATTCAAATTCAAGTGGTCTACCCTGGGGCGTCTCCGGCGGAAATCGAGGAAGGCATCGTGGCCAAAATCGAGGAGAACCTGCAGGGCATCGCCGGCTTGGACCAGGTGAAGTCGGTGTGCTCTGAAAACGCGGGAAGCATCACGGTGACTGTGTTGGACGCGGGCGAGACCGACGAGATTTTGCAAGACGTGAAGAACGCGGTGGACCGCATTGCCTCGTTCCCGGTGGGGATGGAGCCGCCCACGGTGTTCAAACAAGAAGCCATCGGGGTGGCCATCACGTTCGCGGTCACGGGGGTGGACGATTTGAGGGCCTTGAAGACTGAGGCTCGGCGGATTGAGCAAGACTTGCGCGCCTTGGACGGCATCAGCCAAGTGGCGCTGAGCGGGTTTCCTGGGGAGGAAATTGAAGTGGCCATCCGCGCCGACAAACTGACGGAGTTGAACATGACCCTGGCCGAGGTGTCGGCCGCGATTCGTGCTGCCAACGTCGAGACGACTGGCGGGCGCTTGAAGACCGCGCGCGAAGAGTTGATTGTGCGGGGCCGGTTCCGTGGGTACGATGCGGAAGCGTTGGAGGACATCGTGATTCGCTCCAACGTCGACGGACGTGTGGTGCGGTTGTCTGACGTGGCCGTCGTGCAGGACCGGTGGGCGGACAACGACCCGTCGCGGAGTTGGTACAACAGCATGCCGTCGGTGGTGGTGACGGTGAACAACCTGACCACCGAGAGCATCTTGGACGTGACAGAACTGGTGCGTCAATACATCGAGGCCTACAACCTCCAAGCAGAAGAAGTGGGGACAGGCCTGAAGCTCGACATCATCAGGGACAGCTCTGTCGTGCTCAACCAGCGCATCGAGTTGCTGGTCAACAACGGGGTCGTCGGGTTCTTGCTGGTGATTTTGTTGCTGGCGTTGTTCCTCAACATCCGCCTGGCATTTTGGGTGGCGCTGGCCATCCCGGTGTCGTTCGCGGGGATGTTCATCTTCGCCGGCATGGCTGGCGTGACGATCAACGTGATCAGCTTGTTTGGGATGATTTTGGTCATCGGGATTTTGGTGGACGACGGCATCGTCATTGCCGAGAACATCTACCGCCATTTTGAAATGGGCAAAGACCGTTACACGGCCACCATCGAAGGAACCTTGGAAGTCTTGCCGGCGGTGTTCAGCGCCATCGTCACCACCATGGTGGCGTTTGCGTCGTTCTTCTTCATTGAAGGGCGCTTGGGCGATTTCTTCGGCGACATGGCCACCGTCATCATGCTGACGTTGTTGTTCAGCCTGGTGGAAGGGGCGTTCATTTTGCCGGCCCACGTGGGCCACAGCAAGGCGCTTCGCCGGGATTGGAAACCCAACCGCGTGGAGCGCACCATGCGCACGCTCATGGACTTCCTCAAGTCCAAACTCTACGCTCCCGTGTTGAAGTTTGCCATGGCGCAGCCTTGGATCACCTTCTCAAGCATTGTCGCCCTCTTCCTGATCACCGTCCCAGGCCTGATTGGCAGCGGGTTGGTGAAGACCACCTTCTTTCCCTTCATCGAGTCGGACAACCTCACGGTGAGCCTGTCCATGGTGAGCGGAACCCGGGACGAGGTGACGGCCAGGGAATTGGATGCGATTGAGGCCAAGGTCTGGGAAGTCAACGACGCCTTGAAGGCGGAGCGGGAAGACGGCCAGGACGTCATCTTGGCCGTGGACAAACGCGTCGGCCCCGCCGCCCACGTCGGCAGCATCAACATTCAGCTGCTGGACGGCGAACAGCGCGGGGTGCGGAGCACGGACATCAGCGCGCGCATCCGCGAGAAGGTGGGCACGGTGTACGGCGCCGAGAATCTGAGCTTCGCAGGGTTCTCGCCCTTCGGCCGGCCGGTGTCGGTGTCCTTGCTCGGCAACGACTTGGACGCACTCCAAGCGGCCACAGAAGAATTGAAAGCGGCGATGATGCAGCGCGAGGATTTGAAAGACGTCACAGACAACAACCAGCGCGGATTGCAAGAGCTGGACGTGTTGCCCAATCCCCGGGCCCAGCAACTCGGCCTCACAGCCGGGGATATGATGCTCCAAATCCGTCAAGGGTTCTTCGGCAACGAGGTGCAACGCCTCCAGCGAGGTCGGGACGAAGTCCGGGTGTGGGTGCGCCTCGCCGAGGCCGACCGAAGCGCCTTGAGCGACCTTCGACGCTACCGGATTCGGACCCCTGCCGGGGGATTGGTGCCGTTGGAGGAATTGGCCGAGGTGCGGGAGGTGCAAGGCATCACCGCCATCAACCGCCTGTACGGAGAGCGCGAGGTGCAAGTCAGCGCAGACCTCTCGGGCCCCGACGTCAGTGCCAGCGACGCGAACGCAGATTTGAAGGCCAACGTCATCCCCGGCATCTTGGCCAAATACCCCGCCATCCGCGCCAGTTACGAAGGACAAAACCGCGAACAGGCCAAGTCCCAGGTGAGCATCCAAGCCATCATGCCGCTGATTTTCGCGCTGATGTTGTTCATCATCATCCTGACGTTCCGCTCGCCGTTGCAGGGCTTCGCGGTGTTTGGCCTCATTCCATTTGGCATGATCGGCATCAGCCTCGGCCATTGGTTGCTGGGTGCCCAAATCAGCTTGTTCAGCATCCTCGGCATGATTGCCCTCATTGGCATTTTGGTGAACGACGCCCTGGTGTTTGTCGCGGCCTACAACGGCAACCTCAAAGAGGGCATGCCCGTGCACGACGCGATTTGGGAAGCTGGCATGAGCCGATTCAGGCCCATCCTCTTGACGACCGTCACCACGGTGGCGGGCCTCGCACCCTTGATGCTCAACAAGAGTTTCCAAGCGCAGTTTCTCATTCCCATGGCCATCTCCGTCGCGTTCGGGTTGCTGTTCGTCACGGTGGTGATTTTGGTGCTGCTGCCCGTCTACTTGATGTGGATCAATCCGCTCCACCGTTCATGGGTGTGGGTCAAAAAGGGCGATTGGCTCTCCCGGGAATCGGCAGAGCCCGCCGTGCGTGAGGAACGCGGATTCGCCCCCAAAACCTTGCCTCTGGTGGCCCTGGGGCTCATGGCATGGGGCCTGAGCGCGGACGCACATGCCCAAACAGACCTGACCCGCGAAGAGGCCGTGGCCAGGGCCCTCGAGCAGCACTACGGCATTCGGTTGGCCCAGGGCCAGCGGGACCTGGTGGAAGTCGGAAACGCCTGGGGCGCCGCCGGCGCGCTGCCCAGGTTGACATTCACAGCCGGGGCGGGGACCAACGTCACCGACCAAACCGAAAACCCGTCGACTTTCCTGCCCATCGCCACCGAGTCTCAATCGGTGTCCCCAGGCCTTCAGGTGCAATGGACGCTGTTCGACGGCATGGCGATGTTCGCCAACAAGGACCGTCTGGGCCTCCTCGCAGAGCAAGCGGAGGGCAACGTGGAGTTGATGGTGGAGTCGACGGTGCAAGCCGTGTTGACCGCCTACGACAACGTGCTTGTGCAAGAGGAGAGCCTCAAGGTGCTTCAGGCGGCCATGGATTTGACCCAAGAACGGCTGGCCCGGTTGGACGCCTCCTTGGCGTTGGGGACCGCCAGAACGTTTGACCGGCTCCAGTTCGAGAATGCCTTGCTGACCGACAGCGCCGCTTGGCTTCGTCAACGCGTCGCCAGCCGTGCGGCCCGCCGAAACCTCAACCTGCTTCTCGCTGCGCGTGACGACCAGGCGTGGACCCTGACATCGGCGTTGCTGGCCCCAGCGGCCACTGGCGACATGGCCTTGGCCCAGGCCCGTTTGTCCGGCGAAAACACAAGCGTGTCCAACGCGGTGTTGGCCATGCAGTTGGCCGAAGTGGGGGTGCGGCAGGCCAAGGCGCGCTTGTCCCCCGTATTGGGCTTGACCGCCAATTGGGGCAACACGGCCGGGCAGTCGCGCGCGGTGTCCGACCTGCCGCCTCAGCTTGTGTTCAACCCCTACGAGAACGGCGACATCCAGTCCTTTGTGACCAACTACGGCGCCCAGCTGACCCTGAATTTCAACCTGTTCAACGGCGGCGCCACCCGCAGGGCCATCCAACAGGCCCAAATCCAAGTTGAGCTCGCGGGCCTCGACCGAGACCGTCTGCTGCTTGAGGCGCAATCGGCCTTGGCCCAAGCGTGGGACCGCAGGTCGGCCGCGCAGGAATTGCACGCTTTGGCCCTACGGCGCACTGAGAACGCCAGGTTGGCAGCCCAACTCGGGGCGGACCGGTACCGCGACGGAATCCTCAACGCCCTTGACTTCAGGGCCCTCGATGTGGCGTTGCTTCAGGCCGAGGCGGCAGAACTCGCAGCCCGACAAGAGTGGGCGGCGGCACATTGGGACGTGATGCGGCTCACAGGCGACCTGCGGGCAGGTCAGGTGGTGGTGCGCTGAACGAGGTTCAGGTCGGCTTGCACCATTTCACGGCACAGCTCGTGGAGGGAGCAGGAGGCTTTCCAGCCCAGTTGGGCTTGGGCTTTGGAGGCGTCTCCAATCAGCACGTCCACTTCAGCCGGCCGGAAGTACCTCGGGTCCACTTTCACCAACACGTGTCCTGATTCGGTGCAGTACCCTTCCTCGTTCAGCCCGTGGCCGCGCCACGCCACTTGGATGCCGGCTTCGGCAAACGCCATCGTGGCGAATTCACGGATGGTGGTGGTCACGCCTGTGGCCAACACGTAGTCGTCCGGCGTGTCCTGCTGGAGCATGCGCCACATGCCTTCCACGTAGTCCCGTGCATGCCCCCAGTCACGCTGGGCGTCCAGATTGCCGAGATGCAGGCAGTCTTGCAGGTCCATTTTGATGCGCGCCACGGCGCGGGTGATTTTCCGTGTCACGAATGTTTCGCCTCGCAAAGGACTCTCGTGGTTGAACAGGATTCCGTTGCTGGCGTGCATGCCGTAGGACTCCCGGTAATTTTTGACAATCCAAAATGCGTAGAGCTTCGCCACGCCGTAGGGGCTTCTGGGGTAGAAGGGGGTGGTTTCCGATTGCGGAGACTCTTGAACTTTGCCAAACAGCTCCGAGCTGCTGGCTTGGTAAAACCTGCACGTGGATTCCAGGCCCAAGATGCGGATGGCTTCCAAGAGCCTCAAGGTGCCCAAGCCGTCGACGTCGGAGGTGTATTCGGGGGTGTCGAAACTGACCCGAACGTGGCTTTGTGCGGCAAGGTTGTAGACCTCGTCCGGCTGAACCTCCTGCACGATGCGGATCAAGTTGGTGCTGTCGACCAAGTCTCCGTAGTGCAAGGTGAGGCGCACGTCGTCCTCATGGGGATCTTGGTACAAGTGGTCGATGCGCTCGGTGTTGAGCTGCGAGGCCCGTCGCTTGATGCCGTGCACCTCGTAGCCTTTGCCCAAGAGGAATTCAGCCAAGTAGGCGCCGTCTTGTCCAGTGATGCCTGTGATCAGGGCTTTCTTCCTCGTGGCCATGCGTTAAATGTACAAGTGGAACCGTCGCGTGTCACCCGGTGGACACCAGCTCTTGGTTCTCGACCAGCTTGGCGTAATGCCCGCCTTGGGCCATCAAGTCGGCATGTTTGCCTTGTTCCACCACTTGTCCGGCTTCCATGACGCAAATGCGGTCGGCGCCCTTCACCGTGCTGAGGCGGTGGGCGATGACCACCGAGCTGCGTCCTTGCATCAAGGCGTCCAGCGCAGCCTGGACCTCCCGCTCAGAGGTGCTGTCCAAGGCGCTCGTGGCTTCGTCCAAAATCAACAAATCGGGGTCTTTCAAAATGGCCCTGGCGATGGCAATGCGCTGGCGCTGTCCCCCTGAAAGTTGAACGCCTCGTTCGCCCACCAACGTGTCAAGGCCCTCGGGAAATTCTTGGATGAACTCCCAGGCAAAGGCCTTTTTGGCGGCGTCGACAACTTCTCCTTCCGTGGCGTCGGGTCGGCCGTAACGGATGTTGCTTTTCAAATCTCCGCCAAACAAAATCACCTCTTGAGGCACGAACGCGACGCGCTGGCGGTACCCGCGCAAGTCCATGGTGGCCACGTCCTCGTCGCCGACTTTGAACGTGCCCTGGTCGGCCGAATGAAAACGCAGAAGCATGGAGGCCACCGTGCTTTTGCCAGCCCCACTCGACCCAACCAAGGCGATTTGTTGCCCTGGTTCCACGCGCATTGTGAACCCTTGGAGCACAGGAACGTCCGGTCGTTGAGGGTAATTGAAATGGATGTCCTCCAACGCAAAGGGCCTTCTCAATGACACGGCGGTGGGCTCCGCATCCAAGTCGGGGACCTCGCGCTCTTGGTCCACGATGTCCATGACCGATTCAATGGCCCCGAGTCCACGTTGAAGGGCGCTGAATTGGGCCGCCATGCCCCCGATGCTGCCCGCGACAAGTCCGGTCATGAGAAGGAAGGAGAAAAAGTGCTCGCTGGCCAACTCGCCTTCCTGCATGAGGTCGGCCCCTTTGAAAATGACCAAGGTGATGGCCCCAAACAGAAACAGGATGATGAAGCTGGCGAAGGCCCCGCGCCAGAAGGCGCCCTTCATGGCGAGGGATTTGATCTCGCGGGCGTGCTTGCCGTACTTCCGACGCTCCATCCATTCGTTGGCGTAGCTCTTGACGCTCACAATCGCCGTGAGCACGTCTTGCACCACCACGTTGGACGCGGCCACTTCGTCTTGCGTGCGCTTGGAGAGTTTCCGGATGAATCGACCAAAGACGATGGCCGCCACGATCATCACCGGAATGGTGCCCAGCATCCAGAGGGTCAACTCCACGGAGAAGTAGCCCAAGGCCACGATGCCCCCCACGATCAAAATCAGCCCGCGGAACAACTCGGCCAAGGTGACCGTGAAAATATCTTGGATGGTGGCGATGTCGGCCGAGATGCGGCTGTTGAGGTCGCCCACGCGTCGCGCGTCGTAAAACGCCATGGGCATGCTGACCAGCGCGTCGAAGGCATCCTGTCTCATCGTCAGCATCATCTTTTCCGTCATGTCAGCAAAGAGGATGACCCGAATGAAGGAGAACACGGCTTGGACGGCCAACACCGTCAACAGCGTCCAACCGATGGAAGCCAAGTCGTCGAGTTGGATGCCGAGGTAGGGCAATTCTCCCACGGCGCCCGTGGTGCCCACGCCTCCGAGCTGCCCCCAAAGTCGGGTGATGGCCAGCGTCAGCACCCCAGAGATGCTCATGATGACGATGCCTGCTGTGAAATGGAGCGTGTACGGCTTGAGGTACTTTTGCATCCGCCCAAATCCCTTCAAGTCGGCAAACGCAAACTTTTGGGAGGGCCTGTCGTCTTGGTGGTGTCGCCTGCCGTGTGCCATGGGTCAAAGTTAAAGTGGGGCCAACCCTTTGGCGAAACAAAAAGGCTTCCTTACATTTGCCCTCCCGTAACGGGAAATCAGAGCACGATGAAAAGGACATTTCAACCCTCCGTTCGGAAGCGCCGCAACAAGCACGGATTCCGCAAGCGCATGGCAACCGCCAATGGTCGCAACGTTTTGAGCGCGCGTCGCCGCAAGGGTCGCAAAAAGTTGACCGTGAGCTCTGAGCGCCGCCACAAAGGCATCGAGCGTCTGTAATCACACAGTTGCTGCACAAAAAAGGGATCCCACGGGGTCCCTTTTTTGTTGCCCCTCATCCGAGGTCTTGCGTGGAGGGGGAGGACCACACCACGCCCAACGAGGAGTTGGGCACTTGGGCACATGCTCCCCGCCATTGCGCGCCTCGCACTGTCCCAACGAGTTGTCCGCCGTCGGCTTCCCACGTCATGGAATCCACCGACAAGTCGCTTCGGAAATCGAGGTTGGGGCCGTGCCCCTTGAACATGGCTTCTTTCGCCGCCCAAACCCAGGGTTTTGTTTGTGCCCACTGGGTTTGCTCTCTTGGCGACATGAAGCGCTCGGCGATGCGGGGGATTCGGAGATCTGCGGTGTCCACCAAGTCGATGCCATGGTGTTCGCCGGCCTCCCAAACCGCCACCGCGGCCGTGGTGTTGCGAGCCGAGCTGTGGTGAGAAATGCTTAGGGGGAGTCTCGCGCCAGAGACGCTTTGCAATTGGGGTTTCCCGTCGCAGTGGGTGACGCGCCACCCTTCCTCACCCATCAATGCTGTCAGGGCACAAGCCACGGCTTGGTGCTCACGCAGCCGCCCCTCGGACATCGCGTCCCATTCACGTTCGGGAAAATGGGCTTCAAGCTTCGGCAGGGGCCACGCAGTCCCTTCGTCCCATCGCCAGAGAACAACCCTAGGGTTTGCGGGTTGAATGGACGTTGGCAAGCGAGGCATGGGCGCAAAGGACGGGGGTTTGGCCCTCGGAGCCAAAGCACCAGGCTTCCGTATTTTTGCAGAGTTAAAACCTGAATCATGGGCAACACAACCCCCACACCCACACTCCCTTACAAGGTCAAAGACATGAGCTTGGCCGAATGGGGACGCAAAGAAATCACCTTGGCCGAGGCTGAAATGCCTGGCTTGATGGCCCTCCGCGAGGAATTTGGCGCGTCCAAACCCCTGGCCGGTGCCCGGGTGGCGGGATGCCTCCACATGACCATCCAAACCGCCGTCTTGATCGAGACGTTGGTGGAATTGGGCGCCGAGGTGACTTGGTCGTCTTGCAACATCTTCTCCACCCAAGACCACGCGGCGGCAGCCATTGCGGCGGCGGGCATTCCGGTCTACGCTTGGAAAGGCATGACAGAGGAGGAGTACGAGTGGTGCATCGAGCAAACGCTGTTTTTTGGAGAGGAGCGCAAGCCCCTCAACATGATTTTGGACGACGGCGGGGACCTCACCAACGTGGTGTTGGACCAGTACCCCGAGCTTGCCGCAGGGATCAAGGGCATCTCAGAGGAAACGACCACCGGCGTGTTGCGTTTGTACGAGCGCGAGAAGAACGGGACGTTGCCGATGCCGGCCATCAACGTGAACGACTCGGTCACCAAGTCCAAGTTTGACAACAAGTACGGATGCCGCGAGTCCTGCGTGGACGCCATCCGCCGTGCCACCGACGTGATGATGGCGGGCAAAGTCGCCGTGGTTGCAGGCTTCGGTGACGTGGGCAAGGGTTCCGCAGAGTCGTTGCGCAACGCCGGGTGCCGTGTGATTGTTTCTGAAATCGACCCCATTTGCGCACTGCAAGCCGCCATGGAAGGGTTCGAGGTGAAGAAGATGCTCGACGCCGTGGCCGAAGCCGACATCGTGGTGACCGCCACGGGCAACAAGGACATCGTGACCGGCGCCCACTTTGAGGCCATGAAGGACAAGGTGATTGTGTGCAACATCGGCCACTTTGACAACGAAATCGACGTGGCTTGGCTCAACACCAACCACGGCGAAACCAAGGACACCATCAAGCCTCAGGTGGACATGTACACCGTGAACGGCAAGGACATCATCTTGTTGGCCGAGGGCCGCTTGGTGAACCTCGGATGCGCCACAGGCCACCCGAGCTTCGTGATGTCTGCGTCCTTCACCAACCAAACCATCGCCCAGATTGAGCTTTGGAACAACGCCGACAACTACAAGAACAGCGTGTACACCTTGCCCAAGCACCTCGACGAGAAGGTGGCCCGGTTGCACCTCGCCAAAATCGGCGTGGAAATCGACGAGCTTTCGCAAGACCAGGCCGAGTACATCGGGGTGGAGGTTCAAGGCCCCTTCAAGGGCGAAGCCTACCGCTACTGAGCCGCGGGATTTGTTCCGCGACGAGGAAACAACCCTGCCTTTGGGCGGGGTTGTTTGCGTTTGGGCTCAATTGAAAATGCTGAGAATGGAGCCGTTCAGGCTCGTGCGGTAGCGATGCAGCGGCAACGTGGCGGGTCCGTTCATGACCGACCCGTCGATGATTTGCCATTCGCTTTCAGAACAGTCGTCGTGGTCCCGCAGGGTGAAGTTGTCTGCGTCAAGTGTGACTTTGCAGGCCAAGGGAATGTCGTAAGTGGCGTGCCGGTCCAACACCACAAACTCATCCAGGGTGTACCGGTACACGTACAAGCCCTTGGAACCTCCGGCCAGGGCAATGGCCTCCCCCGGAAAATTCAGCGTGTTGTACGCCGGCAAATTCAGATCGATCTGGAGGTTGACCGGGATGTACGGGATGAACTGTTGTTGTTCTCCGCATGAGGAGCACGACGCCAAGATGAGGGCCAGGGCCAGCCAGACCGCGCCCAACGTTGACCTCAGCCCGAGGGGGTCCTTTGGGGCCCCGGCTTTGAACGCCTTGATGTAGTTGGGTTCGTAGCTGCCCAAATCGGCGAAGTCGCCATGCAAGAAAGCCGCTTCGGCAAGCTGGGCCCCGTCGCGCGCCAAGGGCCACGCCTCGACGAACGTCCGGCCTGCCCCGGCCAACACCTCCGCGCACTTCACCGCGCCGTCGCCGATGAATTGGGCGGGACCCTCCCACACGTGTTCTTCTTCGTCGACCACCACGGGGCGGGCGGGCTTGAGGCAGCGGCCGTCGGGGTCAAAATCCCCGGCGTAGACTTCCATGCGACGGGCATCCACCATGCCGACACGACGTTGCGGGGTCGGGTCCAGGCGTGCCCCTTGGGCGGCCAAAATGCCCAGGGTGTCGAGCGCGATCAGGGGCAATCCCAAGCCGTGGCACAAGCCCTTGGCGGTGGAGACCCCGATGCGCAGCCCTGTGAAGGAGCCTGGCCCTCCTGAAACGGCAACCGCCTCCAGCGAAGATTTGTCCCAGCCATGTTCGTCAAGCAGGGCGTCGATGAGGGGCATGAGCCGTTCTGCGTGAACGTATCCGTCGGTGCGCTCTTCTTTCCAAGCCACGGCGTGGCCGTGCTCAGACAAGGCCACGGAACATTGTTTGGTGGCGGTGTCGAGGATCAGGATGCGGGCCATCAGCGGGTTTCTACGGCTTCACCGTCCTCCAACGAGCGGCTGACGATTTCATACGGTCCTGTGATGAGTACGTCTTCCTCCTTCACCTCGCCTTGGATTTCCACGAACTTGGTGTCTTGGATGCCGGTCTCCACCACAGTCCATTGCGCTTCGCCGTCCACAAGCAGAAACACGCCAAGTTCTGTTTCTGTGTCCTCGCCTTCCTCTGTGTCGGAAGCCCTGCTCGCCACCGCTTGAATGGGGGCAGACAGCACTCCGTCGGCTTGGGCTGTCAACACGTCCACCGTGGCGCTCATGCCAGGTCGGAACGGGGTTTCGTGGTCGTGGTCGCCTTCCACGAGGTGCATGTAACTCGCACGGTCCAATCGGATTTTGACCGAAAAGTTGGTCACTTGGTCCATGCTGAACCCGTTCATGCCTGCATTCAGCGCGGTGTTGCCGATTTCGGTCACGCGGCCTGAAAACGTCTCGCCCAAGTAGGCATCCACCTCGATTTCAGCCTCGTCGTCCATGTGAATGCGAACGATGTCGCTTTCGTTGACTTCGACGTTGACTTCCATGGTGCTGAGGTCGCTGACGTTCATGATGACCTCGCCGGCCGTGAAGCCGTTGCCTTGCACACTTTCGCCCACCTCTTTGGACAGCGCAGTGACCACGCCCGCTTGAGGCGCAACAAGGGTGGTGCGGCTGAGGTTGTCCCTGGCTTCTTGCAAGGACGCTTCCCCACTGCGAATCGCAAACTCCGCACTGCGCACACTTTCCTTTGCGCTGGTGAGGTTGGCGTTGGCCGTGAGGTAGGAGGCTTCGTTTTGATCGAATTCCGCCTGGGAAATGACCTTGGAAGCGAGCAGGGATTGCGCACGCTCAAACGCCTTGGCCACGGCGAATTGGTTGGCTTCACCCTGGGCCACCTGGGCGCGGGCCGAGGCCAAATTGGACCGTGCAGAATTGAGGGAGGCTTCCGCACGGAGCAAGGCCGCCTCGTAGATGTCAGGGTTAAGCTGCACGAGCAGGTCTCCCTTTTTGACCACGTCGCCTTCCTTGACGGGGAGGTCGATGATCTGGCCGTTGACTTCGGCCGTGATTTTGACTTCGATCTCTGGCTGGATTTTGCCACTGGCGCTCACACGTTCGACAATGTCTCTGGCTTGGACAGTGTCGGTGCTGACAACGGGCAATTCGCGGTTTCCACCGCGGACCACCGCCACAACCACCAAGGCCAAAATCACGCCGCCAAGGATCAGAATTGCGTTCTTGTTCATCGTGGGGAGGTTGTGGGGTTAAAGGCTCAAGGGACGGCCCATGTAGAAATCGAGGATGCGTGTCTTGAACACGAAGTCGTACTCGGTGCGAAGGGCGTTGATGCGAGCGTTGTCCAACCGGGTCCGGGCGTCGGCGTATTCAAGGGCGGAGATGGCGCCGGCTTCAAACCGGGCCTCGGCGTTGTCCATGGCCAGGGTTGCCGCCTCCAAGGCTTTGTCGTTGGCTTCGAAGGTGCGTTCGGCCGCTCTGGCGTCGGCCCATGCCGTTTGAACCGTTTGCGTAAGGCTTTGGGCCGTTTGGTCTTTGGACAATTGGGCTGACAGGACCCCCACCTTGGCGCGCTCAATGCCGGCATGGATGCCGAAATTGTTGAAGACGGGAATGCTCAGCGAGAAGAAAATGCTTTGGTTGACGTTGTTTGAGAGTTGGTCTTGAAAGGACATGGTCTCGAAGGTGACCCCTGAATCGTCGATCACCGGTGCGGTCAAATTCACGCCGGGTGTGGTCGTGGGGATCTCGTAGAAAGTCGTGGTGGATTCCCCGATTTGTTCCAGTCGGTTGGCCGAGTACCCAGAGCCCATGCTGTACGACCCCACAATGCGGGGCATTCTGGCGGCTTTGGCCAAATCCAATCCGAGGTAGGCGTCTGTCACCTGCAGCTCGGCGGCTTTCATGTCTGGGAACGACCCCAAGGCAAACGCCACGGCGGCGTCGGCATTCACGGGTAGCACGGTGCTCTCCATCAAGTCGTCCGACGGCGGAGCGACATCCAACGCGTCGGACGCATCGGCGTCCAATTGCAAGACTTGGGCAAGGTTGAGCTTGGCCAGGGTGACGCCGTTTTCTGCGCCAATCACGGAGCTTTCATCGTTGGCTTGTTGGGCAAGCACGTCGAGAAGGTCACTTTCTGCGGCTGCCCCAGCGTCGACCAACGTTTGCACGCGCTCCACCTGACGGCCTGTCGCTTCCGCGTTGAGTTTGGCGATGTCCAAGAATTCCTTTTGGAACAAGACGTTGAGGTAGGCCGAGGCCAGATTCAGTGCCACGCCGTTGCGCGCGACCTCCACGTTGGTCGCCGCCAATTCCAACCCCAGCCGGGCCCTGCGCAGGTTCAAGTGGTTCTGGAAGCCGTTGAACAACGTCACCCCAGAGCTGAGGCCCACGTTGCTCGACTGGATGGCGTCGGTGGCAAATTGGTTGGTGAACGGGTCGATGGTCTGACCGATGTTCACCCCGAAGCTGGAGGAGGCATTCAGGTTGGGCAAGAAAGCGCCCTTGGCGGTCAACGTGGCAATCTCACTTTGTCGGAGGCCGAGTTGCGATTGCTTGAGTTGAAGGTTGTGCTCGAAGGCATGCTCCAAGCAACGTTCCAAGGTCCAAGTGTCTGTGGTTTGGCCCCAGGCCGCGAAGGACAAGCAAGCAAAGGCGAAGAAAATGGCGCGCATGCTTCAAAAATACGCCGAGTCGGGCCTCAGATGCCGGAGGATGCAGGTTCCTTCTTGCGTTTGAACACAAACCATGCAAAAAACGCCATGATGGCATAAGGCACGCCCATGAGGTACAAGATGCCTGCATTCAGGCCTCGGCCCAAACTCCCGTCCTCTGCGCTGTCTTCAGCCACGGCCTTGCACATCACGCATTGGCCCCAGGCCACGTCCACCACAAACAGGGCGGTGAGGAGCAGGAGGAACCCCGGGTTCAAGCGCGTGCGAGGCATCAGAACGGGTAGCAAGGGGAAATGAGGAGGTAAACGACCACACCTGTGAAGGTCACGTACATCCAAATGGGCCAGGTGATGCGTGCCCACTTGCGGTGCCGTTGGATTTGGTTCCCTAGGCCCAGCAAGTAGGTGGTTAAGACCAAGGGCACAATGACAATGGACAGCAGGATGTGGGTGAGCAGCACGAAAAAGTATACGCCACGGATCCACCCTTCTTTGCAGAACGGCGTGCTGGGTGTGGTGATGTGGTAGCTGACGTAGCTGAGCAGGAAAAGCGCCGACAGCACCAAGGCCGCGGTGTTCAGGGTTTGGTGCAGTTGGACTTTCCCATTCTTGATGGCCCAAAACGAAGCCGCCAAACACAGAAACGCCGTGCCGTTGATGGTCGCATTCACCGTAGGGAGGGTGTGCAAGACCGCTTCCATTTCTGGACTGACTTCAATGCCCGGCAGGAAGAACATCACGGCCACCACCACGGGGATGGCGATGCCTGCCACCCATACAAACGTCTTCATGTTGCGGTCGATGCCCATGCTCAATCGGTTTCTGTTTCAGAGACAAAAATGGCCCACAATGTGTTCACTCAGTCTTCCCGA
Source organism: uncultured Flavobacteriales bacterium (assembly GCA_938084585.1). Classification (GTDB taxonomy): domain Bacteria; phylum Bacteroidota; class Bacteroidia; order Flavobacteriales_D; family Sanyastnellaceae; genus UBA11663. The sequence goes on from CALKFF010000001.1 coordinate 15,935, forward strand.
ACCAAGGCAAGCTGGGCGGCGTCCATGAGCATCGCGTCCACCTCATCCGTCGAGGTGCCGTCGTAGAAGCCCCGGATCCGGTCGAGTTGGTCCACCAGCACGAAGGTGTCGCTGTGGAAGAACCCTCCGGCCGCCGTGTCGCTCTCCAACGCGGTCAAGTAGTACCCCTGCCTGGCCTGGTCGTAGAGGTCTTCTTTTTCGCCGGTCAAGAACTTCCATGACGTGGTGTCGGCCCCGAGTTGGGTGGCGTAGGTTTTGAGGCGCTCTGGGGTGTCGCGCACAGGATCCACACTGTGGCTCAGCAGCACCACGTCGTCGGTGAGGTTGCGGGCGTCCAGCCATTGCTGTCCCCGCGCCAGTTGGCTGCTCATGATGGGGCAAATGGTGGGACAATGCGTGAAGAAGTAGTCCACGATTTTGACCCTGCCTTCCACGGTGCGGTGGCTGATTTCCACGCTGTCGATGCCCGTGAATGCGAACGCTGGCACGGTGTGTCCTTCCGGCCCCAACACCGGCAAGGCATCCCGCAGCTCGAGCTCTTCCACCAACTTTTCCCGGGCGTAAGCCGCGACGTCCATTTCCTTTTTCAGCAAGGCGATGTCTTCGACGGCGTCTTTGATGTCGTCTTCCACTGCCGCGTGGTACACCCCGCGCAAGAACCCCTCGGCGTCCACAAGCCAAATGGTCGCCACGTTGTTGGGGTCGTCCGCATCGCGTTGAATCATGAAATCCTCCGACACGAGACGATCGATGTCCTCCTTGTCACCCGTCAGGAACTGCCATTTCCCGTCGAACCCGTTGTAGCGGGTGTTGCGCTGGACGTAATCGTTCAACACTTCTGGGGTGTCGTGCTCGGGATTCAACGTGAAGCACACCACCGAAATGTCGTCTTCGTCCCTGTACCTGAAGTTGGGCCAAAGCAATTGCTTGGTGACTTGCGCCACATGAGGTGCGTCGGTCCCAAAGAACGCGGCGATCCACACCTTGCCCTTCAGCGAGTTGGAAGAGAACAGCTCCCCGTTTTGGTTGGTGAGTTCGAAGGCCCCCACCCGTTGGGCTGCCAATGTCCTGCCTTCCATCTCACCGTCCTCGGTGAAGTAGGGCAGGGTGTTGAAGTTGTGCTCCGTCAAAAGGCCAAAAAAAACCAGCCCCGCCAAAGGCAGGGCCAGCATCATGGCGATGAGAATGAGTCTGTTTTTCAGTTGGCCCATCCGCGCTCCGCAGTTGTCAGTGGAACGTGGTGAAGGAGTCGAGGTGTCCGAAGCCCTCGGTGATGGCGATGAAAATCAGGTACGAGATGAACAAGAGGTACGGCGCGACAATGACGCGCTTCAAGTTGCTGCGCTCGTCGCCGAGGTGCATGAACACCAGCACGATGTACGCGGCCTTGACCAACGTCATCACGATGAACGTCCATTTGATGGCCGTCCAAGTGAAGGTTTCAGAGCGCTTGAAGATGACGCCCATGCCCACTTCCACAGCGGTGATGAGGGTCAAGAGCGCAGTCACAAACCAAATTTTCTTGCGGATGGCCGCCCCAGCTTCTTCGCTGTGGTGCGCAGCCATGGCGTAGCTGTCGTTGACAATGAGGTCGTCGCGTTCCATGTCAGATGAGGTAGAAGAAGGTGAAGACAAAGACCCACACGAGGTCCACAAAGTGCCAGTACAATCCGGTCTTTTCAACCATCTCGTAGTGGCCGCGACGCTCAAAGACGCCATTCAACGCCATCAGGAAAATCACGATGTTGATTATGACGCCTGAAAAGACGTGGAACCCGTGGAATCCTGTGATGAAGAAGAAGAAGTTCGCATACGTCTGCTGCGCAGCGTACTCACTGTCTTCGAGGTTGGCCCCAAAGGCGAACACGTCGCTGCGGGCGCTCCAAAGCTTCACCGCCTCATCGCCAGAGATGGTCTGCTCGTTCTCCACGTATTTGTTGACCGTCAGGCTGTGCAGTTGCGCGCTGTGGTCGTGTTCTCCGAATTGCGTGAGGGTGATGTGCCCGTCCTCAGACGTCAGGACAGTGTTGGCGTCTCCTTCGGACCAAGGCTCTGCCAAGTGGCCAAAGTGATGGTCCATGAACACCATTTCTCCTTTCGGCAACGTCATGGCGTCGCCGCTGTCCGTGGTCACGGTGACCTCTTTAGCCAGTTGGAACCCGCCTCCTGAGCCGTGGATGAAGTGCGACCATTCCCAGGCTTGCGAGCCCAAGAAGAAGAACCCACCCACGATGGTGGCCGCCATCCAGCGAATCACACCACGCTTGTCGTTCCGGTGACCTGCTTCCACCGCCAACACCATCGTTACGGAGGACACGATGAGCAGGAACGTCATGAGGGCCACGTAGACCAAGGGGTAGTGGCCGTCCAAGCCAGGAAGGGCTCGGAACACTTGCTCGCCGATGGGCCAAGCATCTTCAGAGGTGGCGCGTGAGAATCCGTAGGCCGTCAACAGCCCACCGAAGGTGAGTGCGTCGGACACGAGGAAGAACCACATCATCATTTTGCCGTAAGTGACAGAGAAGGGGCTCTGTCCTCCGCCCCAAAGGACGCTTGTAGGGATCGTTTCGGTGTTTCCAGCCATGGCTTGAAATTGTGACGCGAAAATAAGGAAATCCGCGTTGCACGAAAGCCTGGCCTTCGTTCAATTCTCAGGGCCTGGGCCCGGCCTGCAAGCGCAGGGGCGCAAACTCAATGCAGGTAGAACAAGAAGGCGAAGAGGTACACCCACAGCAACCCCAAGAAATGCCAGTAGATGCCCAACGCCTTCAAGCGAACGGTGTCGCCCTGGTGAATCACCCCGGTGAACACCCGAATGCCGTTGACCACCAGGTAGATGAGGCCAAACACCAGGTGCAAGATGTGCGTCATGACCAGCGCCCAGATGTACCCGCCTCCGCTGTTGGAGGACTGCAGGACTTTGGTGGTGATCGGTTGCACCATCAAGGCGTCGTCCGACGCGTACAATTCGCCACGAGCCGCATCGTGAAGCAGCGGTTGGCCGTCGAATCGGATGTCGTAATCCTCACCGTAGACCGCCGAGCTCTCGTAGATCGCCTCCAGGCTGTTCCATCGGAATGCGGTGCCTGATTCGGTTTCGGACGTGTCCCATCCCATGCCGATGGCTGTGAGCTGTTTCCAGCCCTCTGCTTGGGTCAGCGTGAAGCCGATGCCGAGCAGCAGGGTGAGGGCCATGGCAACGGTGCCCATTTGGGTTTGGCCTTGGCGGATGGCGCGGGTGGCCCACCACAACGTGGCGCTGCTCAAAGCAATCATGACGTTGCTTGTCCAAAACATGGAAGGTGCGGGCACGTGCACCCAAAACTGCCCCATGTTGCTCACGATGTACGCGGAGGTGAAGCCGGCGAACAGCATGGTCACCGCAAACACCACGAAGTACATCAACATGGTCTTGGTCCGGTTGCGGACCTCAGGATCGTGACCTTCAAAGACGCGCTCACTCATCAGTGGGGGATTTTGTCAAGAACGTAAATCACTTGCACGAGCGGCAAGTAGAGGAAACTGGCGAACATCAAGTGCTTCGCGGCGTCCATGGACAACCGCGTGCGCAGGCGGTACGCGTAGAACGAGAACCCCATGCCGGCCGCCACCGCCACGGCGAAAGCAACATTTCCCACCATGGGTTGGTTCAGCGCCCAAGGCAACATGCTGGCCGGAATGCAAAACAAGGTGTAGAGCAAAATGAGCTGTGCGCTGCGTTCTGAACGCCCCGCGTTGAAAGGCATCATCTTGTACCCCGCCCGGAGGTAGTCGTCGTGCGACAGCCAGGCGATCGACCAAAAGTGCGGGAACTGCCACATGAACTGCACCGCAAACAACGTCCCGGGCTCAATCCCGAAGTCCCCCGTGGCCGCCACGTACCCAATCATGGGAGGGAGGGCCCCAGGAAACGCCCCCACAAACACGCACAGGCTGGTCTTGGATTTGAGCGGGGTGTAGATGAAGGCGTAGCTGACAATCGCCGCCACCCCCAACCAACCGCTCAAGGGGTTGAGGCTGAACAAACACACCAACCCGACCGCCGCCGCCAGCAAGCTCCAAGCCAAGGCTTGGGCGACCGTCATGCGGCCCGAGGGCAACGGACGGTCCGACGTGCGGTTCATGTGTCCGTCGATGCGCCGCTCGATGATTTGGTTCAACCCGTTGGAGGCCCCTGTGAGGGCGTAGCCTCCGACCGTCAAGGTCAAAAACGTTGGCAAGTCAATGGTTTCCGTGGCCATGAACCACCCCAACACGGCAGACAAGACCACGAAAAATCCGAGGCGCAGTTTGAACAAGGTGGCAAGGTCGCGGTGCATGGGGGGCAAAGCTACTTCACGATGCGAACGACATTGTCGGAGTTCAGTCACCAATTGCGCTCGTCCATCACCCTGGATTGTCGGATGCCCAATTCAATCCGGCTCGCGTTCCAGGGATCCTGCCAAGCCCCCGGGGGCTCTTGCTCTTCCAAACGCACCCAAGCGCGCACAAAGGCTTCCATGCCAGGAAGGTCGTACCGGTCTCCGACTGGGTAAGCCAGATCCAGCTCCAAGCGGAACACATCGGTTCTGGTTCCCTGCAGCCATACTTGTCCGTAGTCCTCGTTGCGCTCGGTGTAAGGGCGCCAAGGCATGTCACCGGCCGCGAGGCTCAACAACCCCTCATCGCTTCCTTCCGACCTCCCTTGGGCCCGCCGAAGCAGAGCCATCCGCAACGTCCAATCGTCCAGCAATGTCATCCGAGCCCAAATTCGGCCTTCGACGAAATTGCCTCCCGCAGGGTGCCCCAACGGTTGGTGCAAGTGGCTGTACGAGTTGGGTTGGGTCTTGTGCGTGTACGTCCAAGGACGCAAGGCGGCGGCCTCCGCCATCCACGCAAACTTGCCGGAGTTGCTCGTGGAAGACACGCCCAGGAGCACCCCCCACTTGTTGGCCCACCAGGAATCTCCCCCGAACAATTCCGATGCTTTGAACTCGTCCAAGAGCACTTGGCTGTAGCCCTTGAGCCACTGCCCTCTGCGAAGTCGGGTTTGGCATGTGAGTTGGGCGCCGACCAAGGCGTTGTCCGTGGACCCGAGGATGTACTCTCTGGGTCGGAAGGCCCCAAAGGGAATGAGGTAATGCGGTTCCACACGACCTTGAAACGCGACGTCGTGGTCGGCGCTCCACTTGACGGTGCCAAACAGCGCCCCAGACCAGCCTCCACCCAAGGCAACCTCCGCCCATTGCGCGGCCATCCATCCCCGTTGGAGGGTGTCTCCTTCGAGGTGTTTGGTGCGAAGCAACATGTGCGTGTATTGGACGATGCCGGCGTCCAACCAAAGTCGGGCTCCGAGCGCAGGGGCCATGTGGCGGTCCAAAAAAAGCGACCGTCCGCCTTGACCCCAGTGGTGAGACTCCTGGCCCACCCGAATAGCCACCGAAGGCGACACCGCCCAAGACACCGCGCCTTCAACGCGGTCCACCGAGGCGATGGAGGGCGACAACAGGCTGGCTTGGCCCAGGCCGTCCATAGTCCCATGTCGACCGACTTCGTGGGCCAACGGAAAGCCCAACGGAAGCCGCCATCGGGTGGCGGACACGTGCCAATGGCCTCTCCGATTCCAGGACCCTTCAGCCCCCAGGCCGACGGCGGTTGACTGCGCGCTGAATTCGCCGGCCACTTGTTTGGCCTCGCCCAGGATTTGAAGTCCAGAAAAGGCCTCTTCAGAAGGTTGAAGTTGTGGGGGGCGGTTCCATCCCGTCATGGGCTGGATGCTGGGCACCAAGATGCCTGCGCTGTCGCATGCGTCGGCCACCGCACGCGCCTCAGGGTCGATGGGCAAATGCCATTGCAGCGAGGTGCTCCGCTGGGCGGAGGCCGTGTGCACGAGGCCACTTCCGAGGAAGAGGGCCCAAATCAGACATCGAACCCCCCGTGTCACGCCAGGATCAGGCCGCCCAAGATCCGCGGCGTCGGGTGGGTTTGGGCTTGGCGGGATTTGCCGGCGCCTGGGATTTGACCCGCACGAGCAAGGCTGGAATGGTTCCAATTCCAAAGGCAAGTCCCAGGAGGACCACAAATTGACCTGTCGCATCCAATCCAAACCAAGCGCTGTTGGGCAAATATGCCAACAACACAAAGAACAAGGTGTACAGCCAAATGGCGCCTGAGCTTTTCTTGTGGCCCAAGCCCAATTCCATGAGCTTGTGGTGGATGTGCCAGCGGTCTGGCGAGAACGGAGAACGTCCGTCCAGCACCCTCAAGGTGAACACCCTGAGTGTGTCCACCAGGGGGTAGGCGAGCATGCACATGGCGGCCACAGGTTGCACCAAGCCGTCCAGAGCCGCTTCTGCCGGCGTTTGCATCACCCGAATGGCCATTGCGTAGACGATGAGTCCAAGAAGCAGCGAACCGCCATCCCCCATGAAGATGCGCGCGGGGTTGAAGTTGAAGACCAGAAAACCCAACAAAGCCCCCGCCGTGCTGAACGCGACAATGGCCGAAGCCAAGTCTCCAGTTTGGAAGAACCACACTCCGAAGGCGGTCATCACAAGGGTTCCGAAGCCGCCAATCAAGCCATCCAATCCGTCGATGAGGTTGACTGCGTTCACAACCACGATGTACACAAACCACGAGAACGGCGCGCTCACCCAAAACGGGATGTGCCCCAGACCAAAGAGGCCTCCGAAGTTGTCGATGCGCAAGTCGAGCGCCCCCACGAGGTAGGCCCCGACGGCCATGTGCACGAACAATTTGCGGCTGGCGCTCATCACCACGATGTCGTCCTTCAACCCCATGAAGAAGACCAACATGGCGGCCCCCAAGATGCCAACCCAGACGTAAAGGTGACTGGAATCGGGCTGTTGGATGGCAAACGACACCAGCGAGGAACTCATCAATGCGGCAAACACCATCAGTCCACCGATGGTGGGCACGGAGCGGTGATGAATCTTTCGGGCTTCGGTCGGTTCATCGACCAAATGCTTGCGTTTGGCCACCGCAATGAGCGACGGCATCCCAACAAGCGTGGCGCAAAATGCCAGCAAGCAAGTGAGTATCAGGGACAACATGGTTGCGCGAATGTAGGTCTTCCCGGAGACATAACCAAAGTGTGGCTCACGCCAACCCGCCAACGCAGGCCTTCGTTGGGCATGTTGGGACTGCCTTCAAGCTGCCACGTTTCGAATCCTGCGGTGAGGTGCAAGGGCCATTCGGACTGGAGTGTCCATGCCCCCCAACCTTCCAACCACCATTGGTTGGCCAGGGTCAACACGTGCAATCCGGCGCGCATGCGTTGGTGCGTCCAGCTCACGGCACCTTCGCTCCGCCACACGGCCGAAGATTCCCAGGAGTTGTCAAAGCTCCAGAGCGGCAGAAGGGGCGTGCCGAGTGGGGTGCCCGCATGCGATGGAAGGACGTCTTCGGTGCCTTGGGTTTGGACCCTCGCCAGGGTGAATGTCCCACGCCAGTCCCCATGATGGCTCGACCAGCTGAGGGCGCTCGCAACGTGGGGGACCCATTCTGCGGTCCAACGGTGCGCGCCGTTGGCGGATTGAACTGTCCCTTGCACGCTTGCCCAATTCGACCATTGGAATTGCGCGGCAGAATCTGGCTCTTGGAGCCAGGGTCGGTTGCGATGGCTGCCGACCAACACGCCCAAGTCAATCTGATCGCCAAGGCGTCCACGCCACGTGGTCCACACGGCATCGGTTTGGCGGTAGGAACGACCCGTTTCTCCTGGGGTGCTGAGTTCGGTGCCGGCCAGCCTAGCTGCGGTGGCCTCCACCGTCATGCGGTCGCCCTTTTTCCAACCCAACGTACCATGGGGATACGGTGCGCTCCGGCTGTCCAGTGCCAGGGGCGCAAGGTCGTTTCCCCACTGCGCAGCGTCGTACGCCAAGGACACAGTGAACGTGTCTCTGTGGTTGGGGAGCGCAAATCGACCGGTCGTTCGACTTCGCCCGCGTGCCACGTCCACACGTCCACCTGAGGTGGGTTTCATTCTGCCCCAACCAGGCAAGCTTCGACCTTCACCCATCCAATGCCGCTCCCAAGCGGTGGGGATTCCCTGATATTCTTCCAACGAACCCGTGATCGTCCAGACGCCATCCAATTCACCGTGAAATGCCGCGCCACGGAGGTTGTCCCATGGCTCTTCAAATCCCGATTCATCGTTCCGTTGAGGGGTGCCACCCACGCGACGGATGCACAGCCAAGGGTCCACATGCAAGGTCATGCGGGAGGTGCGCCAGGTGGCTGCGTGTTCTTGAAATCCAATCTCCACTTGCCCTCCTGAATGACTCCAATCGGTGGAGTCCAAGGCAGTCGACGCCAGGGTGGGTGTGTGGTGTGCGCAACAGAGCGAAATGACGGCCAAGGCCCACAACCGAAAACGCATGGTTGTGCAATTCAGCATCTCAAGGAATTGGAGGCGCGGGCGGTCAAGAAATCGTTGTAGGTCGTCCGAAGCCCCTCTTCAAGTGAGATGGTCGACGTCCATCCGATTTGAGCCAGGCGGGACACATCCAGCCATTTCCGTGGTGTGCCGTCTGGCTTGCTGTCGTCCCAGAGGATTTGGCCCTGGAAGCCCACCGTGTGGGCCACCATCTGCGCCAGCTCGGCGATGGACACGTCCGATCCTGTGCCGACGTTCACCCATCCCGGTTCGTTGTGCACGTTCATCAAGTGCAAGCAGGCAGACGCGAGGTCGTCCACGTGGAGGAATTCGCGCATGGGTTGGCCTGTGCCCCAGCAGGTGACGGCCGGCAGGCCTTGTTGTTTCGCCAGATGAAAGCGCCGAATCATGGCGGGAAGCACGTGGCTGTGCTCCGGATGGTAGTTGTCGCCAGGCCCGTACAGGTTGGTGGGCATGGCGCTGATGTAATTGCAACCGTGCTGTGTCCGGTAGGCATCGCACATGTGGATGCCGGCAATCTTGGCGATGGCGTAAGGGGCGTTGGTGGGCTCGAGTTCCCCGGTCATCAGCGCATCTTCTGGAATGGGCTGGGGTGCGTACTTGGGGTAAATGCACGAGCTGCCCAGGAAAAGGAGCTTGTCCACACCGGCCTTTCGGCTCCCTTCGATGACGTTGGTTTGGATGGCGAGGTTGTCGTGCAAAAAGTCCGCGGGCTGGGTGCTGTTCGCACGAATCCCACCCACCTTGGCAGCGGCCAAGTACACTTGAAAGGGCCTGGTGGTGGCCAAAAATTCATGCACCGCGCTTTGGTCACGCAGATCCAATTCTTTGGAGGACCGGAGCACGAGGTTGCGATGCCCCGCTTCGCGCAACGCCCGCACCAAGGCGGACCCCACCATGCCGGTGTGGCCGGCCACATAAATGGGGGAGTCGGGTGACAACGTCATTGCGGACAAGTTACACTGCAGGATTTGCTTGGGTGGCGTGCCTCAATCCATCTCCGACCCAGGTGAACGCCAGCACAAGGCTGGCGATGAGGCCGCCAGGCACCAGGGCCGCCCAAGCGTGGGGTGTGGTCAGGAGATGGGCGTGTTCTTTGACGATGTTGCCCCAGGAAGGGATGGGGATTTGGGCACCCACGCCCAAGAAACTCAACCCAGCCTCAATCAAGATGGCCGCGGCAAAATTGGCGGCGCACACCACCACCAAGGGGCCCAGCGCGTTGGGCAGCATGTGCCGCCACATCACGCGCCAGGAAGACAGCCCAAGGGCCTCTGCTGCGCGCACGTAGGTTTCCTCCCTCAACGTCAGGAATTGGCCCCGCACAATCCGGGCCACTTCCACCCACATTGTCAAACCGATGGCCAGGAAGACTTGCCAAAATCCCTTGCCGAACGCCAACGTGATGGCCAGCACCATCAACAACGTGGGGACCGACCACATGACTTGGAGGAACCACGAAATGAGCCGGTCGGCCCAGCCCCCGAAGTAACCCGCCACGCCTCCGAGGAGCAACCCCAGAATGAGGCTGATGAGGACGGCCCCGGCCCCGACAGAAAGAGAGATGCCGCTCCCCGCCATGATTCGGCTGAGCATGTCTCGACCGAATTGGTCCGTGCCGAGCCACGCGGTGTGCATCTCACCGGCCGCATCCTCCCAAACGGCTCCTGGCGCCAAGAGGCCATGTTCCAAGTGCTGGGCGTTGGCATGTTCTGAGCTGTCGGGCCTGATGGGACTTCCCACCAAGGCAATGAAGACCCAAAGCAGAATCCACGAGGCGCCCAAGGCGCCCAACCGATGCGACATGAAACGGCTCACGGGGTGCAAGATCGGCCTTTCCAAGTTGGTTTGGGCTTGATGCCAAACGGCTTGAGCAACCCGAGTCGAGCCAACGCCAACACCGGCACCTGAACCGGTTGCAGGCATGCGAGTCCGAGCCAAAGCCACGGTTTGCGCGACAGGCCAAACCACTTGGCGACTGGGGCGACAAAAGCCACGTTGTGTGCGGTCAATCCCAGCCAAAACCCAACCGCCAGGGCGGTGCCCCATTCGTCTTGGCCGAGGATGCCAAACGTCAGCCACATCCAAGGACAAACCGCAGTCCACGCCACCCAAATGGCGGTTCGTTGCACATGGGGGAGGTAGTGCCCCGCTTTGCCGGCCCAGCGCAGTTGCTGCTGCACAGTTTGGCGCCAGGTTGGAGGGGCGGGTGTGGACACGGTCGCACGAGGGTCGCCCGCCCATTCCACACCCCATCCCTCATTGGACAGCGTTTGCAAGACCAAGGCGTCGTCGCCAGACGGACCGAGGTGGCGCGTGTCCGGGTAGGCAGATCGCCGGACCGCGAGGTTGGCCCCAGAGGCCGACGCGGGTCGGCCATGGGCGATTTGGGCGGCCGACCAACCCATTTGTGCTGCGTAATCCAAAGCCAAAACCTCACCGAACATTCCCGTGTTTTGGCCATCCCAAAGTCGTACGGGCCCCGCCACCGCGGCGCAACGCTCGGGTTGG
>CALKFF010000002.1 GCA_938084585.1 uncultured Flavobacteriales bacterium
TCAGTTCCGCTTCTGGGTCGTAGTTGCACGCTTCCTCAATCGTACAACCCGCCGGGATGCAGCTCACAAAGTCACAAGACCCGTCGTTGAACGTGGCTTCAGGCTGGTAATTGCACGCTGCTGGGTTGTTGCAACCGAACACGATGCAGCTGAAGAAATCACAAGAGCCGTCGTTGATGACGGCGTTCCCACAATAGTTGCACGCCTCTGGAATCGTACATCCTTCAAAGTCACACTCGTAATCACAGAGTCCGTTATCGATAGTAGCCTCCTCGTCGAAGTTGCATGCACACTCGTCCGTGCATCCTTGGCAACTGACGAAATCACATGTGCCATCGTTGACGGTTGCTTCAGGGTTGAAGTTGCAGGCCACTGAAACAGTGCATCCGTAGACCAAACAGCTTTCGAAATCACAAAGCGACGGATCGGATTGTGTGGCGTCGGGATCGTAGTTACACGCTGTAGGAATGGTACATCCAACTATAACTGACTCAGCGCTAGCGGATTGCGCGAGAATCAAGAGGAGTGCGGAGAGGATAATTCGCATGTCGTCACTTTTAAGGAACGTTGAAAGATAGGGACAAAACCCGAAATTCCATCGACCAATGCATTTTTCTTGGTACCGAATGAACGCAAACCCTCGCCCAATGGTTTCGCTTTCTTCGACGAAAATTTCCGAGTCGCCGAGTTGAATCGTTCATGTTCAAGAACCAAAACGACACTTCAAGTCAACAAAAAACCCCGCCTGAGGCGAGGTTTCTGAAGGTCATTTTGGGACCAAAAAGCTCAATAATCGTCGTCAAAGTCGGCCCAATTCTGCGCGCCTCCGCCGCCTTTTGGCTTCTTCATTTTCGTCTGGCGAGGGCCGTCTGAATACTTGTCAGGCTTGTTGCGGCTCACCTTCTTCTTCTTGGGGACAGGCTTTTTGTCCGGAGAAGAAAAACCACCAGAACCGGCGCCAGGACCGCCGGAGCCACCGCTTCGGGGAGTGAACCCGCCACGGCCAGAAGAAGGCCCTCCAGGGCGGCCTGAGCTGCCGCCTGGACCGCCTACGGGGCGAGGAGGCCGGCTGCCGCGCTCTTCAGCCTCTTTGACCACCATGCGGAAGCCCATGTACTCTTTACCGTTCATCTCGTCGAGCGCGCGCTGCCCCCCTTCCCTGCTTTCCATCTCCACAAAGCCAAAGCATTTGCTTTGACCTGTGTCACGGTCGGTCACAACTTTCACACTCTTGACGGGCCCCATGGCGCCGAACCACTCGAGCAAATCAGATTCAACCGCGTCCCGGTTGAGTTTGGCCACAAACAATTTCATCAATCCATAAATAGAACGGCCCCAAGCTACGCGAATCTGCGCAGCCTGGAGCCGTTCAAGTCAATTTAAATGGGCATCAGCACTCCTGACCGAAGGCGGCAAGGATTTGCAAGATGTCGTTCACGTTGGTCGCCCCATCGTCGTTGAGGTCGGCATCGCAGTCGCTTGAGCAACCGAAGTCAGACAACAACAACAAGATGTCTGCAACCGAGATCTGACCGTCGTTGTTCAGGTCTTCTGGGCAATCGTTGGGGTACGCACAGCTGCCGTCGTCCACCGTGGCTGAAGGATCGTAGTTCTCCGCCTCAGGGTCGGTGCAACCGCTGCACGTGCTGCCGTCGCCTCCACACACGCCACACGCGTCGAGCTGGAGACATGATCCGTCGTCCATGGTTGCCGCTGGGTTGTAGTTGCACGCACTGCTGTCGGTGCACCCCACACAGCTTGCGTACTCGCACGAGCCGTCGTCTTCTGTGGCGAATGGATCGTAGTTGCACGCCATGGCGTCGGTGCAGCCGTTGCAATCGTAGTTGCATGAGCCGTTCTCCGTGGTTGCCTCTGGGTCGTAGTTGCACGCCTCTGGATCGGTGCAACCGAAGCCAGAGCCGAGGCAGATTTCCACCACGTCTTGGCTTGTGAATTCACCTCCAGATGCCAACACAGCGCCATCCGAGGACACCGTGTAAGAACCTTCTCCGAAGGCACAACAGATGCCGTCTCCGAAGGAATCGTTGATGGTGAAGGCGTAGCAACCTTCACCCACACAGATGGATTCTTCGTACAAGGTGCCAGCGTCGCTGTAAGGACCACCAGATGCCACCACGGCGCCGTCGAGGTTGGTCAACGTCCACGTGGTCTCTCCTGGGTAGTTGTCTGTCAAGATGGACACCACCAGGTTTTGACCCTCCATGATGCAAGAGCCATCGTCAATCACAGCGTTGTCGTCGTAGTTGCAAGCCATCGGGTCTGTGCATCCTCCACAAGTGGTGTTGTCGCCACCGCACACACCGCACTCGTCCAAGCTCAAGCAAGAACCATCGTCAATCACAGCATTCGCATCGTAGTTGCACGCTTCAGGATCGGTGCAACCGCCGCAAGTGCTGTTGTCACCGCCGCACACGCCACACTCGTCCAGGCTCAAGCAAGAACCGTCGTCTTCGGTGGCGTCAGGGTTGTAGTTGCACGCCTCGGGGTCGGTGCAGCCGTTGCAATCGTAGTTGCATGTGCCGTTGTCCAACGTGGCAGACTCGTTGTAGTTGCACGCTGTGGGATCGGTGCAACCCAGTCCACAATCGGCGTCGCCGAACTGGATGGAATCTGCACCCAAGGTGAAGCCGTCGCCGGTTTGGGCTGAATCCAAGTCACCAGAAGCCACCAACATGCCGTCGGCGTCTGTCAAGGTGTACGTGGCGCCGTTCCATCCGTCGCCGTAGCTGTCGGTCATGTTGAACACGTAACAGCCCGATTCAATGCACACGGTGTAGTCTCCGGCGACGCCTGAGGCGTACACCACGCTGTCGGACTCAAGGGTCCAACCGATTTCGCTGTCCCAGGTGCCTCCACCCACAGTGATGTTCAAGGCCATGCCTTCCAAAATGCACGAGCCGTCGTCGAAGACCGCGTCAGCATCGTAGTTGCATGCCATGGGGTCGGTGCAACCGCCACATGTGCTGTTGTCGCCACCGCAAACACCACACTCGTCCAGGCTCAAACAAGAGCCATCATCAATGACTGCTTCCGCGTCGTAGTTGCATGCGTCGGCATCTGTGCAACCTCCGCATGTGGTGTTGTCACCTCCGCACACACCACATTCGTCCAAGCTCAGGCAAGAGCCGTTCTCCTCTGTGGCGTTCGGGTTGTAGTTGCAAGCGTTGGGGTCGGTGCAGCCAGGAACAACAATGTCCTCGGTTGTGCACAAGCCGTTCAAAGTGAACGTCACATCGTAGTTGGACGCCCCAGCCAATTCCGAATCCCAACCGTTGATCACGGTCAAGGTCCAAACACCTTCATCATCCAAGGCCAAGGCAGACAAGTCGATGGTCGCCATGTACACACCGGCCACGCTGGCCGCCCAATCTTCAGGCCACACTGTGAGGTAGTTGCCCAAATCCGTGCATGTTTCACTCACAAGGTTGAATCCTCCAAAGGCCGCACAGCTTCCATCGGGCAGACCGAGCTCCACCAACATGTCCGCAGGCCACGCTCCGGTGCCATCAGCTTGAGCCCAATCCAAGGTCACGTCGATGGAACCAAGGGTGCCGCCCGCCACGATGGATACAGAAGTCCCAGAAGCTCCTCCTGGCAATGCAGTTTCAACCACATTCACAGAGAAATCACACACTTCAGTGCATCCTTCCACGGGGTCAGGCATCACACAAGACCCATCGTCCAAGACTGCACTGGGGTCGTAGTTGCACGCCATCTCGTCGGTGCAACCGCCGCAAGAGCTGTTGTCACCTCCACACACGCCGCAATCGTCATTCACCAAACAAGAACCGTCGTCAATGGTGGCGCCCATGTCGTAGTTGCACGCCGTGTCATCGGTGCAACCTGTGCAAGAGGAGTTGTCCCCACCGCACACGCCGCAATCGTCGTTCACAGCACAAGAACCGTCGTCGGTGGTGGCGTTCGCGTCGTAGTTGCACGCTTCAGGGTCGGTGCAACCTGCACAACTTCCGAATTCGCACGTGCCGTCGTCGGTCGTCGCTTCAGGATCGTAATTGCAAGCGGTCGCGTCGGTGCAGCCAAAGCCAGAACCGAGGCAGATGTCCACAGACTCGCCAGAACCGTAATCACCCCCGGATGCAAGCACAACCCCTTCCGAGGTGATGGTGTAACCGCCTTCACCGAAGCCACAGCAGATGCCGTCGCCATAGGTGTCGGTGATGTTGAACGTGTAACACCCTGCGTCAATGCAGACCTGCTCCGCATATTCAGTCGCCGCCGCGCCGTACGGACCGCCAGCGGCCACCACATCACCCGAAGCCGAAGTCACCGTCCAGGCAATTTCCCCAGGGTAGTTGTCCGTGAGGATGGTGATGGTCAAATCTTCTCCGTCCAAGATGCAAGAACTGTCGTCCACAATCGCTTCTGGGTCATAGTTGCAAGCTTCTGGGTTGGTGCACCCGCCGCAGGACTCGTTGTTGCCTCCGCACTCGCCGCACTCGTCGATCACGTACTCGCAAGAACCGTTGTCTTCGATGGCGGTGGGGCTGTAGTTGCAGGCGGTTTCATCCGTGCAACCAAATCCAGAAGGCACGCAACCCTCCGAGTCCAACAAGGAAGCACGGGTTCCGCCTGGCGCGAACAACGCATTCATGCGGTCCGCCTGGCCCTGCGTGAACAGATTCATGCAAGCGTCGTCAGAATAGTCCATGTAGTTCTGAACCATGTCCTCGGTGCCGCAGGCCACGCTGCCCAAGGAACAGCCGTAGTTGGGGCCGTCCGAGTCAGGGGTGTCGTCCACAAAGTCGGACGCGCCGCAACCGCCGTCGCCCCAGATGTGGCGAAGGTTCAACCAGTGCCCCACCTCATGGGTGGCCGTGCGACCCAAGTCGAAGGGCGCTTGGGCGGTGCCCATGTTGCCGGTGTAGCGGTAATCGCACACAATGCCGTCGGTGGCGTCAGGCCCGCCGGGGAATTGAGCGTAACCGAGGATGCCACCGCCAATGTTGCACACCCAGAAGTTCATGTACTCTGACGCAGGCCACGCATCTGAACCACCTTGAGCGGTGAACTTCATGCCGTCGTTGGTGCCAAACGAACCCACAGTCGTCGGCACGCGAAGGATGCCGTTGGACTCGTTTCCGTCAGGGTCTTGTGCAGCCAAACAGAATTCAATCTGCGTATCGGCCGCTTGTGCCCACGCATCGTCTTGGTCAGCGTTCAAGCGACGGAAATCTTCATTCAAAATGTCCAACTGAGATTGGATCTGCGCGTCGCTGATGTTCTCATTCTCGTTGGCGTAGATGACGTGGAACACCACGGGAATGGCGACCATCAACTGAGATTGGGAGCGGTTGACGCTGGAGGTTTGGCGTTGACGCACAAATTCCTGCGTTTGGCGCTCAATCACAGCCATGTTCCGCTCCATCTTGGGATGCTCATGCATCAGGCGGTCCAGGTTGCCCATGGTGTGGCATACGCGCACAGGCTTTTCTTTTGGCGCTTTGACTTTCGCCGGACCCTGGGCAAAAGCAGTGACGGCGAAAAGGGCCAGCACCACTGCGCTCAAGGCTGAATGAAGAAATTGCTTCATGATTTTGGTTTTGGTTTTGTCGCCAAAAGATACGTCTTTATCCTCCAAATCGTTGGCTTCATCTCCAAATTCGCGCAACGCAACCCCCGATGGATAAAGTGTTGAACATATTGCATCAAGACGACGACCATGCGGTGGTGCTGAAAGAGGCCGGGATGTCCACGCACGGCCGAGGACGGCTGCACCTCAGCGCCCTGTTGGCACGAAGCCCTGAACTTCCAGAAGGTGCCAAACCGGTGCATCGGCTGGACCACGGAACCCGAGGCCCAGTGATTGTCGCATGGCGCTCGGAGGTGATGACGGCCATTCAGGCGCAATGGTCCAACGTGGTCAAGA
Organism: uncultured Flavobacteriales bacterium; assembly: GCA_938084585.1. Classification (GTDB taxonomy): domain Bacteria; phylum Bacteroidota; class Bacteroidia; order Flavobacteriales_D; family Sanyastnellaceae; genus UBA11663. Next base: position 5,909 of record CALKFF010000002.1, read on the forward strand.
CGTACCACAGCTGGGTGGTCGGAAGTCAACTCCCTGAAGCGGGACGTTGCGGAATTCCCATCGACGGCAAATCAAGTCAATCGACGTTCCACGTCTTAGGCACCCGAAGCTGGGCTGTGCACGGCAGCGCCACGTTGGTGGAATGGACCATTGAGACGGGACGCACCCACCAAATCCGACGACACTCCGCAGCCATGGGGCACCCTGTGGTGGGCGACCTCGTCTACGGCACCCCTCCCCTGTACACCGGCGCGGGACTCCACTTGACCTGCACCCAGCTGGACTACCGCCACCCCGTCACCGGAAAAGCCATGGCGATTCAAGTCCGTCCGGCCAAAAAAATGCGACGCGCCATCCCCGGCGATTTTCACACGGCTGTCACGGGCAAATTCACAGCACTGTTTGAGGGCTGAAGCCTTCGGTTTGTTCGACCTTTGCACCATGCGCCACCTACGCTCCCTGGCCAGGATGTTTGGCTTTTTGTCGCTGTGCATCGCGACCATCCTCGTGTTGTTGCTCGACGCTTTGTGGCTGAAGGTGACGTGCGCCGATTTGACCCGATCGCGGGCGCTGGTCCACAAGCGGTTTCTGCGCTTCATCCAACGGGTGCAACGCCTGATGGGACTGCGCATCCACTGGGAAGGTGAACCGCCGCAAGAACCCGCGGTCATGATGGGCAACCACCGCTCCTACCTCGACGCCATCCTCTTTCCAGTCAAGTTCCCTGTGGTCTACGTGGCCCGCATGGAGACCAAAAGCTGGCCCATCATCGGCTGGGGTGCAAGCTTGCTGGGCACGATTTGGGTCGATCGCCAGAGCAAGGACAGCCGCCGCCTCACCCGGGCCACCGTGCGCGAACGGCTCGCCGACGGCATGGGGCTGGTGATCTTTCCTGAAGGCACTTGCCATTACGGCCCCGACCTGCTCGAATACCGCCCAGGCATGTTCTACACCTGCGCCCAAGAAGGCTTCAGCATCATGCCTGTGGCGCTCGAATACAAGAACCAGGACATCGCATGGGTGGACAAGACAATGTTCGTACCCCACGCACTCAAGCACTTTGGCCCCAAGCACGTGGACGTCGCAGTTCGGTTTGGACCCTTGATGAAAGGGGACGACGCCGAGCAGCTTCGCGAAGAAGTGCGCAACTGGACCGCCCAAGCGTGCCTTGAACTGCGGGCCCAACTGGACGACTGACCCCTCCTTCGTGGTCAAATCCAAGAGACCAAAAAAGGGCCCGCACATGCAGGCCCTTTTTCATGGGATGTTGTTGAAGTCAGATCGGTCACTCGACCACCACCGGCAGGCTCTGGACGCCTTGTGCCGTCCGCACCTGGGCGGTGTAACGGCCTGGTGCCAAGCCCTGGACAGACACCTCGCCTTGGGTTTGGACAACTTTGACCTGGGCGCCGAGCACGTCGTACAACACGACCTCCACAAATCCGGCAGGGGTTTGGTCGAACGTCAACACAAAGGCCTCCCGGGCAGGGTTGGGAGAAAGTGAAATTGCCGCAGAGGCGACTTCGTCCAAGCTGGACGTGGCCAGGATGGTCACGGTGCGGACCACTTCGCCTTCGCAACCGGCACCGTCCCCTTCCAACACAGTGACGCTGCCGGAACCTGCATCTGCCCCCCATGTCACTTCGATGGACGTCGTGCCTTGGCCTGCCGTGACTTCGCCACCGACCACGCTCCAGGTGAACGTGGTGCCTGCAGCCCCATTGTAGGTGTACGTGGACACGGCGCCCGCATCGGGAAACAAGGGTCCTGAGATGGACCCCTCGCCCATGAACACACAGGATCCGTCGTCGATGTTGGCCTCCATGTTGTAGTTGCAGGCGCCGTCTTCCATGCAGCCAGGCACGGCAAGCACACCTGCGCACATGCAGTCCTCGCCGACCACATCGAAAATGGTGGCCTCGTCTCCGTCATCGCACGGCTCACCAGGCACTTCGCACATGCCGTCGTCTGTGTTGGCTTCGGCGTCGTAGTTGCAGGCCTCCTCGTCGGTGCACCCAAAGATGGCGGGCAGGCAAAAGTTGTGCTCAATTTGGTCGCCGAAGTTGGGCTCGTCCATTTGGAAAAGCACCGTACCGGAAGAGTCGACCGCCATGTAGTCGCCGTCCACACCGCATTGATTCCAAGCGGCCCCGTTCAGTCCATCGCCGTATTCGTCGGTCAACACGAACGTGTAGCACCCCTCGGTCAAGCATTGCTCGAAGACGTACTCCGATTCTTCGTCGGTGTAGGTGCCTGGCGCCAAAGACGCCACCACGGTGTCGGCAGAAACAATCTCCCACCCCACTTCGTCCGGCCAGCAGTCGGTCAGGAGGGTCAACTGCACGTCAACGCAAGGGAAATCGCATGACCCGTCGTCGATCGTGGCGTCTGGGTTGTAGTTGTAGGCGGTTGGACCGGTGCACCCTGGAATCAGGGCGTCGCACGCAGGGGTCTCCACGACCACCACCTCGCTCGCCAACGAATCCACCGTGCAGTAGAACTCGTACACCGCATTGGGCTCGACCGCGTCAAACAGGTAGGTGTCTCCAGAGTTGATCGCCAACGAGTCGCACATCACCGCGGACGAGTCGGAAGTGTTGGACATGCACATGGTCGCCGTTGAACACAGGAACGAGCTCAGCTCCACCCCCAACTCAATCTGGGTCATGACTTCGGCCGATTCTGCGTCATAGACGCATGAGGTCGAGGCGTAAATGGAATCGGGCGCGCACTCGAGTGGGCCGCAGTTGGCCATCGCCAGATTCAAGGAGTTGAACGCGTTCAAACGTCCTCCTGTCACGGTCTCGCCAATCAAGTTGGACACTTCATCGGTGCCGTCCAAGATGTAACCCCGGACCAAATCCGCGGCCGCTTGAGGGTTGGACAACGCCAAGCCCATCAGATCCGGACAAGGCGCGCTGTACACCAAGGCGATGGCCCCAGCCACGCAAGGGCTTGCGAACGAGGTGCCGCTTGTGCTGCCGTAGCCTGAGGACCCGCTGGGCAAGTGCACTTGGTCGCCAGGTGCGCCCAGGTCGATGGTGGTCGCCCCGTAGCCCGAAAAGGTCCGCACGTCGTTGTCGTTGGTCGCCGTGACCGAGACCATGTAGGGAGAGCTGCAGCCGGTGGGCATGTCGCCTTGCGTGTCGATGTTGTACTGCGCGTTGGCCGTGGCACCGCAGTTCAAGATGCCCTGCGCGCCCAAGTCGTCGTAGTACGCGCACCACACGGGGTAGTTGGCCGGGTTGGCCAAGTCGATGCCCCAAGAGGCGTTGGTGGCCACCACAAAGGCACCGCGGGCGCCGTCGCTCTCGTTGAAGATGGCCCGCATCTCGTACGGGTAGTTGTAGGCCGCAATGACGTTGGCTTCAGACAAGCCGTTTCCCATGTCCACCTGCATGATGTCCACGTCCCAGTTCACGCCGACCCCACCGAGGCCGTTGTCGCCCGTGGCCCCGATCATGCCGGACACCGACGTGCCGTGGCCGCCAGCGGCGATGTTGTCGTCGTTGGATCCAGAATTCCATCCGTTGTAGTCGTCGACAAAGCCGTTGTCGTCGTCGTCGATGCCGTTGTCCGGAATTTCTGCAGTGTTCACCCAGTGGTTGTCGATCAAGTCGACGTGGTTGTAGTTGGAACCGCCGCCTTCCAGGACCGCCACCACGATGCGGGAACCGTCCGCGGCCGCGCCGCCTGTGGTGATGTCCCAAGCCAACTCAGAATCGATGTCGTGGTCGCCACTTTGAACGTGGTGCCACTGCTGAGGAAGCTGAGGGTCGTTGGGCTCGGTGTCCCGGTTTTCGACTTCGTGGTTGAACTGCGCCGCCTCCAAGAGGGGGTCGTTCTGCAACGCCCGAAGCACCGCCCAGTCCTGCGCAGACGTGGTCTCGCCTTGAACCCGCAACATGTGAATGTGGGCGCGCGGAGAAAGGGCTTGGGCCCATTCCAACCCGTGGGCAGAAGCGAATTTCTGCGCGTCCTGCTGGGCGTGAAACATCACAATGAATTCCCCAGGAATGTGCCCTTGGGCATTCATATTGGTTGCGCCGAGAAGGGCCAGCGTAAGCGCCCAACAGGCGCGGTCCAACTTCAAAAACATGGTGTCACGGTTCTAGGTTCGTGGCGCGAAAGTACACGCCACCGCAGGCACAACCCACCCCCCATCTCAAAGGTTGCACCTGGGCGTCCTCAGAACCGCGTGTCGAAGCGCAGCATGACATGCCGCGGCGGCGCCATGATTCCGGGGCGGTTGCTGAGCACCGCGTTGTTCAGGTTGTTCACGACCAAGCTAAACCGCTGCCCTTTCAGTGCCGTGTAGGTCAACCGGGCGTCCCAGCGCCGGGCCCCATTGGTGAATTGCTCCCGGTAATTGACCAACCCACTGACCAGTTCTTCAAAGTACCAATCCACCGCGTCGATGAAGCTCTCGTGGTTCAGGGCCACACCTGCCGTCCAAGGCCCTATGTCCCATTCCACGTCCACCTTGAGCGAGCCCTTGTTGCGGTACTTCAACAGAGACCCCGCCGCCACAAGGCTGTCGCGGGAGCTGCCCATGCTTTGGACCATGTTTTGAACGAAGATGTGCAAGCTGTCTTGGGCAGGGTCGCTGACCAGGTCTCCGGCGTAATTGAACGTTCCACCTGCGACCACACGCACCGGCACGCGCCCCACCCGACCCTGGCCAGCCACGCTCCCCTCCACACCGGCGATTCTTGTCCTGCCCAAATTGAGAGGCTGGAAGAAAAACTGGGGCACCCCATCGACGATGACGATGCTGCCCATGGAATCCGTCTCGGCTTGGAGGGTGTATTCGATCATGTCGTCGTAGTTGAGCACAAACGCCGACGCGTCCAACACCCAAGACTGGTCGCCAGATTTGATCTCGTGGACAAGCCCCAACTCCCAGTTGCTCCCCGATTCGTTTTGCAGGTCGAGGTTGCCCCGAATGTTGATGCCGTCCGTGAGCGTGCCTTCCACGTAGCGCTCTGCAATGGACGCGAAGCGAAGGGACTCTCCGTACGACAACCTCACACGGGTCCTCTCGCCCAACCCACGGTTCACCCCAAACCGGAAAGTCGGCCCCGACGACTCCGAGTAAAACCCTGGGTTTTCGTTGGCCTCGGCCCTCACCCCAGCCGTCCATTTCCAGCGGTCTCGCTCCCAATCAATTTGGGCAAACACCGCGGGGTTGAACGTCAGCAACTCGATGTCTGGGTACAACGAGGAAAAGGAGCTCTGGGCCGACGCGAAAGTTCCGACCTGGGCCAGGCTGTATTCACCCACCTCCCGCACGTGTCGGTACTGCAGCATCGACAACGTGCTGGTCATGGAGGGCTCGGGACCGGAGCCGTACCGCGAGGTTTGGTACACCCTGGTTTGCAGGTGGTGGCTGCCTCCCTCTTGTGGGGTGCACGACGCCCACGCGTCGGCATGCCAATTGATCCACCGGTCCTCGCTCGACGTGCCTTCCATAGGGAGGTACGCACTTGTGGCGAAGTCGTCCCACAAAATGAACCGCCCCATTTGCTGGTATTGGGCTTGGACCGCTCCGCCAAATTGCCACGTCGAGGAGGGCTTCCACCGCGCTTTGAGGTGCCCGCGAAGCCGCTGCTCGTGGCCCACGGACAGGTAGGTCTTGTCGGAAAAGACACTCCCTCCTGCCACCACATCCACCTTCCCAAACCCCTGGCGATGGGATACCTCCATGCCGTTAGACACAGGCGTGTAGCTGTCGCGCCACCAACGCCAATTGGCCGAATCCGGCGCTTGGTAGACGCCGTTGAAAACCGACACGCGGGTTTCGGAGGTGTCCCCAGGCCACGCCGTCCGCATGTGAATGACCCCGTTGGACGCCCCTGAACCATACATCGCCGAGGCCGAGGATTTCACCACCTCCACCTGATCCACGTGCTCCATGGGCAGGTAGGACCACCAAATCTCCCCCAAGTCGCCACTCAACAAAGGCAGGCCGTCGAGCAACATCTGCACACGGCTTCCCACACCGTAGCTGTACCCGCTGCCTCCGCGAATGCTGACTTGGCCGTCCAGGATGGACACGCCCGGCGTTTTGGCCACGAGCCCCTTGAGGTCGAGAGTGTTCGCGCTTTGGGCCAGATAAGGCTTCAACACCGCCACAGGGACGGTTTCCTCCGCCACGGTGGATCCCCGAATGCTGGCGGTGACCACCGCCTCGGACAAGGCCTCCGTGTTGGGCGCCATCACCACATTCATCCGGCCCGACTCAGGCAGAGCGTTGCAGTCCAGGGTCTGGGACGCGTACCCGACAAAGCGGACCGTCACCGAACACGTCTCCCCACAGTCCACCGCCTCCACCGGGCGCAAGAATCGGCCCTGCACGTCTGTCAGTGTGTGCGTCAACTGCCCGTCGCACGACCAACTGACCGTGGCGCCTGGAAGCGGCAACGTTTGGCCCTCCTCGGAAGTCACCACCGTCCACACCGCCTCTGGGCTGGACTGCCCCACCGCGACACCCGCGAACAAGGAAGCCAACATCGTGGCGAGACTGCGAGTCAAATTCATGGCGTTCAAGGTGTTTCATCTTCAGCCCCCCAAGGGCAAATCCACTTGAAACTTCTCCACGACCTTGCAAAAAGTCTTTCACACCCACGCGATGCGAACCTTCCTGCTTTCAATCCTGGTGGTCCTGGCCTGGGCCGGCTGCCAATCCCCTCTCCCTGACGTGGTGCACAAGGACCTGCCGTGTTCCGTTCGAACCCTGGACGTGTTGGGGCCAGAGCACGTCCGTTTTGCAGGCTCCAACGGCTGGGTCGGACAAACCTTGGACGGCGGAGCCACTTGGGACATGGCCCAATGGATGGCGCCCGACAGCACCCACCCTTCGTTCAGGGCTTCAGGCCTGTCCACCCACCATTGGCATGCCGTGGGGATTGCCTCACCGGCATGGATTGCAAGGTGTCCGACAACCTCCATGGTGCCCGAATGGACCTACCACAACGCCGACAGTGCGATGTTTTTGGACGCCATGGTCTGGCTCGACAACCAACGGGCGTTGGTGTTTGGCGACGCGACCGAGGGCTGCTTCACGCTGTTGACCACCCACGACGCAGGCGCACATTGGGAACGCCTGCCATGCGACGCGCTTCCCAACGCGCTGGAAGGTGAAGCGGCGTTTGCCGCGTCCAACGGCAACCTGGCTTGCCACGGCGACACCGTGTGGGTCTTCACCGGAGGGCTCACCTCGCGCTGCCTCCGATCGTTGGATGCCGGCGCATCTTGGACATCCATCGATTTGCCCGTCACGCAGGGATCAAGCATGACCGGTGTGTTCTCTGCGACCTTTCAAAACGCCCGCCAAGGATGGGCGATGGGCGGCAACTGGGAAGTTCCCGAGGACAACACAGGCAACCTCGCCGTCACCGCGGACGGCGGCACGACTTGGGAATTGCTTTCCGACGGCCGAGGCCCAGGGTACCGATCGAGCGTCGTGCATCACCCCACCCAAGCAGGCGCTTTGGTGGCCACCGGATTTGAGGGCTTGGACGTGAGCCTGGACGGCGGTCGGTCTTGGGCCCATCATTCAGACAGCAGCCACTACGTGGCCCGCTTTTCACCGGACGGCCGTACTTTGTGGTTGGCCGGTGCCAAGCGGTTGACACGCATGGATTGGCCTTTGCAGTGACATGGCCTACAACGCAGACCAAATTCATCGACTTGCCCAAGACGTGGGACACACCTGCGGGATGGACATCACGTGCACCAAGGACTGCCAGGTGCTAAGCGACCAGCTCCGGACGTTCGACAGCAGGTACCCCGTGTCGGTGTCCACCTTGCGGCGGTTTTTTGGCTTGGTGGAGAACCAAGGCAAATTCTCCAAAACGACCCTCAACACCTTGGCAAGGTTCTGCGGGCACATGTCGTTCGAAGGTTGGGCTCGACAAGAAAAGTCCTCCGCGCCACCTGTGAGGCCCGCACCGCCTCCACGTGCAACCGTGCATGACCCCGCACAAGCCAAGTCGGACGAGGCCATGAAAGACGAGATGCGTCGGTTTTTGAAGGACCACGCAGACCCCGACCACTTTCGCCTGAACGCCACGCAGTTCAACGCATTCAAGGATTCCTGGTTTGAGCTTTACCGCCGTGGCACATTCAACATGGAGCTTTGGGGGGAATTCAAGAAGCTTCCACACATCCATCGGTTTGTGGTGGAGCAATTCACGCCTCTGGACTTCATGAGTTCGTTTGGTCACCACATGATGGAAGAGTATCTGGCCATTGCAGAAACCAAGGAGCAAAAACTGTTTGGCAGGGGCGTCATCGCATCAGGCATGGTGGCCAGGGGAAAACCGTGGGCACAAATCGTTCCTTACATCTCGACAATCGATGATTTGTCGCCATCCCTCCATCCCCTGGTCCAAGCCCGTCAGTTGGGCATCGCACTGCTCATGCATTCTGAAATGGACACGCCCCAGGAGGAAAAAGAGCGGGTCCGACAACTTTGCTTGCGGGGGTTGCGCGACGACATCGAGATTTGGCCCCAATGGAGCCACCAGAACTGCTACTTCGCCTTCAACCTTGCCGACTGGGCCACCCTGGCCAAAGACCTGGAACTCGTCAGGGCATGCTCAGAAAACATCGAGCGCTTCAGATCCACCCAGGATTTGTACTCTCGAGACGAACGCATCGACGCCGTCGTCGACATGCGCATGTTGTGGAACAGGATGGTGCTCGGGGATTTCGCGTCGGCCAAACGGTATTTCCACGCCTTGAAGTGGAGCACCTTCCACACCATGGAAACCCGCGCTTTGAACATTTGGTATCAGGCGGCAAGGGCGTACTTCGTGCCGGAAGAATCGGAATTGGCGGTGGCTGAATTTTACCACGCCGGGATGCTCACAGGTTACAAGGGCTTTGTGAAGCGCATCAGCATGGACTTGATGGGGCCGATCTACGCCGGGCTGGCATAAAAAAAGGCCGACCAGGGTCGACCTTCTTCTACAAACGAACGTTTGGTTAAATGCCCCTCTCCAAGGACGAGACAAAAGTGGCATTCGTTCCTTGGGTAAGGGCTGATGAAAATCGGAATGAACTCATTTGAACTGAAAAAAATCAATGGGTGTGGAAAAACGTGCCACGCTCAAACCGGAAACGCGGCCCGTAGACCCCTTTCTCTGTTCGCTTTCCCGCCGACACCACCATGCAGATCTCGCTGCGACGCGGCAACCCCAAGGTCCTCTTGACCCGGACGCTGTCCATGCCCTCCATGGGACACGTGTCGTACCCTTCCGCCCGCATCGCCAGCATGAAATGGGCTGCTGAGAGGGCCGTGCTCTTGTGGGACCACACGCGCATGTCCGCCCAACCAATGGGTTCCCTTGGGGTGGGCATCGACATCGCCCTCAGCGGAAACCACACGCGCTTGATCCAGGCAAACACGCCCTGGGTGTATGCAATCTTGGTGATCTTCCGAAAGTACTGGTACGCCCGATCGGGGGTGTCTCCACGTCGGTCGAACTCTTCAATCATCCAACGGTTGTTGCGTTTCCACAGGTCAGGACGCGCCACGAACACGAACAGTTCGGGGGCGGTGGACGCCGCAGGCTGGCCCAAACAAGCCTCCACCAAGGCCTTCTTTTTGTCAGGGCTTGAGACCCGATGTACTTCCCAGCATTGGAGGTTGGAACTGTTGGGGGCCTTGTGTGCTGCGTCGACGCAGCGATCCACCACCTCTTCCGGCACGACATCGGCTGAATAAATCCTCACGCTCCGACGGCTGTCCACCACCTGGTGGAACGCGTGGGCATCCAGCGGCGGCATCTCCATGGCAGGCATTGCCTCTCGGGACACCGCATCGAACATTTTCACTTTGACCATGGCGACAAAGGTCGCCACTCATTGCGCTTCACCCCACATGCCCCACCACAACGTCGGGCAGCTGCTCGTTGCCATCGAACACCATCGCGCCGAGCAGGCGATGCTGGGCGGCCTGCCAAGCTTCCTCGCTGGCGGCGTGCACAGTCACCAACGGGTCGCCTTGCGCAATGGCCTGGCCCACCAGCGGAAGTTGCGTCAACCCCACCGAGGGATCGATGGAAGCGTCAGGACGTGTCCTTCCCCCACCCAACTCCACCACGGCCATGCCCACCTGACGCACGTCGTACGAGGTCAGCACACCTGCGTGGGGTGCAAAGACGGGACGCACCACAGGCGCTTGGGGCAGCACCTGCTCAGGCTTTTCTGCCACGGCGGCATCTCCACCCATGTGCGCGATGCTTTGGGCGAACAATTCCAAGGCCCTTCCGTTGTCCAACACATGCCTCAGCTGCCGCCGGGCGTCCTCCGGCGTGATGTGCATGTCGGCTTGCACCAACAACTTGGCCCCAAGGGACATCACCACTTCGTCCAAGCGCGGGTGCCGCGGACCTTCGTTGCGGAGGTAAGACACGGCCTCGTGCACCTCGACCGCGTTGCCTGCAGACCAAGCCAATGGAACAGACATGTCTGTCAGCAGCGCCGACGTGTTCATCCCCGCCCCGTTGCCCACAGCCACCATGCTCTCCGCCAACGCCCTGGCCTCAGCTTGATCCTGCATGACGGCGCCGTTGCCGCATTTGACGTCCAGAACGAGGTGCTGCAACCCTGCAGCCAATTTTTTGGACACGATGGACGCAGTGATCAAGCCCAAATTCTCCACGGTCGCCGTGACGTCGCGGGTGGCGTACATCCTTCGGTCCGCCGGGGCCAAATCGTCCGTCTGGCGCACAATTGCAAACCCACAGTCGCGGACGACCCTTTGGAAATGCGATACGTTGACGCCTGTTTGATAGCCTGGAATCGATTCCAACTTGTCGATGGTTCCTCCTGTGTGGGCCAAACCGCGGCCTGCAATCATGGGCACGTACGCCCCGCACGCCGCCAGCATGGGGGCCAGCATTAGGGACGCCGTGTCCCCCACACCGCCTGTGCTGTGCTTGTCCAACACCGGACCACCCAGGGATTGGGCGTCCCATGCCAACACCCTTCCTGAATCGCGGACCGCGAGGGTGAGCTCCACGCGCTCCTGGACGGACAGGTCTTGGAAGTACACCGCCATGGCGAAGGCGGCAATTTGGGCTTCGCTGACCGCGCCCGAGGTCACGCCTTCCACAAACGCATGCAGCTCAGCAGAGGTGAGCTCATGTCCATCGCGCTTCCTTCGAATCCACTCCTGCGGCAAGCCCACCGTCCCGTTGCTGCGCCCGCTCATCCGAGCGCGACGAACAGGCCGGCGATGGTGCCCGACATCAGGTTGGACATGGTGCCGGCCATCACCGCGAGCAGGCCAAACTTGGCGATGTCCTTCCGTCGAGCAGGCGCCATGCCGCCCAGGCCGCCCAACAAAATGGCGATGGAGCTCAGGTTGGCGAATCCGCACAACGCAAACGACACAATGGCCGCGGTCTTGGGCGACAAGGCTCCCACTGCGCCCTCCACCAGGTAAGGCGCCAAATTCAAGTAGGCGACGAATTCATTGACGACCAGTTTTTGGCCGATGAACGACCCTGCAGTGACCGCTTCCGACCAAGGCACCCCCAACAAGAAGGCCAAGGGACTGAACGCCCAGCCCAACATCAACTCCAAGGTGAGGTCAGGCCGACCCACCCACGCCCCGATGCCGCCAAGCACGCCGTTGAGCAGGGCGATGAGCGCCACAAAGGCCAACAACATCGCCCCCACATTCAAGGCCAATTGAAGGCCCGACGAAGCCCCGCCTGCCGCGGCATCGATGACGTTCACAGGCGCTTCGTCGTCCGCTTGGTCGGGCAACTCGGCCTTGGGCTCCTCCGTTTCAGGCATGAGCATTTTGGCAAACAACAAGCCACCCGGTGCCGACATGAAGCACGCCGCAATCAGGTAATCCACGGGCACCCCAATCATGGCGTATCCACCCAAGGCGGAACCTGCCACGGACGCCAAGCCGCCCACCATCACGGCGAACAGTTCTGACTGCGTCATGGACGCGATGTATGGCTTGACCACCAACGGCGCTTCAGTCTGCCCCACAAAGATGTTGGCCGTGGCGCTCATGGACTCGGCCTTGGACGTGCCCAGGACACGTTGCAAAGCACCGCCGATGATGCGGATCACCCACTTCATGATGCCCATGTGGTACAGGACGGCAATGAGCGACGCGAAAAAGACAATGATGGGCAACACCTTGAACGCAAACGTGAAGCCGATGCTGTCGCCCACGATTTCTCCAAACAAGAAGGAAATCCCTTCGTTGGCGTAGTTCAACAAGCCGTTCACGCCCTCGGTCAGGCTGGACAACAAGCTTTGTCCCCACGGCACGCGCAGCACGAAAGCTCCAAGCCCAAATTGAAGGGCAAAGGCCCCTGCGACGGTGCGCCAAGCGATGGCGCTTCGGTTCCGGGAAAAGGCATACGCCAAGCCCAAGAGGACCGCCATGCCAACAACGCTCATCAACATGTCGGAAAGCTAGGCCTGAAACGGCCCAGATCGACGCAGGTCGTGGGGAAGCTTATTGACAAACCACCCCAAAAACCGCGAGCACGACCAGGATGTCGTCGACCACCACAAGGCCGTCGCCAGTCACGTCCGCCGTGCAATCGGATTGGCACCCAAATTCGGAGAGCACCATCAGCACGTCGCCCACGTCAATCGCCCCATTCGCATTGAGGTCTTCAAGGCAAAGCGGCGACCCGTCGCAGTTGTACCCTTCGTCGGGGTAAAAACACGTGCCTGGATCCGTGGCCGCTTCGTCGTAGTTGCACGCCGTGTCGTCCTGGCAACCGGCCACCTCCAACTGGTTGCACACCCCGTCGCCGTCGTCGTCGGAGATGCAGTCGTCGTCGCAGGTGTAGTACTGGACAGAAAACTCGCACGACCCGTCCTCCACGTTCGCAGCAGGGTTGTAGTTGCATGCAGCTGGTGTCGTGCACCCCGGCACGGCCGCCACGCAAGACCCGTCGTCCACGGTGGCCGCCGGGTTGTAGTTCGCGGCAGTCGGATCGGTGCACCCGGCAATTTCGGAAGCCGCCAAGCAGAAATCAAGGCTTACAGTTGAGCCAAACTCGCCACCTGCCGCCAGCACTTCCCCGTCCGACGACAATTCGAAGCTGCCCTGGCCGTATTGACAACAAATGCCGTCGCCGTAGCTGTCGTTGACGGTCAAGGTGTAGCAGCCTGTCGACAGGCAAGTCGTCTCGGAATACGACGTCCCTGAGTCATCATACGGGCCTCCTGACCACACCGTCGCGCCGGACGCGTCCGAGACCGTCCAGGTGGTTTCTGCTGGGTAGTTGTCCGTCAAAATGGTCCACGTCACGTCGGTCCCACTGGTGGTTTCAAAGGACGTGGAAAAGCTGTCGTTCAAGTCGTTCTCGTCCTCGGCGCTGGTGAGGGTAAGCTGCACAGAAGCATCGTGCAACCCATCCTCCAAGGCCAAGCACGCTTCACCCTCACAGAACGGCACATCCACGCTCTCGCCACTGTCCAGGTTGCCAGTCCAACTCACCAGCACTGGGTCTCCCCCGTCCACGGTCAACAACAAGTTGAAACTGCTGGCAGGTTGCAAGCCGACGTTGAAGACGGTGACAACAGGATCGAGGACGCTTTCACATGCCCCAGGATTCAGGCCGGACACGTTGGAAATGCCCAAATCATGGTCGATGTCGGACCCTGGAAGGATGCCGAAATTGTTGTTGCTGATGTCGAAGAACACGTGGTTGCTTCCCTTCACTTTGATTCGAGCTTGCCCCGTGGACAAGTTGGGCAGCAACACGGTCGCGCTGCCGTCGTTGGGTGTGCCGGCCACGAGAAGCGTGGGGAATGTGTACCCCCCGTCGGTGCTCAAGTAAATGTCCACAGAACTGCAGTCGACCCCATTGCCGTCGGTGCCCGCCACGTCCCAAGTCACGTCCAGGTTGGTGTTCCCCACCAGGGTGCCACCCCCGTTGGGCGATTGGACCAAAAATGGACCCGCGTTGGCGGTGACGCTCATCGTTTTCAAGTCGTCGCTGAATCCACCGCCCCCCGAACGGTTGTCGCGGATGGAACATTTGAAATTCAACTGGCGGCTGTAGGTCGGCAAGTGCTCGCCAATGGTGGTCGAGTTGTTCACGAGGTCCTGCGCCCGAGGCAAGGTCCGGGTGGGCGACGTCGTGGAGGAGAACGACCTGAAGATGGGCTGGCTGCCTGAAGGGTTGGTGAGGTTGTTGTCCCCAGACGCGGTGGCGGGACCCAAATCGTACTCTTCCCAGTTGTAGGTCACCGCATCGCCGTCGGGATCCGTCCCTGTCGCGGTCAATTCCAGCGGCGTGGACACCGGCACCACCAGCCCGTCTGCCCCCGCGTCGACCGTGGGCACCCCGTTGCCGGTGTTGGTGATGGACGCGCACGTGTTGCCGTTGCCATTCACGGTGAACGCAATCATCTCGTTGATGCTGTGGTTGTGAAAATGGTCGTCGGAATTGCTCTGCAAGTTGGGAGAACAAATGCCGGCGTACCCCATGATGGTGGAGGCGGAACCTGGTTCGAAGGCGGCCGAACTTGCGCGGTTGCAGCTGTTGTTTTGGGTGTGGTTGCCGCCGTATTGGTGCCCCATTTCATGCGCCACGTAGTCCACGTCGAACGGGTCCCCGATGGGCGCACCTTGGCCCGTCACGCCGCCCGCCTTGTTGCCGCCACATGGCGATTGCAAGTACGCCACGCCGCCACCGCCTGTGGAGAACACGTGGCCGATGTCGTAGTTGGCAGACCCGATCACGTTGTTGCAGGTGTTGATGTTCTGTCCGAGCATGGCGCCCCCGCTCCCGTTGTCGTAGGGGTCCGTGGCGCCGTCCAAGAAGATCAGCTGGTCGTTGTTGGCCACAATTTCCATGGTCAAACACGCGTCCCGCTCAAAGATGCCGTTCACACGAACCATGGAGGTGTTCATCGCCGCGAGCACGCTGCCCACGTTTCCTCCGTGGTAGGAGGCGTATTCCCCAGTGCACGCCAACGCCAATCGGTACGTTCTCAATTGCGCGCCGTTGTCCACGCGGCTTGCCGCTGAGACAGGCTTGAGGCCCATGGTCTGGACTTCTTTGCCAGCAGGATGGGCTTGGCTCACGGTGGGCTTAACCTCTTTGTCCGCTTGGGGAAGTTCCAACGCCATGCACCCTTCGGCGCGCTTCGAGGTGCTGGCGTAGAAGTTGGCACGGGTGTACACAATGACATGCTCCCGATCTCCGGGCGTGTGGGGGTCGATGAACACGGTTTCCCCGACGCCCATGACCATGGCATGGAAACCCTGTGGCGTCAGGTCAAACCGGACCGAGGCCTCTGGCGTGTCCAAGCCCTGGCCGGCATACACCTGAATGTCCGGGAACCGGGCCGCAAGCTCGGGGGCCATGATGGGGCTGTTGACCACGCGAAAACGCTCCACCATGCCGTTGGGCATGGGCAACGCGAGCACCGCCTCCGAAGTTCGAGTGTCGAACGCCGCCGCATGGGGCACTTCAGACAACCAAGCCTCCAAACGAGACACGTCCAGGTCATACGCGTCGAATGTCAACACATCCACTGCTGGGGCTGTGGCTCGGTCTTCGTGTGAGGCATGCGACCAAAACGACAGTTGGGCCGAAGCAGGCAGGCTGACGGCAACAACAAGGGCAAGGGTCGCGCTTGTGCGCAGGAATTGGGAGACGGGCATCATGGATTGGGTTTGGGAGGGGCAAACACTTCAGTGTAAGCCTTCAAAAGTTCGAGTTGTTCTTTTGCGGGACGCGGAAGCTGGTGTGCCCACCGTTGGAATTCGGCCCCGAACGCGCGCCTGAACTCCGGGGTTTCTTTCAGCACTATGGTGTTCAGCCGCTGGAGGTTTTTGCGCACATCGCGCAGCAACCGTTCATGCACCGTCAACAGCCGTTCTCGCGCACTCCAATTCCCGAACCGCCAAGCCACTGCATGTTGGGTGGCCGCCGTCATCAACTCTTCTTGGAGCCGCGTCAAAAAGTCGCTGTATTTCGTCTTGTTGCTGTCCATGTGCGTGTCACTCTGAAGGTACGCTTTTTTAGTCAACCGCCCCTTTCGCCGTCCGTGCCTATCTTTGCGACACGCGACCACAGTCGGTTGCGTGCGTGTTTCACCGAGGTCGGCACGCCCCTTTGAAGTTTGCACGAGGCAGAACGAAGGCTGTACAGATCTGGTGCGTAAGCCGCTGACGTTGACCAAGCGGCACCCCAAACATCCATGAAATTTTCAGACATGGGCTTGCACCCGAGGGTGCTGGAAGCCCTGGTGCCTCTCGGTTACGAGACGCCCACCCCCATTCAAGAACAAGCCATCCCGCACGTGCTTCAAGGCCGCGATGTGATGGGCATCGCCCAAACGGGCACAGGCAAGACCGCGGCGTTTTCGCTGCCCATCGTCCACCACTTGGCGGACAATATGATGCACGGCAAGGCCGTGCCGCGGGTGTTGGTCCTGACCCCAACCCGGGAATTGGCCGCCCAAATCGACGACAACGTCAAGGCCTACTCCAAGCACATCAAAGCGCGGACGGCCCTGATCTTCGGAGGCGTCAGCCAGCACAAACAAGTGGCCCAACTCCGCAAAGGCGTGGACATCCTGGTGGCCACCCCCGGCCGACTTCTCGACCTGTGCAACCAAGGACTTTTGTCGTTGGAATGGATCGAGTTTTTGGTCTTGGACGAGGCAGACACCATGCTGGACATGGGCTTCATCCACGACATCCGACGCGTCATCGCCATGCTTCCAGAACAGCGTCAGAGCCTGTTCTTCAGCGCCACCATGCCAGAAAGCATTGTCAAACTCTCCAAGACCATCCTCACCGACCCCATCCGGGTCGAGGTGGCCAGGGTCAGCAGCGCGGCCGAGACGGTGGAGCAACGCATGTTGTTCGTGAGCCAAGGCGCCAAACGCGACTTGTTGGTCGAGGTGCTCAACAGGCCTGAGGTGGAGACATCGCTCGTGTTCACGAGGACTAAATATGGTGCGGACAAGGTCGTTCGCTACTTGAAGAAGAACGGCATCCGTGGCGAAGCCATCCACGGAAACAAGAGCCAGCCGCAACGCGACCGTGCGATGAACGCGTTTCGAAGCGGCAAAATCAAGGTCCTTGTGGCCACCGACATCGCCGCCCGGGGGATTGACGTCAAGGGGGTGAGCCACGTGATCAACTTCGAGATTCCCAACATCAGCGAAACGTACGTGCACCGCATTGGCCGCACCGGACGTGCGGGCCACGACGGCGTCGCATATTCGATGGTCAACGAAGGCGACGAACGGAAGCACATGCTGAACATCGTCAAGCTGATTCAGCGCGACATCCCCTTGGAAGAGGGACACCAATGGCATTTGGACTTGCCTGCCATCACCCTGGCCGACGCAGGGGGGCAGCGTTCCTCAAAGCCCGGTGGCGGCCAACCCCAGCAAAACCGGGAAGGCTCCGGCTCCGGCAACCGCAACCGCAATCGGAACCGCAACAAAAACCGCAACCAGAACCGCCCACCGCAAGGGGGTGGCGGGCCGGATCGGCCTTCGCGTGGAGGCGGGTCACGAAAAAACAAGAAGCCCAAGTTCAAAGGGCCCAAGCCCCAAGGCGGCGCCAGCTAAGGCGACTCAACCCCGCCCCTGCTGTTTCAGTGCGGCGAGCTGCTTGCCGAGGAATCGCGCCAAGGGCGCCGTATCGGCATGCGCCCCTCGCGTCGCCCAGACTTCTGCGACCTCTTGGCCGAGCGGCTTTTGGGACGCGTGGAGCAACAACACCCCCACGTGGACCATGGCGACCGGCATGGTCTCGTCGGCACACAGCCCCAAGCCCAAGTCGTAAAGGTCCTCACCGAGCTTGGCAAGTTCTGCGGGGTCGGCCTCCAGGAGGGCTTTGAGCAATTCACGATGCACGCTCGGGTCTTGGGATTCGTCGACCGCATCCAGAATGTCCACGGCCTTGTCCTTCACGACAGCAGGGTCGTCCAGCGCCGCATGCCGGAGCACCCACGACGCCTTGCGAGGCACGGTGCCGCCCTCGGGATCGGAAGCAAAGCGAATCAACTCGTCCACCCAAGCAGGGTTTCGGACCGTGTCCTTGGCAAACGCCTTGGCCTCGATGACCGGCAAGCCTGTGCGCAGCCGGTCTTCCGGAAAGGTCATTCGTAGCGGGGCTGGTTCCACACCTTGATGAGGTCCGACTCGGAAACGCCGGACAACACCTCGGTCACCAGCCCGTCGCTGAGCCCGACTTCCACGTCGCGGCGCTCGTACACGTTCTCTTCCAATTGAACCTCCACGTAAGGCTGGCGGCCGTCGTATTGGATCAAGCGCTCGCTCAAGGCCAACACCTCTTTCCGCTCGTCCAAGACCACGTCGGCCGTGGCAGAGTACCCGGCCCGCAAAAACTGCCCGTCCTCCAGAAGGACAGCCGCCTTGATTTCAAATTGGATGGCCCCACCTTCCGCCACGCCCTTGGGGGCGATGTGCTCCAGGGTCGCGGGGATTTGGCTTCCCTCAATGGCGCCGATGGTCAACCGAATGGGCATGCCTTCGTGCAGCTTTTCGACCTCGCTCTCGTCGATTTTGCCCACGAACTGGAGGTCGGCCATGTCGGCCACCGAAGCGATGGTCGTGCCTTCGTTGAAGTTGTTGGCCTCGATGACGCTGTTGCCTTTTTTGATGGGCACTTCGAGCACCATGCCTGAGACGGTGGCTTTGACCAAGGTGTTGGACGCGTTGCCTCCCCCTCTGGCCGTCACCCCTTCCTGCACAATGCGCAGGTTATCTTCCGCCGCGAAAACCTCTTCCCGCGCTTGCTTCAACGCCAACTCCGTGCGCTGAGCTTCGGCCGGCGCCAGGGCACCGCGTTCGAGCAACCCGGCGTTCCGGTCGTGGTTGGTTTGGGCGTCGTCCAAACTGAGTTTGGCGCGGGCCAAACGGGATTCTGCGTTGCTCAAGGCGGCCACGTCGGGCACGATCATCACCTCGGCCAAAACATCACCGGCCTCCACCTTGTCTCCCGCCTCGACGAGCACCCGGCGCACAATGCCCGACACCTGGGGCTTGATCAAAATCTCCTGGCGCGGCTGCACGCTTCCCGACGCCAGTGTCTTGAGGACGATGTCCGTCACCCTGGGCGATTCCGTGTTGTACGAAGCCACGGCCTGGGATTCCTGGTCTCGGAGGTGTTTGACCGTGTAAAACGTGCCGGCCAAAATGACCAACACGCCGACAAGCAAGGCAAGGGGTTTTCCGTTCTTCATGTTCAAGAATTGGCAAGTTAGGTTCGCAACGCTTCCACCGGTTCCACACGCAACGCTCGCAAGGCGGGGAGCACCCCGGCGAACGCGCCCAACACAGTCATCGTTCCCAGGGCGGTCAACAGCACGTCCAACGTCACATGGGGGTGCCTGAAAATGCCGTTGTCTTCAGAGGCGGTCAAAAACGCGTCCAGCGCCTCCAAGGTGGCCACACCAAGGATGCCGCCGACCAGCCCCGCAAGCACGGTGAGGGTCAACGTCTCGACCATGATTTGGACCACGATGTTGGCTGGGGTGGCACCAAGGGCACGACGCACGCCAAGCTCACGGGTGCGCTCCTTGATGGTGATCAGCATGATGTTCATGATGCCGATGACGCCTGCAAACAGCGCAAGCCCCCCAAACACAAACGACACCCATCGAAACGCGCTGAACACGGTGGTCATTTCCTCGTGCATTTCCGCCATGCTCCAGTGCCCGAAGCCCCTCGGGTCGTCGGGGTGCACGCTTTTTTGGGCTTTCAAAAGGCGCAGCACTTCCGCCACCGCGGTGTCGCCAGGAACGTCTTCACGGATGAGCAGGCTCAACCACCCCACCCTGTCGCCCATGTGGAACGCATGGTTGAACGTGGTGTACGGCGTGAAAATGCTGTTCTCGCTCTCCTCCGCGTCTTCGCCGGTTTGCTGGCTGCGGTAGACGCCCACCACGGTGAACGTCACACCTTGAATCTGGATGTGGCTCCCCAAGACTTGCTCCTCTCGGTCAAACAAGAGCTGCCGCACGCGCTTGCCAATCACAGCCACCTTGCGGCGGTCTTCCAAGTCGCGCTCGTTGATGTAACGCCCCTCCATGATGACAATGGGGTCGATGTCCTTGTACACGGGCATGTCGCCGTAGACCCCACAGGCCGCCGACTTCAGTCCATGCGTGACGTTGTTGCCGCCCCGCCAGCCTCCGAGCTGGTTCCGCGGCGCCACGGCCTCCAACGTGGTCGCGTTTTCTTCCAAGAAGGCCACGTCCATGGTGGTCAATTCAATGTCACGTCCCCGGGCGTATCCCTTGTAAGGCAGACTGGTCGACTCGCCCCACAGGAACGCGCTGTTCTTGACGCGGTTGCCCATGTCGGCTTTGACGCCTTCCTCCAGTCCGTTGGACGCCCCCACCGTGATGAGAATCATGAAGAGCCCCCAGCCCACGCCCAGCGAACTCAGCAGCGTGCGGAACGGGTTGCGCAACAGCACTTGCGCCAACTCCAACCACGGATCTCGCTCCCACCACCTCATTCGTCCCGCAGCGCTTCGACAGGTCGGATGGCCACCGCCCTCAAGGCCGGCCCCAACCCACTCGCCAATCCAACCAACACCAAGACCACCAACGCGAACAACGCAATGCGGTGGTCGACTTGGGGATTTTGGAAATACTCGTGGTCCGCCATCGGCGCCACGGTGGTCAACAGCCCCACGGCCAGCATCAACCCCAAGCTGCCGCTGACCAGCATCAACACCGTGGATTCCATGACCACCAAGCTGACGATGCTCCCGTTGGTGGCCCCCAACGCTTTGCGCACCCCGATTTCCTTGGTGCGCTCTTTCACACCAATGGCCAAAATGTTGGCCACCCCAACGGCCCCCGCGAGCAGGGTCATGAGGCCAATGCCCCAGATGAACAGCCGGATGCCGTCGAAAATCGAAGCATACATGGCGTACTCCTCGTTGTTGTTGTCCACCTCCACCCCTCGGGAGTCGTCTGGGTGCACCGCCTTCACGTCTTTGAGCCAGGACCTCATCCGGTCGCTCTGCTCCACGGTCGCCTCCGTGGCCATGTCCCCCGTGCTGTACAGCACTTGGTCCACCCCGCCGTCGGTCCGGTACAGCTGCTGGGCTGTGGAGAACGGGATGTACGCCACGCGGTTTTCCCACCGAGACCCAGGGTCTTCAAACGTGCCCACCACCTGGAACACCACGGCGTTGATTCGAATGAACGCCCCAAGCGGATCCACGTCGCGGAACAGGTCCCTGACGATGTTGGGGCCCACCACGGCGACCTTCCGGGACTCGATGACGTCTCGGTCGTTGATGTACCTGCCCGAGAGCAGGACAGAACGTTCCAGATCGATGTGGGCCGGATCCACGCCACGCACCCCAAATCCCCCACCCCGGTTTTCTCCATTGGGGTTTTCCCAAACAATTTCAGCACCCCAAAGTCGAATTCGCCTGGACGATGCCGGCACCGTGTCGGCTTGCGACGACAATCCAGTGACATCGGCGTTGGTCAATTTGATGGGCCGGTTGGGTTGTTGACCGCGGTAAGCCATTTGGGTGCGACCTCCTTCCACCCAGATGCTGTTGACCGCGTCGTCCGCGAACTGTCCTTCCACCCCGTTCTGCAAGCCGTAGCCCAGCCCTTGCATCACCACCAAGATGAAAATACCCAAGGCCACACTGATGCCAGTCAACGTGGTGCGAAGTGGGTGGGCCAGCACGTTGTGGGCCACTTCCAACCAGGCGTCCCGGTCAAACATGCGCCCCCGATTCCACCAACCCGTCCCGAAGCCGGATGGTGCGCTGACATTCCGCGGCGATTTCCGCCTCGTGGGTCACCACAACCATGGTCATGCCGTCGCCGTTCAATTCTTTCAACAGCGACATGACTTCTTCAGAGGTGGCGCTGTCCAAGGCGCCCGTCGGCTCGTCGGCCAGGATCACCCTGGGTTGGGCGGCCAAGGCGCGCGCGATGGCGACACGTTGCTTTTGCCCCCCACTCATCTGAGAAGGAAGGTGGTCCGCCCATTCCAACAGCCCCACCCGTTCAAGCAATTCATGGGACCGACGGAGCCGCTCCTTGCGGGGCACCTTTTGGTAGTAAAGCGGCAAGGCCACATTCTCCGCGGCGGACTTGAACCCAATGAGGTTGAAGCTTTGGAAGACGAACCCGAGCATTTCCCTGCGCAACTCTGCGGCCCGACGCTCGGTCAACTTGGCCATGTTCTTGCCGTCCAGCCGGTACATGCCCTCGTCGTAGCCGTCGAGCAAACCCAAAATGTTGAGCAACGTGGACTTGCCGGACCCTGAGGACCCCATGATGGCGACCAACTCCCCCGTTTCCACGGCCAGGTCCACGCCTTTCAACACCTGCAGGGACTGGGCTCCGGTGGTGTACGTCTTCGTGATTCCAAGCAGGTCAATCATGGGTCCTCGAAGATACAGCGAGATGGGCCCTGAAAGTTTTTGGCATGCTCCTTGGTTCTGGGCTTTTCACGATTGTTTCACATCCCAAACCCCAATGCCATGAAACCCTCCAACTTCGAATGCATGTTGCTGGCCGCCGCCACGGTGGCCTTGACCCTTGGACTGGCGTTCGCTGCCCAGGCGACCCCCACCTACACCTCCCGTGAAATCCCTGTGACGAGCCGCATCGACCACGTGGTGGTCTACGAGCAAGGCGCCCAAGTTGAACGGGTGGCTCAAGTGGCGCTGAACGAGGGCATCCACATGCTCGTGTTTGGCGGACTGCACACCGGGATCGACCCTTCCCGGATCAGGCTGACCGGCCAAGGCGGGTTCACCGTGTTGGACATTTCGCACCGGTACCACACCGACACCCTGGGCGGGGCGGAAGCGCCGCAGGAACGCAAGCGGCTCCAAACCCTGCGCAACCGCCTGCATCGGGACATTCAAGAAGCCCAGACACGGCGGGCCTTGTTTGACCGAGAAGAACAACTGCTGCTCCAAAACCAGGATTTCACGGTAAAGGACACCGGCGTGGATTTGCAACGCTTGATGGAGGCCACGGCGTTCTACAGCGCCCGCTTCCAAGCCATTCACGAAGGCCGGGCCGACATCGACCGCAGCATCGCCAACCATCAGGAAGAAATCGCCGCCGTCGATGCCGCCATGCAACAATTGCCCACGCTGCGCACGGCCACCTCGTTGGAGGTGTTGGTTCGGGTGGAGGTGCCCCGCCAGACTGAAGGCGCCCTCGCATTCAGCTACTGGATGCAACAGGCGGGCTGGACGCCCAGCTACAACGTGCGCGTGCACGATGTGGACGATTCGATGCGCTTGGAATGCCAAGCCATGGTCACCCAAAACACCGGCGAAACGTGGGAGGACGTCAGCCTCACCGTGGCCACAGGCTCGCCTTCGCAAAACCGCACCAAGCCCGAGCTCCAGCCCTGGTACATCGATGGCTCCGCCGGGGGGACCGTCCAACACACGGGCGTGTCCTCGGCCAACGCCTGGCTGAAAGCTCAGCCCTACAACCCTTCTGTTCGGGAGGTGCGCGGGCAGTTGTTCGACCCCCAAGGCAACCCGCTGGTCGGCGCCCGTGTGGTGTCGAGCGACGGGCGCGCGCAGGCGGTGACCGACATCAACGGCTTTTACAACCTGGCCGTGACCCAAGGGGCCACCTCGTTGTCGTACCAAAACATCGGCTACTCCACCCAGACCATGGCCATCTCCAGCCACGTCATGAACGTGGCCCTGGCGCCGACCCTCGACCTGATGGACGCCGTGGAGGTGGTCGCGGAAGAAGCCGAGGAAAGTTTGTTTGGACGGGCTTCAAGCCGACGCCGCGACTTTGAAGACGACCTCAGCTTTGTGGCCGTGGACATCGGACACTCCCCGACCCAGACCCGGTTCAACGTCTCGGCGAGCTACCACATCCCGTCGGACGGGCGTCCGCACGCCGTGCGCATCCAAGACCACGAGGTCGAGGCCGACTACCTGCATCAGTGCGCGCCCAAGCTCGACCCGCAGGTTTACCTGACCGCGATGTTCACAGGATGGGAGGATTTGGACTTGATCAACGGACGCATGCACATCTACTTCGGGGACGACTACGTTGGAGAAAGTCAATTGCACTTGGACTTCGTCCGAGACACGCTGGCAATCTCGCTGGGCCCGGACCCCAACGTCCTCGTGCGTCGGAAGCGGACCCTGCGTGAGGACAAAGTCGGGGCATTCACCGGCAAGCAGGAATTTAGCCGTGAGTACACTTTCACGGTGATCAACCGAAAGCAAGCCTCGGTGACGTTGCAGGTGGAAGACCAATTGCCGTTGGTGCGCACCGAGGAAATCTCCATCGACCGGCTCAAGTTGGACGGGGCGCACGTGCACGAAGCCAGCGGCAAAGTTGTTTGGGACTTGGTGGTGAAGGCCGGGGAGCAAGTCGAACGCAACCTCAAATACGTCATTCAGTCCCCGAGGGAACTGATGGTGCTGGCCGACTGATTGCAGCCGGGGCGACGAGTACCTTCGTGGAAAGCACCGCCATGAAGCCCCGTCGCCCCCTGCTCCCCCTGCACCCCGCGTTGCGCGAAGCCTACGACTCGTCGGCCTTTCGCGCCTTTGGCCACGACCTGGTGGACCGGCTGGCGGACCACCTGGAGGACAGCGTGGGACGTCGGCGTCCTTCCAGCTACCCGGTGGGCACGCCGTCGGAGGAACTTGCGTTTTGGAAGGCGTTCATGTCGCGTTCAGGATCCCGGGAGGAGGCCATTCAAGCCGTGTTGGAACGCTCCAACCAATTGCACGACCCCAGGTACATGGGCCACCAAGTGGCGGTCCCTTTCCCGCAAGAAGCCATGCTGGGCGCCCTGACCGACTTGCTCAACAACGGGCAGGCCATTTACGAGATGGGCCCCACCAACGCGACCTTGGAGCATCTGCTCCTGAACGAGGTGGGGCAAGCGCTGGGGTTGCCGGCAGGATGCGGCGGTGTCCTTTGCCACGGCGGAACATTGGGCAACCTTGTGGCCCTGCTGGCCGCCCAGCGAAAGCTGGGGCTGCGCCTCGACCAAGACCCTTGGCGCCACGGCATCCGTCAGGCAGACCCTTACGTCGTGCTTGTCTCAGAACAAGCCCACTACTGCGTCGACCGCGCCGTCCGCATCATGGGGTGGGGTCCGGAAGCGGTGGTGTTGGTGAAGACGGACGCCCACCACCGCATGGACGTCGACGACCTGACGCACCAAGCCCGTGAGTTGCGTGGGCAAGGCAAGCAATTGTTGGCCGTGGTCGGAAGCGCATGCACCACGAGCGCAGGGGCGTACGACCCCCTCGACCGCATCGCGGAATGGGCCCACACTGAAGAGGTGTGGTTCCACGTGGACGGCGCCCACGGCGCGCCCGCGGGCTTCAGCGACACCCACAAGCACTTGGTACGCGGCATGTCCTTGGCCGACAGCGTGGTCCTGGATTTTCACAAAGTGTGCGGGCTCCCGGCCCTGCTCACCGGCATCCTCTACCGAGACAGCAAGGAGAGTTTCCTGCCATTCGTTCAAGAAGCGGAATACCTCTGGGAGCGTGCCGAAGAACAAGATTGGTGGGACACCGGCAAGCGGACGTTTGAGTGCACCAAACGCATGCTCAGCACCCGGTTGGCCACGGCCATGTTCGACGGCGGCTTGAACAAGTGGGGGCTCCTCGTGGACCGGTTGTGGTCGTTGGCCGAGGTCTTTGCGGATGAATTGGAATCGCGACCCGGGTGGGAATTGGCCATGGCACCCCAAGCGAACATCGTGTGCTTCAGGCCTTCCGACGCCGCGCACGACAACCACCTCGTGAACAGGTTGAGGGCTCGCCACTT
The DNA here is from genome assembly GCA_938084585.1 of uncultured Flavobacteriales bacterium. GTDB lineage: Bacteria > Bacteroidota > Bacteroidia > Flavobacteriales_D > Sanyastnellaceae > UBA11663. Next base: position 31,732 of record CALKFF010000002.1, read on the forward strand.
GAGGGACGGGGCCAGTTACGTTGTGGCCACACGTTTGAATGGCGAGGCCTGGCTGCGATGCACGTTCATGAACCCCTTGACCGGACTCGAAGACATGCGAACCATGCTCGACGAATTCGAACGTTGGGTGGCCGAGGACTGACCCGACCCGAGCTCAGCGCTTCAAGGCGGCCCGAATCTCGGCAACCACCTGGTCGATGCTTTGGTTCTTGGACACGGCGGCCCAGTGCAGTGCGCCTGTCTCGCAATCCACAAACCGCGCATTGGTCACGGTGTTGTTCTGCTCGTCGCAAAATCGGCTGACAAGCACAACGCCTTTCGCCCCAGACAACTTGCCCGCTTCCACGATGGTGGACTCGTCGTGCAAGCCTGTCAATTGGCGGGTTTGCTCCAAGGTGAGGACGCCCAAATTGCGGCGTTCCAACACGTCGTAGTCCTTCATCAACCGGATGCCCATGGACGCCTCCAGGGTGGACACATCTCCCCTGCCTGTGCAAGGCGAATTCTCCGTCGCCACCACGAAAATGGCGGTCCCCACTGCGCTGGTTGATTTCACCTCCACCATCGTGCCGTCGCGGCCTGCGTCCATGCTGAACGGCTCGTTGCTGTTGGACTTCATGACAAAGTGCCTCGCCTTGGGGTAAGCCAAAATCCAACCCAGAGGCACAATGAACATCGAGCCGAGCAACGCCTTCACGTTGAGGCGGGCGTCTTTGGTGATCTCCGTTTCAAACGTGTCGTACCCCTCCTTCTCCAACTTCAGTTCGAGGGTGGTCCCGGTGGGCTTGGCGTCTTTGTGTCGCATGGGGGTTTGGCCCACATAGAACCCGTCGGCGTACACGTCCGCCCCGGAAGGCGACGAGGTGATTTTCACAGAGCTCGCACAGGACGAGAACAAGACCACGGCCACAAGGGCCAACGAGGAGGAAGACTTCAAGATGTTCATGGCAACGGCTTGGGTCAAGCAAAATTAATGCCAAGCCTTCGGTCGGCGGTCTGAAGGGATGTTCGACCTTTGCGCCCGCAAAACCACCCCTCATGAGCGGCATTCGCAACGTGGCCATCATCGCCCACGTCGACCACGGGAAAACCACCCTCGTCGACAAAATCATTCACCAGTGCAACGTCGTCGACGACCGAAAGGACTCTGGAGAACTCATCTTGGACAACAACGACCTCGAGCGGGAGCGCGGGATCACCATCTTGGCCAAGAACGTCAGCGCGACATGGAAAGGCGTCAAAATCAACTTGATTGACACCCCTGGCCACGCGGATTTTGGCGGAGAAGTGGAGCGTGTGTTGAAGATGGCCGACGCGGTGTTGTTGCTCGTTGACGCCTTCGAGGGGCCCATGCCCCAGACGCGATTCGTGCTTGGCAAGGCGATTGAGCTTGGGCTCAAGCCGATTGTGGTGGTGAACAAAGTGGACAAGGAAAACTGCACCCCTGACCTGGTGCAGGAGCAGGTGTTTGACCTGATGTTCAACCTGGACGCCACAGAAGAACAGCTCGACTTCCCCACGGTGTACGGGTCCGCGAAAAACGGTTGGATGGCCGAGGACTGGAACAACCCCACCGAGGACGTCACCCACCTGTTGGACGTCATCTTGGAACACGTGCCTGAGGCGCCCTACGAGGAAGGCACCCCCCAGCTCCAAATCACCTCCCTCGATTACAGCAAGTACACGGGGCGGATCGCCATTGGACGTTTGTACCGCGGCGACCTCCACGCCAACAAGGACTACACCCTGTGCACGGCAGAGGGCAACAAAAAGGTGCGCGCCAAAGAACTGTACGTGTTCTCGGGCCTGGGCAAAGAGAAAGTCGAGCATGTCCGCAGCGGCGACCTGTGCGCCATCACCGGCATGGACGGGTTTGAGATTGGCGACACCGTGGCCGACCTCGAACAGCCGGAGCCCATGGAGCGCATCGCCGTGGACGAGCCCACGATGAGCTTGCTCTTCACGATCAACACGTCCCCTTTCTTGGGCAAAGACGGAGAATTCCTCACTAGCCGTCACATCCGCGAGCGCCTCGACGCCGAGCTTCAAAAGAACTTGGCCCTCCGGGTGGAAGCCACCGACAGCGAAGACCGGTGGAATGTGTACGGCCGCGGCATCCTTCACTTGAGCGTGCTGATTGAAACCATGCGTAGGGAGGGATACGAATTGCAAATCGGCAAGCCTCAGGTGCTGTTCAAGAACATCGACGGCGTGCAACATGAGCCTTTCGAGCATCTCGTCATCGACGTGCCGGAGGCCACCGCAGGCAAGGCCACCGAATTGGTCATGATGCGCAAGGGCATGCTTCAAGTCATGGAAGCCAAAGGCGACTTGCAACACATGGAATTCCGCATCCCCTCCCGCGGCCTGATTGGTCTGCGGAACCAAATCCTCACCGCCACTGCAGGGGAAGCCGTCATGACTCACCGGTTTGACGGGTACGAGCCCTATGCAGGCGATTTGGCCACCCGGAGCACAGGATCCTTGGTGAGCATGGAAACTGGCCAAGCCAGGGCCTATGAAATCGACCGATTGCAAGACCGAGGCATCTTCTTCATCGACCCCGGACAAGACATCTACGCCGGTCAAGTCGTGGGCGAATCAGCGCGTGACACGGACATGGAGCTGAACCTCATCAAGGGCAAGAAACTGACCAACATGCGCGCCTCAGGCGCGGACAAGGGCTTGCGCATTGCCCCGGCCAGGAAGCTCTCGCTCGAAGAATTCATGGAATTCATCAACGACGACGAGTACCTCGAAGTCACGCCCAAGTCGTTGCGGGTTCGGAAAATCCCCAAGCCCAAGTCCCCCTTCGGCTGACCCAGGTGCTGTGAAGAACTCTGTGGGCATCCTGTGCCTCGAGTGAACCGCACGCAGAATCCAGGGTTCTACTTTCACCCCATGCAAATTCCTGCCATCCGATACAGCCGCGACACGACGGACTTCACAAAGACCCTTCGTGCCCGCGTCGACGCCTACTTCAAGGAAAACAACTTGAGCCGCAAAGGCGATTGGCGTTTGCATCTGAAAACGGCCGCCGCCTTGGGCTTGTACTTCGTGCCCTGGGCCCTCATCACTTGGGGGTTGGCGGGCCAAGGTTGGATGTTTTGGGTGGCTGAACTGGTCATGGGACTGGGCTTGGCCGGCATTGGCCTGAACGTCATGCACGACGCCAACCACGACGCCTACAGCGACAAAAAGTGGGTCAACTTGTGGGTGGGTCGCGTGCTCGACCTCGTGGGCGGCAACGCCATGATGTGGAAAATCCAACACAACGTGTTGCACCACACCTTCACCAACGTCGACGGCTTGGACGAAGACATCGACATGCACCCCATCATGCGCTTCAGCCCCTTGAAGCCACGTCACTGGTGGCACCGCTTCCAGTACATCTACTCGTGGGTCTTCTACGCCATGATGACCATCTTTTGGATGATCGCCAAGGATTGGATGCAGCTCCGCCGTTACCACAAGAAAGACCTCATCAAGCCCACCGGAACCACCGTGGGCAAGCTGTCAGTGGAAATGGGAGCCACCAAAACAGCCTACTTCACCTACGTGCTCGTGCTGCCCATCTTGTTCAGCGGGGCCCATTGGTTGCAAGTCGTTGCGGGGTGGTGCGTGATGCAGATGGTCGCAGGATTCCTGCTGGCGGTGATTTTCCAGCCTGCGCACGTGCTTGAAGACCACGATTACACCCCTGCGGTGAAAGGCGCCAAACTCGACGTGGATCCTTTGACCCACCAAATGCGCACCACGTCCAACTTTGGCACAGGCAGCAAGTTGCTCACCTTCTTGTGCGGGGGGCTCAACCACCAAATTGAGCACCACCTCTTCCCCCAAATCAGCCACGTGCACTTGTCCAACATCGCACCCATCGTGAAGAAAACGGCAGAAGAATTTGGCATCCCCTACCGCGCGTCCACCACGTACATGCAGGCCTTGGGCTTGCACACCAAGATGTTGCGTGAGTTGGGGCGGCCCGTCCCCGTTGCGGCTTAAGGGTTCTGCACCCTTCCTGTTCTGTACAAGGTGTCCCCGTCCATGAGGACGCCGCGGATGGGACCGACCGACCCGAACCAGTTCAGCCCTGCGGGGCGGTCCACGACTTCCAGCACCACGGTTTGGCCCAGGACGCGCTCGTTCCAAGCGACGCTGTCCATGCCCATGTCCAGACCTCGGTTGATGTAATAATGTGTGTCGTCGTCGGCCAAGCTAAATCCCACGTCGCGGCTCGACGTGTGCCACCGCAGCTGCACAACCTCCCCCGTGATCTGCTTTTCCGGCTCTGACTTGCCGTGTTGGATGGGCGCCATCACGCTGCAAAACATGAACAACGTGAACGCCCACCCGTACCCGTTCAGGTGACCTGAAGGCTTGAACGGTTCAGATTTCAATTCCCGCTCCACGTACCACAACGGCATCAAGACCCCCACCGTCATGAGCCCACAGAGGATGAGCGTCGCGTCCTCCAAACACCACCGCCAAAGCACCAATGGCGTCCACACGACCATCCACACGGTCCATTGACGCATCAGCTCGATCGACCTCGGCTGGGCGTAGTCCCAGGCTTCTTGGGAGGCCATGCTTCTGCGGGTCCGGTAGCCGTACATGCGGTTGACCGAATTGGGCGGCCAAATGCGCATGGCCACCACCAACCCCACCATGAATCCCGCCGGAAACAACGCCGACATCAGAAGCAACCAATCCATGCCGCAAGATGGCCCTGCAGAGGCTACCTTCGGCCACATGAAGTGGATTCCCCTTGCCCTCGGGCTCACCGCCGCCTTGGCCGCTGGTTGTTCCAAAACCACAGTCCGCAGCACCCAATTGGCCCAAGGCGCCGCCCTGTTGGCCATTGAACCCGTGAAAGCCCACGTCGTTGTGGACACCACCACCACCTTGCAAGCGGTGTCCCAAACCAAAGTGGTGCTGGGGATTTTCCGGTCCGGCGACCGCGAATTCGCCGAGTACCCCGGGATGATTTTTCAGCGAGGACCAGGCACGCGGGAACGCAAAGCCGCCATCCACAAAGCGCTCAAAGGCACGGACTTCGACGTGTTGGTCAACCCCAAGTACATCGTCCAAGAACGGCACCGCCCCTTCGCGCGGACCGTGACGGTGCAAGTCGCGGGATTTGGCGGGCATTTGGTCTTTGAGAACCCTGAACTTTCCGACAAGTGATCAAGCCATGGTGTGGGGCTGCGGCCCTGGTGTTGGGACTGGCATCTTCTGCCACCTGGGCCCAAAAGCTCGACGACTCCCTGCTCGAACAATCCGCACGTGACGCCGAGGCCCGAGAAGGCCAATGGGTGTCCAAATGGATGGACAGCATGGGTGAACTCGGTGGCTGGAGTGTGTGGTTGGAAACCGACGTCAGCGTGGTGGAAGAGCTCTTGGGCCAAACCACCAACAACCTTCGGGACGCCGCCCAGCTGGGTCAACCCAGCTGGAGCAACAACAAGCTCACCAACGTGCTCAACCGCATGAACAACGGGTTTGACAACGTGGTCGACAATTGGGGGCGGTACGTGCCCAACCACGTTCGCATCGGCGCCTCGAAAACCCTGCAACACAACCTCTCACTGGGCGTCCAAGTGGGAAAAGCCTGGACCCAGGCTTACGTCAACTGCGTGGACGCCGAAGGAAACGACGTGGTGGCCAGCTGGAACCAAGTGCGTCACGCCGATTTGGTGGATCAATTCCTGTTCTACGACGACCTCTACAACGGCAACTTGTGGGAATTCCAAAGCGCAGGCACCTTCGCCGATGGACTGGAAACCTGGCGGGTCGAGGTGTGCGCCAGCCAAGAGATTGCCTACGGACTGGGTTGGGCGGCGAGCGTTGGATCCTCCCTCGGCATGAACGCTGAAATCGACCGCCTTGCGGCCTCCTTTTCTGGCGCACGAGGCGAACTCAGCCCTGACGAGCTTGGGGCCACGTTGACCCCTGTGTCGTCCGCCGCCGCATCCGTGGTGGCCTCCTTGGGCGCCACGTACCGCTTTGGTCCGGTGCAAGCTGGACTCCTCTGGTCAAGCCAAAGCCTCGCTGGCGGAAGCCAACGCAACGATTGGGTCGCCGCAGGCGCGGAAGACATTCAAGCCATCCGCATGATGCGGCTCCGCTTGGGGATGATGTTCTGATCATGGTGGTTTGGGTGTTGACCGAGGCACGTTACGCCTTTCCCTCGTCGGAAGCCCCGTCCCTCCCGCCCTATGTGCAGAATGTCCTGAACGAGGACTTCGCCTTGGTGGAAGCCCTCCGCGCATGTGGGGTTGAGGCAGACCGAAAGGTTTGGTCCGACCCCAGCGTCGACTGGGGCGCCGCGGACGCCCTGGTGTTCCGAACCACTTGGGACTACTTCGACCGTTGGGAAGCGTTTCAAGGGTGGCTCCACGACGTGGAGAAAGTCACCACCCTCATCAACCCCGCGGCGTGCTTGCACTGGAATTTGGACAAGCACTACCTCCTCGACCTGCAGAACGCGGGAGTCCCTGTGGCGCCCAGCGTCATCCACCGCCGCCACGAATCATTGTCTTGGGACGAGGCCAGCCAAGGGTTCGCGTCGGACGACCTGGTGATCAAACCCACCGTGTCAGGCGCCGCCAAGGACACGTACCGGGTGACCCGCCGCCGCAACGCGTGGCAACTTGCGCCTGGCCATCCTGACCCCATCGACGTCCTTTGGACCTCGTTGCTCCAATGCCAGGACATGATGATGCAGCCGTTTTTGCCCAGCGTGGTGGCCGACGGCGAACTCTCATTGATGTGGTTGGGGGGCACCGTCACCCACGCTGTAAAGAAACAAGCGAAGCCTGGAGATTTCAGAGTCCAAGACGACCACGGCGGCACGGTGGTGCCCCACGACATGACCCTGGAGGAGCGTGCATTTGCGGAGCGCGCCATGGACGCCGCCGTGAACGTCATGGCCCAACGGAACATGGGTGAACCTCTGTATGCCCGCGTGGACATGGTCCGAGACTTGAACGGGGCCTGGGCCTTGTCCGAATTGGAAATGGTGGAACCTGAGCTTTGGTTCCGGATGTGCCCTGACGCGGCTGGGGTGTTGGCCCGGGTCATCGCTGAACATTTGACCCAACCAAGCACTTGAAGTCGGCATGGACGTCGCCTACGCGCCTTGCTATGTGTTGGAAGTGCCGGAAGGCCACAGGTTTCCCATGCAGAAATACGCCCTGCTGAGGGCCCAATTGCTGCACGAGGGGGTGGTCGAGGAAGGTCAATTTTTCGAGCCCGGTGTCATGGCTGAAGACACCCTCCTGCTCGCCCACGACGCGGACTACTGGACACGGACCCGGGACGGCCTCTGGAGCCGAAGCGAAGAGCGCCGAAGTGGATTTCCTTGGTCGGCGGCCATGGTGGAGCGCGAGCGAGTCATCATGCAAGGCACCCTGGAGTGCGCCGAGCGTTGCTTGGCCTCAGGCACCGTGTCCATGAACATCGCCGGAGGCACCCACCACGCCTACGCCGACCGGGCGGAGGGGTTCTGCATCCTCAACGATTTTGGCATTGCCTCCTTGCATCTGCTGCAGAAACAGGCCGTGAAGCAGGTCTTGATTGTGGATTGCGACGTTCACCAGGGCAACGGCTCAGCTTTGCTGCTCGCCAAGGAGCCACGGGTCACCACCTTCTCCATGCACGGAGCTTCCAATTACCCGCTTCACAAAGAAGACAGCGACGTCGACGTGCCCCTTCCTGACGGGGCGGACGACGACATGTACTTGTCCTTGTTGAAGACGCATTTGGACCGCCTTCTGAGCGACACCCGGCCGGACATGGTCATGTACCAGTGCGGCGTGGACATCCTCAGCTCCGACAAACTGGGGCGCCTTGGGGTGAGCATTACCGGGTGCGCCGAGCGCGACCGCATGGTCTTCGACGCATGTGCAAGCCAGGACATACCAGTGGTCTGCGCCATGGGCGGCGGCTATTCCCCCGACGTGAACACCGTGGTGCAAGCCCACGTCAACACCTTCAGGGCCGCGCAGGACGCGTGGACCTGAACGCCGTCATTGGCGTCAAGGCTGAACGACCAGCGCCTGGCTTCCTGCTGCGCTGCGCAGGGCGTACCATCCTGGAGCCAAGCTTGACCACACGACTTGGTCACCCGCCTGGGCCACGCCGCGTTCCACCACCGCACCAAGCGCATTGACCAAAGTCCACTCAGACCGGGCGTCGAAGGACGCGAACACGCGCCCCTGGGCGCTTGCAGGGTTGGGGAACAGCAAAGGCAAGGTGGCTTCCGCGTTCGAGACGGAGGTCTCCGCGGTGTAATCGTACCCGCCGCACACAGGCACGTAGCCTTCGCATGCCCACTCGCCGAGCTTGCCAGCCACCGTGCTCAGCGTCAAATCGTAGTACGTCTCGTCAAAAATGTGCGGCACGTGGCCGGCTCCCTCCACGGGAATGAGGCAGTTGTCCAACCCCACAGAGTCGGCCATGGCGTGCACGATGCTGCTGCCGTCCACGTCGATGATCGGGATGCCCGTGAACACGATTTCGCCCTCGGCGTAGGGCACCGTTTCGTCTGCCGTGCCATGGATGCTCACAAGCGGTTCGTTGTCTCCCAAGAGCAAAAAGTCTGCGGTCTGAAGCGCGCCGGCAATGTTGAACACGCCGTGGATGTCGCTGCTGTAGCCATCGTTTCCAGAAAGCCCTTCCAAACCGCCGCCGAGGCCAGGCTCGGACTCGTCGATGTACGTGGGGATTTCAGACTCCTCGTCCACGTAGGCGTGGTGCATGGCAATGAACCCCCCAGCGCTCACCCCACCGAGGTAGATGCGCTCAGGGTCGATGTGGTACGGATTGCCCATCTCCACAGACTTGCGGAAGTACCGGACCGCCGCACGGCTGTCGTGCACCCCACGCCACACCGCCTCGACAAACGACGTTTGAAAGTCGAGCAAATTGTCGATCCCCAAACGGTAGCTGAACGACGCGGTCACGTACCCCATCTGTGCGAGGTCCTCGCACAGCGAGACCACGTCCAGTCCGTCGTTGCTCCCACCGAGGAAGAATCCCCCGTGGGCCATCAAGACCAAGGGTCGCAATTCGTCCGATTGCTCGCTCGGGGTGTAGACGTCGGCGACGAGCTCTTCCGACAAGAGCATCGAATTGATGTTTTCACCATAAGGCAAGTCATAGTCCACGTTGAAGCTGTCGAAGGCACCCGTGTAGCGGTATCGGTAGCCGTCGCAATCGCTTTGGCCTGAGGCGTCTGCAGACAGGGTCAACACAAAAACGAGCGCCGCTGCTGCGGAGAGAAAGGATGAGTGGGTGCGAGTCATGGTTGCACCAAGGTAGGGCCGGTCGGAGTACTTTTGTGCCATGGCTCAACACCGCATTCTGGTCCCTGTGGACTTCACCCCCGTGTCCAGCACGGCCGTCAACCACGCGCTTGCCGTGGGCAAGGCGTTTCAAAGCGAAATCCACTTGCTCCACATCGTGGCCAAAAAGGGCAGCTTTTCCGAAGCCCGGACCCGCCTTGAAGCCTTCGCCGCGGAGCACCTTTCCGACTTTGAAGGGGTGGTGAAAACCACCGTGCGCATCGGCAACTTGTTCGACGACATCGACGACGTGAGTGTGGAGATGGATGCCAACTTGGTCATGATGGGCACCCACGGACTCAAAGGCATGCAGTTCATCACGGGAGGTCGCGCGTTGAAAATCGTCCGGGAATGCTCCGTGCCGTTCATCATTTCGCAGTCACGCCCCATCCGCGAGACAGGGTACGACGACATTGTGGTGCCGTTGGACCTTCACCAAGACACCAAGCAAAAACTGGCGGTCGTGGCGGAAATGGCCAAGTACTTCAAGGGTCGCGTGCACATCATCTCACCCGCCGAAGAAGACGAGTTCTTGCAAAACCAGCTCCGCCGCAACGTGGAGTTTGCCTCGGACTACTTTGAGGAGCGCAAGATTGAGTGCACCACCAAGATCAGCGGGCACGCCGGGGCGTCTTTCGTCAAAGACGTGATCCGTTACGCTGCGTCGATCGAGGCCGACCTCATCAGCATCATGAACTTTCATGAGAAGAGCTTGATGGGCATTTTGGGCCAGACCTACGAGCAACAGATCATCACCAACGAGGCCGAGATCCCGGTCATGGTGCTGAATCCCTTTGAGACACGCGTCATCCGTCAGACCCCGTTCAGCTTCTGAACATGAGCCCCAATTGGACCTTGGGGGCGGGCTGCATGCTTGCCCTCCTCGTGTCCTGCGCGCCCCCATCGCCCGACAGCATGTCGCTCACCGAGCTCGGTGCGACGTGGCACGTTGGGGTTGAAGGCCGCGACGCCGTGGATGCCCAAGTGCCTGGATTCGTGCTGGATGATTTGGTGCGTGCGGGGCGCGCGCCCGACCCCTACACAGGCACGCACGAGCTGGACGTGCAATGGGTGGAGGACTCCACCTGGACATACACCGCCTCATTCGTCCGTCCAGATGGTTGGGCAACCTCCGATTCAGCCACCCTCGAATTTCAAGGCCTGAATGTGTTCGCGGCGGTGGAGGTCAACGACGCGCCTGTCTTAAATGCAGACAACGCCCACCGGACCTTGACCACTGCGCCGTTTCTGTTGCACGACACCAACCGCCTGCGTGTGACGTTTCTTCCCACCGCCCAGGAAGGACAGCGCCGGTTGGACGCGTTTGGGATGGCGTTGCCCGCAAGCAACGAGGCCAAACCTCTTGGGCAACAAGTCAGCCCTTTTGTGCGGAAACCCGGTTACCAATTCGGATGGGATTGGGGACCGCGGCTCGCCGGACCTGGCATTCACGGGGACGTGTTGCTGCGACGGCATGGCCATGCAGTACATCCAGTGCAGTTCCCTTGGATGGAAGTCGTCCACGCGGACTCCACGGAAGCCCGGCTGCTCTGCCATGGCTGGGACCCGGGCTTTTCGCTTGAATTGACCTTGAACGGACAAGTCCAGGATTGGCAACAGCGAGGCGACACCCTCACGGTCCCTCATCCTGAGCTCTGGTGGCCCATCCACATGGGCGGTCAGCCACTGTACGAGGCGCGTTGGGCGCACCGACCTTCGAGCCAAGTCCGCCATGAGCGGTGGGGAATTCGGGACCTGGAATGGGTCCAAACCCCCGACGACCACGGCACGTCGTTCCAGCTGACGGTCCAAGGCGTTCCTGTGTTTGCGCGCGGCGCCAACGTGGTGCCGCCAGACTTCCACGACTTCACCGACGCCGCCCCATGGCTCGACGTGGTTCAAAACGCCGTGGACGCCCACATGAACATGCTTCGGGTTTGGGGCGGTGGCGTCTACCCGCCCAAGGCATTCTTCGATGCGTGCGACGCCCAAGGCATCCTGGTTTGGCAGGACTTCATGTTCGCGTGCGCCATGGTGCCCGACAATCCTGCCTTTCAAGACAATGTGAAGGCCGAAGCGACGGCCCAGGTGAAGCGACTGCGCCACCACCCAAGCCTCGCCTTGTGGTGTGGGAACAACGAGGTGGCCAAAGCCTGGGAATCCTGGGGCTGGCAGGACATGTACAACTTGCATGGACAAGACAGCGCGCGTGTGGCCCAGGCTGCGACGGCGATGTTCGACGGGCTTTTGTCCCACGTGGTGGAAGAGCACAGCGCCGCGTTTTACCTCCCAACCTCCCCCACCTTGGAGAAAGATGCAGGAGATGCCCACGCGTGGGGCATTTGGTTTGGGAAGGAGCCGTGGGACTATTACAGCCGTCACGAAGGACGGTTTGCCAGCGAATACGGACTGCAAAGCCTGCCTCATCTGGCGACGCTCCAAGAGGCGGGCATCCACACATTCCAAGACGAGGCCCTGCAATTCCGCCAACGGAGCAAGATGGATTGGCTCGAGCCTGGGTTTGACGGGTGGGACATGATGCGGCACTACATGTCGACCACGGTAGGTGCACCCTCGCAAGACAGTCTGGATACTTGGGTTGTCCAAAGTCAAATGACCCAGTCCGAAGGGCTGCGGCAAGCTTTGGAACGGCACCGCACAAGCTTGGGCAAATACGCCGGCTCCCTCTACTGGTCGATGAACGACGTCTGGCCTGCGGTGTCCTGGAGCACGGTGGACCACGCCGGCAGGTGGAAACTCGGACACCACGCCGCCAAACGGGCCAACGCCCCGCGCACCGTCCTCTGGGAACGGGCCTCCGGAGACTCCCTGCGGTTTCAAGCCTTCAACGACCACGCGTCATCAGCCAAAGGAAGGCTTGCCGTGCAATGCAAGACGATGGACGGCGTGGTCCTCAAGGACACTTCGGTGACGTGGCGTTGCAAGCCCCATGGCGTGGCGCGCATCAACCTCGGGGCCTTGGCGCCCTGGCGCCAAATCCCGCAAGACAGCCACCTGGCTTGGCAATGGACGGACGCGTCGCACCCTGACGACACCCTCCGGCATTCGGCGCTGTGGGACGATGCCGTCGACGTGCACTTGCCAGATCATGACATCGAAGTCTCCGTGTCGGGCGACCGATTGACCATCGTCAGCTCGGGTTACGTGCCGATGGCTTGGGTGGGTTGCGATGTGCCGGGACGGTTCTCAGACAACGGAATGCCGTTGGAGCCCCACGTCCCTGTCCACATCACCTTCAGCCCTGAAGATGGCCACGACGGACCAAGGACGTTTCGTGTGCGCGGGCTGGGTCAATGAATGGCTTGAATCGTGAGTTTCTGAGCACCCAAGGGAACTTGGTCGCCTGGCTGGGCCCCATGCCATTGCTGGGCCAGCGGCGCCTCAACGCCAACGCACAGCACCAAGGCGTTGGGCAACTGCACTTTGCCCAGGGGCACCCCCACCAGCACCCAAGGTCCCGTCGTCTCGACCAACGCCCCAGGCGACACGCGTTGGATGGCCTTGTCTTGCGCGGCGCGTTGCACCAGAATGCCCCGCATGTGCTCCAGCCGCCCCACCGTGTCTTGAACGCGCTCTTGTTCCAGATGAATCATGGCGCGGCCTGTTTCGTGCTTGTCGCCTGCTGAACTTTTGGACTCGGCGCCCAACGATTCTTTCAACGAAGCCATGCGGGCCTTGGCCTCCGCCAAATCCTTGTCCACATGGCCCAACAAGTGCCTCAAAATGATGTCGCGCATGGCCCAAACTTACGGGGCGAATAAGTCATGCCCGTCTTTTGATTTCTTCTGGAAGCTGGCAGGCCGCGTGGGACCAAGCGCCAATACTTTTGAGGCAAAGCTTTCAGGCACATGTCTACATCCTTTTCAAACCTGGCGGGCGCAGTGACCCGCGACATCCAACAAGAGCTCTCCCCTCAGGAGGCCTTTGGCTGGCTCGAAGAAGGCCACGCCCGTTTCAAATCGCAAGCCCCACGGAACCGCGACAAGGCGGCCATGCTGGATGGCGCAAGTCAGGGACAATTCCCGTACGCCGCGGTGCTGGGCTGCATCGACAGCCGCGCCCCGATTGAGCAGGTCTTTGACGCCGCCATCGGCGACTTGTTTGTCGCACGTGTGGCCGGCAACGTGGTCAACCCCGACGTCTTGGGCTCCTTGGAATACGCGTGCAAATACGCAGGCACCAAAGTCATCTTGATCCTCGGTCACACCTCTTGCGGCGCCGTGGGTGCAGCATGGGCTGGCGTGGAAGACGGCAACATCACCGGCCTCTTGGAGAAGATTCAACCCGCCGTGAAGAAGACACGTGCCTCCCATGGAGAAGAAGGCACCCCCGAGACATTGAATGCCTGTGTGGCGGCCAACGTCACTGAAATGTGCGAAGCCCTCCGGGCCCAGAGCGAAATCCTGGCCGGCCTTGAAGCCGACGGAACCATCGTCATCACGGGCGGGGTGTACAACGTCGCCACCGGCGAAGTGGAATTCACGCACAAGCCTGCATAACCCTCCGCTGAATGCCACTCACTGGACGTCACCTCGGAGCCATCCTCTGCACCCTGCTTTGGGTGTGGATGCTTGGCGCACCCCTGAGGGAGGTCCGTGACGCCAATTCTGCATGGAGCGTCGAGCTCGAGCACAACGAGCAAGAATCGGAAGGAGAGGAATCCTCTTTCGAATGGGACGAGTCCATTTTGGCTGCCCTCCTGACCTCCTGGACGTTCAATCCCCTTGAAAACAACGTGGATGTCCACCGGGTCCCAGCCTGGGACCGGTTGTTGGACGGAACCTTGTTGGATCCTCCGGAACAGCACGCCTGAAGATTGACGTCGGCCTCAAGGCCGACCCGCTGTTTCCTTGTTGATTCAATTCGAATTCCATGTTCCAACACATCGGGCGTGATTTGCCCTCCTCCATTGTTGTTTTCCTTGTCGCCCTCCCCCTCTGCCTCGGCATCGCCCTGGCTTCCGGCGCGGCACCCATCGCTGGCTTGATTGCCGGCATCATCGGCGGCATCATTGTCGCCCCCATCTCCGGCAGCCACGTGGGCGTGTCCGGCCCTGCCGCAGGACTTGCGGTGATCGTGTACGACGGCATCCAAGACGTCGGGTTTGAAGCTTTCCTCTTGGCCGTGGTCATCGGTGGCTTGGCCCAATTGGTGCTGGGCATCGCGCGTGCCGGCATCGTCGGAAAGTACTTCCCCGGCAGCGTCATCCAAGGCATGCTGGCCGCCATCGGCATCATCATTTTCATCAAGCAAATCCCACACGGTTTGGGGTACGCTGGCGCCGAAGGCACGACCAAAGCGGACAAGGTGTTCGACGTCTTGTTGTTGCTGGGCGACAACCTGGCCTACGCCGCCCCCACGGCGATGACCGTCACAGGGGTCTGCCTCGCCATTTTGCTCCTGTGGGAGACCTCCTTCATGAAAGCCCAAAGCTTCACCAAGGTGTTGTCAGGCTCGCTCGTGGCCGTCTTGGCGGGCGTGGTGGTCAACTTGGTCACCCGAAGTGGTGGCGGTGCGTTGACCGCGAAGCAACTCGTGGACGTGCCCACCGGTCATGCGGCCAACGGCATTGACCCCACGGCTTGGGGCTCCTTGTTGACCTTCCCTGACTTCTCCGCGATTGGCGACAGCGCCATTTGGATTTTGGGCGTGACCATTGCCGTGGTGGCCAGCCTCGAGACGTTGTTGTGCGTGGAGGCGACCGACAAACTGGACCCTCAGAAGCGCGTCACCCCCACCAACCGTGAACTGTTGGCCCAAGGGGTCGGCAACACCGTCAGCGGGTTGATTGGAGGGTTGCCCATCACCCAGGTGATTGTGCGCTCCTCGGCGAACATCCAAACCGGCAACGCCACCAAAATGAGCGCCATCCTGCACGGCGCATGGCTGATGGTGTTCTTCCTCCTGGCCCCCACGCTGCTGACCTACATCCCCCTCGGGAGCTTGGCGGCCGTCTTGTTCGTCGTGGGCTACAAGTTGGCGAAGCCCGCCACGTTCAAGCGCATCTACGAGAGCGGCATGAAGCACTTCATCCCGTTCGCCATCACGATCTTGGCGATTGTGTTCATCGACCTGCTGAAAGGCTTGGGCATCGGCCTTGTGGTCGCCTTGGTCTGCAACAAGTTGATGGCCGACAAGTCTGAGTGAAGCAAGCCTCAGGGGGTCAAGCTTCTTTGGCCCCCTGGGTGCGCTTGCGCAGCTTGCGCAATTCCTGGTCGTCCAACGACCTGTACTTGCCTACGGGCAAGTCCCCCAACTCCACGTGCATGATGCGCGTGCGCTTGAGCCGCCTCACGCGATAACCGAGCTCCTCACACATGCGGCGGATCTGACGGTTGAGTCCCTGCTTGAGGACAATCTTGAACGATTGCCGGCCGGTTTGCTCCACTTCACACGGCAAGGTCACCGTGTCCAAAATGGCCACCCCTGAAGACATGCGTTCCACAAAATCATCCGTGATGGGCTGATTCACCGTGACGTGGTACTCCTTCTCGTGGCCGTACCGGGCACGAAGAATGTCGTTGACGATGTCGCCGTCGTTGGTCAAAAAGATCAACCCCTCACTCATCTTGTCCAACCGCCCCACGGGGTAAATGCGTGTTGGGAAATTGATGGCGTCGATGATGTTGTCCTTCTCACGCCGTTGGTCAGTCGTGCAGACAATGCCCACGGGCTTGTGGTACGCGATGACAATGCGCTCTTGGTCGTTGCCGGCCACCGGCTCGCCGTCCACCGCCACCACGTCTCCAGGTTGCACCCGCGTCCCAAGTTCCGGCACCATGCCATTCAGCGTGATGCGGCCTTCTTCAAGCAACTTGTCGGCGGCGCGGCGTGAGCAATGCCCCACTTCACTGAGGTACTTGTTGATGCGTGTTCCTTGAGGTGCTTCTGCCATGGCGATGTCAAAGGTCGTGAACTCCGTGCGCCGCGGCAATGCAGGCGCTAACTTCGTGTCATGAACCTCGCGGACAGCGCCACCTCTCCCTTCCAACTGCCTGAAACAGGTTCAAGCTCCTCGTCTGAAGCCAGGCAAGAACTGAAATCCCAAGCGCGTACTTTTTTGGAAGCCATGGCCGCAGACTCGGTCGCAGGCAAGTGGATTCCGGATGTCACAGAACGTTGGCGACAAATTGAATCAGAGATTGACTCTAAAGGAACTTACACTCACACTTACAAAGAGTTAAGATTTGGAACAAGGCTTGCATGGCGCAACAGCAACCGATGCATTGGCAGGCACTTTTGGCGCACCCTGCAGGTCGTCGACGCCAGGCAGTGTGACACCGCGGAGGACGCCCACCGTCACTTGACCAACCACGTGAACGACGCCTTCAACGGAGGCAACATCCAAAATGTGATCACCGTCTTCCCACCCAGGAAGCCTGGCCAACAAGACGCGTGGCGCATGGTGAATCACCAGCTCATCCGTTACGCCGGATTCCGGCAAGACGACAGCGATCCGCTTGGCGACCCGGACAGCGTCGACTTCACGGCCTACTGCGAATCTCTGGGCTGGCGTGGTGCGCGAACGCCATGGACCCCACTGCCGTGGGTCATGGTCAAGGACGGGAAGCCACTTCCACCCCACGACCCGTTCCAATCGGGCGACTTGACGTTGCACGAGGTGCCCATCATTCATCCGGACCACGCAGCCACGGCCGAGCTCGACCTCCGGTGGTATGCCGTGCCGCTGTTGGCCGACATGGCCCTCAAAATTGGCGGCGTGGTGTACCCTTTCGCCCCGTTCAACGGCCATTACCTGGGCACGGAGATCGCGGCACGCAACCTCACCGACCCGGACCGATACAACGTGCTTGAACCGTGGGCCAAGGCATGCGGAATCCAACCGTCGACACAGCGAAGCCTTTGGAAAGACGAGGCGTTGGTGAAACTCAACCAGGCGCTGCTCTCCAGCTTCGACCACGCCGGCGTCACCATGGGCGACCACCACGAAATGGGCCGGGCTTTTGAAGGATGGTGTCAAGCTGAAGCCAAGCAAGGCCGCGAGGTGCCTGGGGATTGGTCGTGGCTCACCCCGCCGATTTCAGGCAGTTTGACCCCGCAATTTCATCGGTCGTTCTCCAACGCCGTCGTCACGCACACCAACTATTTCTACCAGGAGCCGGTCAAGGTGAAAGGCATGTCTTACCTGTCGAAGGCCAAAGACACGCACCGCCTGCTGGTCGGGGATGCCTTCTCGCAAGATCAGCCGCCTGCCACCTGCCCGTTCAGCAAATTGTCTTCCACATTCAAAAACCTATGGTCATGACCAGCCACGAAATCGATTACACCATCTATGGCGACGACCTCCAAGCCGTGGAGGTGGAACTGGACCCGCAAGAAACCGTGATTGCCGAGGCCGGCGCCATGAATTGGATGGAACAGGACATCGCCTTTGAAGCCAAAATGGGCGACGGCTCCACCCCCAACCAAGGGTTCTTTGGCGGACTCCTCAACGTCGGAAAGCGCGTCTTGACCGGGGAATCGCTCTTCATGACCCACTTCACCAACGTTGGGGTGTCCAAGCGTCGCGTGGCCTTTTCCTCGCCTTACCCAGGCAAGATCATGCCCGTGGATTTGAAGCGACGGGGCGGCACGTTGTTGTGCCAAAAGGACGCCTTTCTCTGCGCCGCCAAAGGCACAAGCGTGTCCATCGCGTTCAACAAGCGGTTTGGGGCCGGCTTCTTTGGCGGAGAAGGGTTCATCCTGCAAAAGCTCCAAGGCGACGGGCTGGCGTTTCTTCACGCAGGAGGCACTGTGGTGGAACGCCACCTGAACAACGAGACCTTGCGCGTGGACACCGGATGCATCGTGGGCTTCACGCCTGGCATCGACTACAACATCGAAGCGTCCGGCGGATTGAAAAGCATGTTCTTCGGCGGGGAAGGACTCTTCTTGGCCACCCTCCGCGGGACAGGCACGGTGTACTTGCAAACCCTCCCATTCAGCCGACTCGCCGACCGTGTGATTCGCCACGCCCCGGCCCTGCAAGGCCGGTCTAAAGGCGAGGGCTCCGTGCTCGGGTCGCTTGGCCGGATGGTCGACGGCGACAACTTCTGACTCAAGGAAAGACCACGGTTTTTTGGCCGTGGACAAACACGCGTCCTTCCAGATGAAGCTTCACCCCTCGGGCCAACGCTTCCCGCTCGCATACCCGACCCTTGCGCCTCAACTCCTCGGGCCCATCGCGGTGTGAGACCCGAACCACTTCTTGCTCCAGAATGGGGCCCTGGTCCAACTCCGCCGTGACATAGTGGCACGTGGCCCCGACCAGCTTCACCCCCTTTTGGTGGGCCTGCTGGTAAGGCTTGGCGCCGGCAAAACTGGGCAAGAAGCTGTGGTGGATGTTCAGCATGCGGTCTTCATGTTGGGCCACGAGTTCTGCCGGCATGATTTGCATGAACCTCGCCAACACCGTCAAGTCCACGCGATGTTGACTCAACATCCCTTCAATGGCCGCAAAGGCCTCGGAATTCGACGGATGAAACGGCACATGATGAAAAGGAACGTCGTACCAAGACGCATGCACCCCAATGTGCTCGTGGTTGGCCACAATGCACACCACCTCACATGGCAACTCACCGGTGCGCCACCTTTCGAGCAAGTCGACCACGCAATGCGTGGTCTTCGAAGCCAAGATGGCCACACGCGGTTTGCGTGATTGGGCGAACCACTCCACTTCCGCGTTGACGCGCCTTGCTGCAGGCAACAAGGTTTCCTCAAGCGCACGTTCACCCGTGGAGGCATGATGCACTTCCAAGCGCATGAAAAAACGCCCAGACGACTGGTCTGTGTGCTGCTGTGCGTCCAAAATGTTCCACCCATCGCGCGCAAGCGCTGAAGTGAATTCAGCAACCACACCAGTTTGGTCGTCGCAAGTCATACGGACGCACCACAATTCCTCAACCTTGTCATTCATACCTCTGAAAATACCTCTTTTGAAGGAATTCGTTCCATTACCTTTGCGGCGAAACCAAAACCCATCCTCATGAAGAAAACAACATTCATCCTTGGCATGGTGGCCGCTGCAGCAGCGTTCACCGGCTGTGAAGAGCCATTGGCTTGCGAAGAAGGCAACAAGGCCATCTTGACCGTGTACAACAACACCTTGTGCACCCCCATGATCGAAGCCAACGGCGACGACATGGTGGAAATCGAAGCCCTCGGCAGCGCCGTGATTGAGCTCGACGCAGGCACTTACGACATCTACGCAGACCTCGCACTCATCTCGGCATGTGTGGAGGCAGACACCACCATCGAAACCGTGTGTGGTGGCGAGTACACTTGGACTTTCGAGTGATTCACGCTTGAACGAAATGAAAAGGCGCCCCATGGGGCGCCTTTTTTGTTGCCCCTCATTCAATGGGGCAGCCGATGGCTTGCGTCACGGAGTCTGGGGGCGCTTGCCCTGCGAGCAGGGCTGCGACGGCGTCGCGGAGGTCGTGCCTTTTGGGTTTGGGGCGGTGCTTGCCCAGCGAGACATACAAGTCGTTGACCCGGCCGCGGTAATGCACCCGGCCCAGGGTGTCAAGCACGAAGACCTCTGGGGTCCACCTCGCGTTGAGGTCGACCGCTGCACCCTCCCGGTCCAACTGCAAAGGCCAAGTCACTCCGTAGGTGTCCGCAAACCCTTCGATGTCTTTCTGGGAGGTGCTCCCCTCTGGAAAGACGCCCACCATTTCCACTGGAGCTTCAGCCGCCGCCCACTCGTTGTGGAGTGCGTTGAGGAAATAGGTGTAATCCTGGCAGATGGGACAGAGCGGCGCCAAGAACACCACCACCTTCCACACAGGGCTCACTGAGGCAGCACTTGAAGTTGGGCGCTGCGCACCGTCCCCGTGGACGTGGTCAGGGTGTAGAGGTACTGGCCTGCCGGAAGCGCCGACACGTCGAAGGCCTCCAAGTGGTGACCTGCAGGGAGGTTTTGGCCGTCCAACCACGTTTTCACAACACGCCCTTGCATGTCCCGCAAGACGAGCGACGCCTTCGCCGACTGGGTCAGGTGAAAGCCCACACGGACTTGGTCGGCGCGCGCTGGGTTGGGCCACGCAGGGAACAAATTGTCCTGGCTGTAGTGCAGGACCGTGTTCCGGTCAGGCACCGACAAGGAAATGTCCTCGTCGCCCTCCTCGTAGGGCACGCCTTGGAGGAAGAGCACAAACATCTCCTCGGTGGTGAAGTCTCCCCAAGACATCCACTGAGGCGGGTCGTGGGGGTTGAAGGGGTTGTCGGCGGTGTTGTCATACGCGCAGAACGACTCGACCACATACCCCGCTGGAATGTGCACCAGTTCCGGGAACGTGAAGATGCCTTGCCAGTTGAAGTCCCACTCCGGGATGGAAATCAATGGGATGGTGTCTTGCCCATTGGCGCTGCGCGCGAACACCTCCCACGACTTGCCGAGCAAATGGCAATGGGGCGTGATGGACACCAGGCTGATGTCGTTGTTGACGGGGACCGAAGAATGGAAGGTGGTGACTTCGTTGGGCGGAATGACGAAGGGCTCCCCCAGCGTTTCGGGACCCGCGATCACCGTGACAATCTCGCGCTGAATGGGGGCGTCGTGGAAGAAGATGTTGATCTCGGTTTGGTC
The DNA here is from genome assembly GCA_938084585.1 of uncultured Flavobacteriales bacterium. Taxonomy (GTDB): domain Bacteria; phylum Bacteroidota; class Bacteroidia; order Flavobacteriales_D; family Sanyastnellaceae; genus UBA11663. The sequence goes on from CALKFF010000002.1 coordinate 52,687, forward strand.
CACCTCCTCGATGGGAGACGGCCCGTAGTGCATCTGCAAGAGCAGATGGCTCCCCGGCTCCATGACATGCCCAATGGTCGGCGGAAATTCAAGCGGCGGTGTGCCGGGCACCCACCCCCCAAACAAGAACTGCTCCACGTCGACGCCGTAATCGCCAAAGCTCTCGTACCCTGGATTGGGGTCGGCCGCATCCAAGGCTTGGGCTTGCGCGATGACGTACGGCACGTTGGTGTACGCGACCAAGGCGTGGTGGTCGACCGCGTTGTTGCCAGGCCTGATTTCCACCGCCTTCACCTCCTTGGCCTCGGTCACGCCGGTGGGGATCACAAAGACCTGGTATTGGTCGAGCATGTTGCCTTCGTGCACGAAGGGCTCGGGCATGCCCAACACGAGGTCGGGCTCGCCAACCTGGCTGTCGTCAGGGTACGACGGCAACCCGGGGTTGTCTGCCGGGTTTCCCTCCGGCATGTCGTCGGCCACCCAGGCGCTGATGAGGTCCTTTTGGGCTTGGGTCAAAAACCGCTCGCCACGCAGGGAACTGTAGTTGTGGTCTGGCGTCCAAGGCGGCATGTAGCCCGTCTGGGTGACGTACTCGATGAAGTTGCCGTAAGCCGCAACTTCCGCATACGTGGTGAACGGCATGGGGCCGATCTCTCCCACCCGATGGCATTGGGTGCACTCGTTGTAGATGATGGGTGCGATGTCCGCATGAAACGTGACAGACTGGGCCAAACAGGCTGCAGAGGAAAGCGCAGAAACGCCCACCACAGCCAAAGCGGAAAACAACTTCATCCCTCCAAGGTAAGCCCTGGGGTTGGACACAGGCGAACATCCTCCTGTGCGATTGGGTTGGAATGGCAGAACTTGAGCCCATGAAACTTCACCTCCATCTTGTCGTTGCCGCGTTGACCGGCTTGAGCCTGCACCAAGGTTTGGCGCAAAACATTTACGGGTTCCAACAGAACGTCATCCCTTGGCAACAGGGGTTGTACCTCGCGGGATACGACGTGCTGGGCGACACGTGGGTGTGGGGAGACACGTTGGATTACGCCGAAGGCTTCGGACTGGGGTCGTCGACCTACGACCAATGGGAAGACGACTTTGTCTTCTTGGGCTTGCCCAGCGGCGGCATGGCCGGCCTCCAATGGATGGCGCAGCCAGTTTGGACGCACGACGGGGCGTCCTTCGCGGAGTTTGAAGGCACGCTGCACAGCATCCACCACGACATGCAATCCGGCCAATTCTACGGCCTTCAAGGCTACGGGCTGGACAGCACCTGGGTGTCTTGGGGAGGCGACGAAGGCTACTGGCAGATTGACAATTGGGCGACCCGTGTGGTGGCCCTCACCCCTGAGGACGTCGAAGTCAACATGAACGTGGTGCTGGCGTTGCCGTGGCTTGAGGGCGTGGTGGCTGGCGCGTCATGCTACGACAGCGACACCCACCGCTTTTTCATTTGGGGCATCGACAACACCGGACAAGGCCGGCTCGTGGGGGTGGATTGCGCACTGGGCGAGGTGGTCAGCGACGTGAGCCCGTCCCTGGAGGCCAACCAAAACTTGTCCGAGTTTGAATACAACATTGTCGACGGCATGCTTCTAGGCCTGCGCGCCAGCCTGAACAGCACCAACACCAGCGCCGTCATGGAACTGATCAGCGTGGACCCCGCCACAGGCGACATCACGCCGAGGCTGGAGTTGCCCAACCTAGACAGCTACACCCCCGACGGTACGGTGTTTGACCAATTGAACCGCATGTACGTGTTGCATTACTACGCAGGCATGGGAACGAGCCCCCACATCATGGCCATCGACGCCACAACATGGGACATCCTCGCAGACAACCCGCTGAACCAAAATTTCTTGGAGCTCGAAATGAGCAACGTCGCCTTCGCCGACCAGCGCTACAGTTTGTCCGAGGTTTCTGAATCACGCCGCCCAAGCCCCACCCTCAGGCTGGAGCAGGGGCGATGGACCAACGTGACCCCAGAACCGCTGGCGGTCATCCTGACGGACCAGCTCGGACGTGTGGTCGAACAATCCGTGGTGCCGCCGTACGGCACACTCGAGGTTCCCCAAGGGTTCTGGATGTGGACGTTCACCGGCCAGCACGGCCAAATCACCCGAAAGACTTTCCGTCGCTGAAGATGTCGGAACTTCAGGGCATGCGAACGTTCTTGACCTCACTCCTCCTCGCCGCATGCGCGGTCTTTTTCCCTGCTGTTGTGCTGGCCCAAACGGGAGCTCCCGACGCCCGTGGATTCATCGTGGCTGTGGGCGACGAGGTCCCCGACTTTGAGTTGACCGACCTGGATGGCCAAGTCCACAGCCGCGCTTCCTTGCTCGGCTCCGTATACGTCCTCCAATTCACCGCCTCGTGGTGCAGCGTGTGCCGCGCGGAAATGCCTCACTTGGAATCCGAGGTCTGGCGAGCATTCAAGGACAGACCGACCGGCTTCACCCTGCTGGGCGTCGACTTGGACGAGCCTGCCGGCAAAGTGGCGGACTTCGCGGCCAAAATGAACGTCACCTACCCCATGTGTCCTGACGCGGACGGAGAGGTGTTTTACAGCATCGCCGGCCCCAAGACCGGCGTCACACGCAACGTCGTGGTCGGCCGACAAGGTCGCATCGCAATGTTGACCAGGCTCTTTGACGAAGAAGAATTTGACCGGATGGTGGAGGTGATTGACGACCTCACCACCTCAGATTGACGCGTCAAGGTCTTGGTGCAGGCCTTGAACCGCCTGAAGGGCGCCACTGCTGAACCAAGGCGCCAGAACCACGTCAAACACCCCGGCTTGCACGGCTGGATCTTGATCCACCCACACCCGCGCTTCGGCGGTGTCTGCGGTGTTCAGCACAAACAACCCTCGCCACGACTCTGGCGCCCGCGGCACGTCGTAAAAAGGTCCTGCCACCACCAGCTTCCCCTCTTCCGCCAAGCGCTCGATGTTGGCCATGTGCCCTGCAAAGAGGGCAGACAACACCGAGTCTGGACGTGCCGTGGTGTCGCCTGTTTGGAGCATCGCGAAGACGTAGGGCTTCATGCCCATCTCGTCCACGCCTCGAGAGGCCTGGCGCAACGCATCTTGGTTGTGAGAAGGGGTGCAAGCGACCATCGTCAAGAGCGCCAGCGCACAACCGCAAGCCAGCGAGGTCCAGCGCCATTGCGTCAAGCACATCACGGCTGGGGTTTGGTTTGGAACCTCATTTGAACCAAGCCAGAGTCGAACGTCATGGCCCCGACACTTTCCAAGGCTTGCGGAGGACGCCCCTCCGGGAACAAGGGAATCCCACTGCCCAGGAGCGTGGGAATCACCGAAATCGTCCACTCGTCAATGTGCCCCGCCAAGGCCGCCAAGGCCTGCCCTCCTCCATCGCACCACACGACGTCTTCCTCCGAATTGACGCTCACGTGGTTCGCCAGCCACCCTGGCAGGTCGTCCACGGTCCCATACGTCAGCGTGTCGGTGGATGCATGGTTGGACGGTGTGCGGGTGAGCACGAAGCAGGGCCACTTGCCTTCGTGGGGAAATTGTCCGCCACAAAGGCCCGAGACAATGTCGAAGGTCCTTCGCCCCACAACGTAGCCCTTCACCCGCGACGCGAAGGCCATGTACCCGTAGTCTTCATCTTGGCGTTCCACTTGGGCCAAAAAATCAAGGCCGTCCTCGCTGTCGGCGAGGTATCCGTCGACGCTCATCGCGGCAAACACCCCCAACCTCACCCCATTCATCATGGCTGCAGGGCGCTCAATTCGTTCAACACGAATGCCCACTTGTCCGCTTGTTCGTCCAAGATCTTTCCAATCGGCTTGCCAGCGCCGTGGCCGGCGTTGGTCTCCACCCGCAAGATCACAGGGCGGTCGCCCTCATGCACCGCTTGAAGGCGGGCGGCAAACTTGAAGCTGTGCGCCGGCACCACGCGGTCGTCGTGGTCGGCGGTGGTGACCATGGTGCTGGGGTACGTCACACCTTCATTCAAGTTGTGGACCGGCGAGTAGCCGAGCAAATTGGCGAAGTCTGCTTTGGTGCTGTCTGCACAGCCGTATTCAGGAATCCAGCCCCACCCGATGGTGAACTTGTGGTAGCGCAACATGTCCATCACTCCCACTGCCGGCAACGCCACACGGGCAAAGTCCGGACGTTGGGTCATGATGGCGCCCACCAGCAGTCCGCCGTTGGAGCCACCGGCAATGGCCAGCTTGTCGTGCGATGTGTAGCCCTCCGCGACCAAGTGGTCGCCGGCGGCGAAGAAGTCATCGAACACGTTCTGCTTGTCCAACAACATGCCGGCCTTGTGCCACGCCTCCCCAAATTCTCCGCCTCCGCGAAGGTTCGCCATGGCGTACACCCCACCGCGCTCCAAGAACGCGATGTTGCTCGCGCTGAAACTAGGCGTCAAGCTGATGTTGAATCCGCCGTACGCGTACAGCAACGTGGGGTTGGTGCCGTCCAACTCGAGCCCTTTCTGGTGCACGACGAACATGGGCACTTGGGTGCCGTCTTTGGAGGAGAACCAGATTTGTTTGGCCTCGAACTGGGAGGGGTCGAAGGCCACCTTAGGTTGGCTCCACAACGTGGACGTGCCCGACGCGATGTCCAACTTGTAGATGGAGGTGGGCTGGGTGAACGACGTGAAGGCGTAGTACAGGTCCTTGGCGTCCATTTTGCCGCCAAATCCGCCCACAGACCCCACGTCGGCCGGCAACTTCACCACCCGGGGGTTGGACCCGTCGAGGTCGAAGCGCATCACCCGGTGGGACGCGTTGTGCAAGTACGTGGCCCAAAGCTGGCCACCCACCACACTCACCGACTCCAACAAGTCGTCGGACTCTGGGAGCACGTCTTGCCACAGGGACTGGTCCGAAGGCGAAGCGGGATTGGCTGCCACCAAACGGTAGCGTGGCGCCCCAATGTCCGTTAGGACGTACAACTTGCCTTCCACATGCTCCACCAAGGACGAGTGGTGCTTGAAGCCTTCCACCAAGGGCAACCAGGCAACGTCGTCCGCTTCGCGGTCCATGACGTGCAAGGCGTTGCCGTCGGTCCCAGTGCTGGTGTTGAGCACGACGTATCGGCCGTCCTCCGTGGCTCCTGCGAAGTGGTAGCGGTTGGGCTCGTTGTCGTTGCGGAAGACCAACTCATCCTGATCCTGCGGCGTGCCCACTTTGTGGAAGTACACGCTGTGGAAGGTGTTCTCCGCACTGAACGCACTGCCTTCTGGCGCGGGGTAGCGGCTGTAGTAGAAACCGTCCTGTACCCAAGAGGCGCCTGAAAACTTCACCCACTCCAACACTTCCCCCGTCGATTCACCTGTGGTCAAATCCAACACACGCATTTCCTGCCAGTCCGACCCTGCCGCGTTGCGCACCTCCACGACGTACCGGCCGTCGGGCGAAGCTCCGGACAGGCTTGCCGTCACCGTGCCGTCTTCACTCAAGGTGTTGGGGTCCAAGAACACCCGCTCTTCAGCGCCTTCGTGGTCTTGGACGAAGATCACGCTTTGGTTTTGCAACCCGTTGTTCCGGGTCAAAAACACCTTCTCCCCGATGCGGCGTGGAATGCCGACTCGTGGGTGGTTGAACAGTTCCTCGCAACGTTCACGCAGCTCTTCGCGGCCCGGGAGGCCGTGCAAGAACGACGTCGCGGTCTCAGCCTGGTCCGCGACCCAAGCCATCACTTCAGGATCGCGGTCGTCTTCCAACCAACGGTACGGATCGGCCACAGGGGTGTCCCACAAGGTGTCCACCACGTCGACAGTTCGGGTTTCAGGATAGGTCATGGTTTGGGTTGAATCGGCTCCACAGGACGCGAACAGCGCACCTGCCGCGCCCAAGGCGAGCAAAGATTTGAACTTCATGGCTTCGAAAGTACAGCGGCCTCAATCAATCGCTTCCCGGGAACCACGCTTGGCGTCCGCCTGTGGAAACGACGGTCCACACACCCGCCCGTTTGCCCACGGTGAAATCCACCTCGAACGGCATGCACAACGGCTCCAGCACGAAGAACACCTGGCCCTTGGCTTCAAAATCGCGGCCGGAGGTCGCGCGCACCGGATAGCGCATCTCGGTGTCTTGGCGAAGCACACGGATGTCCAACTGCGAGAAATGCTCCACTTCCCAGGTGGACTCGGGGCGCTCCATCAACTCCCCCGCAGGCATGAGCAACGGCAGATCCAAAAAACGCACGTCCACCTTGCCAAACATGCTGTCGGTGGAGTGCGTGGACACCACCCAATCTTCCGCTTGAAACAGGTCGAGGTTGATCACCAGCGTGGCATCTTCCCCTCCCGTCGCCCCCTCAACCTCGAACGCCAAGCCAAACGGCAAATCTTGGGCATGGGCCAGACGGTTGGACAACAGTCCTACGCAGAGAATCACTCCAAACACAACCATGCGGCGCATGGCGCCAAGTTACCTCAAGACCCAGCGAGTCGTGCCCGACGAGGTGCCGCGCACTTGTTCCCATTGGATCAAATACACCCCAGACGCCAACTCCCCGGGACGCACCGGGGAACCCGAATCCTGCTGGATGCCCGACCACAACACCTCGCCTTGGAGGCTGGACAACGTGACCTTCAGCGCTCCCAAGCCCTGCCCCTGCAAAGTGAAAGCCGGAGCGTCGGACGGATTGGGGCGAAGCGTCACGCCCTTCGCAGGTTCCCTGTCGTCCACCCCACTCGTGGCCGGACAGGGAAACACGTTGACCAAGTTGCCCGGCGTTTGCTCGAAGGAACTTTCGTCCACCAGCACCTCCCCATCCAGCCCACGGACGATGTAGCCGTTTTCCTGGGGGAAGTAGCTGCTCACGTAAATGAAGTCGAATTCATCCCCTTCCTGCACCGGCAGCGACACCTCAAACGGCCCTTGGCCATTGGGCAGGGTCAGCTCGTACGCGAATGCGTCGTTGATGTACACTTTCAACGCACCGATGTCCCAGCCGTCTCCATAGTCATCCGTCATCTCCACCGTCAATTCTCCGCACACGTTGGTGGGTTCAGGCTGACACGCTTGCAGCCCAAAGGCAGGCGCCGGCCACGGGTTGACCCCAGACTGATGAACCAGGTTGTTTTCCCCGTCGTAGACCCTGAACGACTCGGACTGTCCGCCATCGCCGTAGGCGTAGTAAACCACGTTCACTGGTTGTCCAACATCCACCCCGAAGAAATAATTCATCGAGGACCCATTGGGGAGGTAGATGAAGTCCTCCACGGTCTCCCCCAATTGCAACTCCACGTAATGCTCGCCCCAGCCGGCACCGCCGGAGAGCAATTCCAAGCGCCACACCCCGCACGTGCCTTCCGGCGTGTCGATGTCTGGCGCCAACACGGCATCCAGCACATACACATGACCGTTGTACGTCTCGTGTCCTGCGCCCTGGATGTTCGCGTCCTCGATGGACCATGCCCCAGGCTCGCCCAAGACCTGCCCCACGTCGCCGTTGAGGTTGGTGAAGGTGAAGCCGTTGGTCAATTGGTTCGGGGCGATGGACGATTGGACGACGTGGTTTTGGACCAATTCGTACAAAACCTGAGAATTCATAAGGTCCGCCACCGACCAGCCTTGCTGTTCCATCAAGATTTCAAAGGCCAAATCCGTCGGCGCCCACACCGTCCACGGTCCGGGCTCGCTGTAACTGTTGTCGATGAGCACCTGAAAACTCAAATCATCTTGAAGGCCCAACTGCTGGATGGCCAACCACAGGATGCCGTGCTCCTCACTCTCCTCAATCCAGCCCATGACGTGTTGGGTCGGCAAACCTTGAGGCGCAAGCACCGAATCCAGCACGTGCACGACGCCGTTGTCTGCGACGTAATCGCCTGCAATCACCCGGGCCCCGTCCACAAAGGCGCCTTGGTCGTTGACGACAACAGGAAGGGTTTGTCCTTGCAACGTTTGAAGGGCCATGCCATCTGCCAAATCTTCAGCCATGAGCGTGCCCGGCACCACATGGTATTGCATGATTTCGGTGAAATCGGGGATGTTCAGCATGTCGAATTGGCCCAAATTCATGAAGTCCATGACGTCGGACACCGCTTGATCCGACGGGGCGAACAACGTGTGCGGGGTGAGGCTCGTCAACACCTCAGGCACAAATGCCTCGAACGCGTAGCCAGACTGCCAAAACGTGGGCTCTTCGCCAGCCTGGCTTGTCTGGTACAACAAATCGGCCAAGTCGAAGGCGTCCACCACAATTTCTGCCTGCATTCCCGCTTCGGCGTTGTACCCCACAGGGCAGTCGTAACGGTACACCCCCGGAATGTCGAACGTCACCACGCCCAAACACGTGCCCTCGATGGTGCCCTCAGCTTGGTCCAACGCGAACACTTCTGGGTTGCCAAAAGAGGCACCAGTCACCGTGCTGGAGTCTCCATTGACGCCGTGCAACCCCTCGATGTTGATGAATGCCACCGTCTCCCCAGGCACCACCGTCAAGCTCGACGGGGTGAATTCGAAGTTGGTCACAATGACGTTGTGGTCGGCCTCGCACTGCGCCCATGCCACGGAGACATACACCGCCAAGGCCATGCCCCAAGAGAGTCGGAGAACACGTTGAATCATACCCTTGCAACAACCTGGAGCGGCAAAGGTTGCTTCCGATCACCTCAGTCGCCGGACGAGTTCCACCAGGGCCACTTCCACTCCTCCGACAACTAAAGCCACGGCCGTGGCGGCCAAAGGGCTTGGCCACCCCTCAACCAGGTGGTGCACAAGGTGCACATGATGGACGATCATGTCTCCGGCCACCAGAAGCAGTGCCACTGTGCCAAGCAAACCAATGGCCTTGATGACCCAAGGCAACGCGGCCACCATCTGCCGTCCCAGCCCACGCAAAACGCGTTGCGGACGCTTCATAAGCGACAGCCCCAAGTCGTCCATCCGGACGAGGATCGCCACCAAACCGTACACCCCCACAGTGGCCAACAACGCGATGAGCACCACAACAGGAATCTGGACGGCGAGCGGCTCGTCCGCCACCGACGCCAAGGCCAAAAGCACGATTTCGATGGACAGCACCACGTCCACGAGCAACGCGGCCCTGATTTTTTGGGCTTCAGGCAAGTTGGGTTTGTCGGCATGAGAAGAGGCACCCGCGGCATGAAGCTTGTGCCACACCTTCTCTGCCCCTTCGTAGGCCAAGAAGCCCGCGCCGCACAGCAACACCACATCCAAGGCGGAGGGCATCAAGGCATGAAGAAGAAAAGCGAGCGGGACGACGATGGCCTTGTTGAGCAGGGATCCCTTCCCAATGGCCCAGAGCACGGGCAACTCCCGAGAGGACTCAAAGCCGACTGCTTGCTCCGCGTTGACTGCAAGATCGTCTCCGAGGATGCCAGCCGTTTCGGACATGGCGGTTTTGCTCGCAGCCGCCACATCGTCCATGAGCAAGGCGATGTCGTCCAGAAGTGCAAAAAAACCTGTGGCCATGCCTCAAAGATGGCCCATTCTGGGAATCACCCTTTGTGCAAGCCGCACTCTTTGGTCGATTGCTCCCACCACCACCTTCCGGCGCGGGGGTGCTCGCCATCCAGCACCGCCCGGGTGCAAGGGGCGCAACCAATGGAAGGATAGCCCTTTCGGTGCAAGGGGTTGGTGGGGACGCTGTGGGAGTTGACGTAAGTGTCGAGGTCGCCGTCGGTCCAGTCCAGCAGTGGATTGTACTTCAGCTTGCCGGACATGGCGTCTCGCTCCAGGCGCGACAGCCCTGCACGGTTGTCGCTTTGGGCACTCCTCAAGCCAGTCACCCACACCTCGGCGCCCTCGAGCGCACGGCGCAAGGGATCAATCTTGCGGATGCCACAGCACGACTTCCGGGCCTCGACCGATTTGAAGATGCTGGACATGCCTTGGCTGTTCACGAAGGCCTCCAACGACTCGGCCGCCGGGAAGTACGTCTCGAACTCCAACCCAGGGTACATCGCACGCGTGCGGTCCATCAAGTCGTAGGTCTCTTGGAACAGGCGCCCTGTGTCCAAGGTGACCACGCGCACAGGCAGTTCGTTTCGTGCAATCAAGTCGGTCAAAGCCTGGTCCTCCAACCCCATGGATGTGGTGAACACCACTTTGCCTGGATGTTGGTCGCACAGGGCTTTCAACCCCACCACGGGGTCGGTGCCCACCGAAGGAAGCGCGTTGATCATGGCGGCGAAAGTACGGGCCGCCTCTGAAACCTACAAAACCTATGGGATTAATCTTGTTCAATCACCAGATCCCACAAGGTGCGCTTCTCAAGCACCGCCAAATTGGCGTCCCGCACCTCGGCCATGATGTGGTGCAACCCGCATTGTTGCTCGTTGCATCCTTCGCATTTCTGGTAAAAGTTGAGGCTGACGCACGGGAGCTGGGCAATGGGGCCGTCGAGGATGCGGATGACTTGCGCCAAAGGAATGTCCTCCGGATGGCGACGCAAGAAATAACCCCCGCCTTTGCCCTTTTTGGAGTCCAGCACCCCTGCCCTCCTCAACTCCAAAAAAATGGACTCCAAAAACTTCACGCTCATTGGCTGGGTCTCCACGATGTCGCGGATGGAGATGGGCTTGGTTTCGGACGGCAACTCTCCCCCCGCGTGTTCACGGAACTGCGCGGAAGACTTCTCGACCATGACAGCCAAGGCCCGGAAGGCGTATTGCGCTTTTTTCGAGAGCATGAGTCCAAATTAGCACCCACACCCCAAAAATCCCACCGGGTGGGTGGGACCGCATTGAGTCAGTACCTGTTCTTCTTGCCCTTCACCCCAAATCCAGGACGACCAGAAGACTTGCCTTGCCACGGCGCTTCACCGCCTGGCTTGAAGCCGCCTTTTTTCTTGTGCTTCTTATTGGCCTTGCCTGCGCCCATGGGCTTGCCTGGCTTGGAATCTTCCCATTGGGGGGTTGATGTGCCGCCGCCGTGATGACCTTTGCTCTTGTATGGCTTTTTGAAGGGCTTCTTGCGGAAGGGGCGCTTGCCTTGTCCGTCTTGGTCGCCCCAATCGCGTTTGGGCTTTCCGTGCGCAGATTGATTCAAATCCGCCTTCGTGCCGGTGTCCAACTTGCGAAGTTCCGTCAGCACGACCTGGCGAAGCAGCTCCTCCTTAGAGAGTTCGCCAAACAAGAGCGACATCTGCTCCCAAATCTCGTCCGGAATGCCGCGACCGACCGGCAAATCCAACACGCCCTTGCCCCACGTGGAGAGCCGGGCGTGAACGATCTCTTCAGGGTTCGGCACCATGGCCTGGGTGAACTCGATGTCCAGCGTCCGCGACAACCGGTTGAGGTGCCCACGCTCTTTCACCCCCATCAAGGCCAATGAAATGCCCTTCTTGCCGGCGCGGGCCGTGCGGCCGGACCGGTGAGTGTAGTAGGCAGCTTCGCCTGGCAGCGAGTGGTGAAAGACATGGGTGAGGTTGTCCACATCGATGCCCCGTGCGGCGACGTCGGTGGCCACCAACACTTGGAGTTGCTTTTGCTTGAATCGAAGCATGACCCGGTCACGCTGGGCCTGAGACATTTCTCCATGCAGCGCGTCGGCACGGTAACCGCGCTTCAACAAATCCTCGGCAAGCGCTTGGGTGTCGCGGCGCGTCCGGCAGAACACGACCCCATACAGGTCAGGGTCCAAGTCCAGGAAGCGGGCAATGGCCTCGGATTTGTCCGAGTGCCGCACCAGCGCGAATTGGTGGTCGATGTTTTGGTTGACCGTCGCTGACTGGTTCACCTTCACTTCCAACGAATCGGTCATGTATTGGCCCACCATGCGTCGAATCTCACGTGGCATGGTCGCTGAGAACAGCCACGTGCACTTGTCCTCGGGCGTGAACGACAAGATGGTGTCGAGCTCTTCTTTGAAGCCCATGTTCAGCATCTCGTCGGCCTCGTCCAACACCAAGTGACGGATGCGGTCCAGTTTCACCGCTTTGCGCTTGACCAGGTCGATCAAGCGGCCAGGCGTGGCGATGACCACGTGGCGCGGCGACTTCAGTTGTCCAATCTGCGTGGCGATGTTGGCACCGCCGTACACGGCCACCGTGCGGATGCCTTTCTTGTGCTTGGCAAACTTCTCCAGTTGCTCGGCAATTTGCTGGCCCAATTCACGGGTGGGCGCGAGCACCAACGCTTGCACGTGGTCCCACTCAGGGTCGAGGTGGTCGAGAAGCGGCAGTCCAAACGCCGCGGTCTTCCCAGTGCCTGTTTGGGCGAGGCCGATGAAATCTCGGCTGCCTTCAAGCAAAAGGGGAATGGCCTGGGCCTGAATGTCGGTGGGCGTCTCAAACCCCATCTCGGTGATGGATTTCAAGAGCGGGGCGGAAAGCCCAAGGGTGTCAAATGTGTTCAAGGCAGGCCTTTTCAAAAGACAAAGGTCGGCCACAACAGGCTCACTGCCCGGACCTTTCTCTCCTCCGGTCCATGTGAACAAGATGGCGGACGGCGCTTCCAAAGAACCCCACCCCCACCATGAACACCCCCAACCCCAGGGTGCCTTCCCCTGCCCAGGTCCAAAACGCCTCGCCTGCTGCGCGACGTGCAGACGCATCCATGGCGACGCACAATCCAGCGCCCATCAGCACGTTGGACAGTCCGCCGTGAAGGAGCCACAGGCGTCTGTGGTCTCGAAAAGATGTTCCCATGTCAATCCGTGTTGAACACCTCCCATGCGGGAAGTGCCTTCCATTCAAAATCAAACAACGCCGCGTTTTCCCACGCGCTGCCCTCGGTCGACGTCTCGCCTTCCGACGCGACCCAGTCAGGCGCCCAATAGCACCAGCCTGCGCACACGCTGGGTCCCAGCGCAGACAATATGCCGTCCAGCGCTGCCACGTAATCGCGCTGCCCCTCAGGACTGAACGCATATCCCGGCGTTTCGTCGCCTGTCCACCACAAGTTGTCGGTCCAGTCTGCCCAATCAGACGTCCATGCGTAAGCCGTCTCTGCGAGGAACACGGGACGATTCATCAACGAGGAGAGGGCAGCCACGTGGTCTGCCACAGCCGTCAGGTCTTGAAGGTGCCACTTGCTGTATTGGCTGACGGCCAACAGGTCTGGCACGAAGCCAGCGGAAGCCAAATTGTCGAAGAACCAAGGCGCCGCTTCCAAATCCGCCACGTGGACCGTCACCAAACAATCTGGGAACACCCCGTGCACGGCGGCGGCGCCGGCCTGAAGCAACTCCGAAAGGGGACCAAAACCGCTGTCCAACGCCCCGTGGGGCCACATCATCCCAGGGTTGATTTCATTGCCAAGTTGCACCATCGCCGGGGGCGCACCCCGGGCTTCCAGCACCTCTAGGGCGCAACGAACGTGGCACGTCATCGCTTCTTTGGCGGCTTCGAAAGACAAGCCCTCCCATGCCCCAGGCAAGGTCTGGCTGCCTGGATCTGCCCACGTGTCGCTGAAGTGAAAGTCAAGCATCACATCCACGCCCAAGTTGTGCCACGCTTCAGCCTCGTCGACCACCTCCAACCAGGAGCTGCGCAATCCCTCAAGGGGATTGTGCCAAACGCGCAACCGCACCAAATTCACACCTTGGTCACTCATCCACAGGCGGGGCTCATCGATGACCGCCCCATCGTTCGTGCGGTACACGACCCCGTCGTGAAGCATTTCAGGAAGAAAAGAGGCATCAACGCCTTTCCAGGTTTGGGAGCACATGGAGTAGGACATCAACAGAAGCCATGCAGCTGTCAGTGCCCTCATGCCATGTTGAATCATTCACACCAGGTATTGAACCTGGACAAGGTGAGCAGGATGTCGTTGACGTTGACAAATCCGTCGCCGGTCACGTCGCCTTCGCAAGGCTGCTCTGAAGACAGTGAACTCGTGTCTGGGAACGTGCACGTGCCGTCGTCGAGCGTGGCACCGACGTCGTAGTTCAAGGCCTCCACGTAGGTGCATCCCAGCATTTCATCCGAGTCGCACACTCCGTTGAGGTTGACGTCGCCCTCGCACGTCCCACCACACACCCCAAGGGCATCCGCATCGGAACACGGGGCGTACACGTCGCACACGCCATCCCCATCGGTGTCCTCAAGGCAGTCCCCTCCGCATTCCCCCACGGCGTCTTGCTCGTAGACACAAAGGGTAGGTGCTGAGATTTGGGCTGAGGCGTCGTAGTTGCATGCAAACAGGTCCAAGCATCCCCCGCAGCTGGTGAAAT
>CALKFF010000003.1 GCA_938084585.1 uncultured Flavobacteriales bacterium
CTTTTTGACACGCTTGCCTTTCCAGCACATTTGCTTTACTGGCGGCACAGGCATCGGCCGCAAGGTGATGCATGCCGCGGCCGACAACTTGGCGTCTGTCACCCTCGAACTCGGCGGGAAAAGTCCGGCCATTGTCGACGCCACTGTGCACGTGGCGGACGCCGCCAAGCGTCTGGCTTGGGGGAAATTCTTGAACAGCGGACAAGTGTGCATTTCGCCAGACTACCTCCTCGTGGAAGAGACCATTGCAGACCAAGTGGTTGAAGAATTTGTGGCCCAAATCCAGCACATGTACGGAGCGTCCCCCGACGTCCAATTGTCGTGTGCCCAACGTTCTCGCATGGTCAACGACCACCACTTCAAGCGGGTGGTTGGATTGATTGAAGACGCCGTGCGCCAGGGTGCGCGCGTGGTGACCGGGGGAACTTGGGACGCTGCAACCAAGCGAATCGCCCCCACCGTGCTGGAAGATGTCACGTTGGACATGGCCATCATGCATGAAGAGATTTTTGGGCCCGTGCTTCCCGTGATCCGGTGGTCCAAGGAAGCTGAATTGAAACGCGTGCTGGAGGCCAACCCCCACCCCTTGGCCATGTACTTTTTCTCCAAAGACACCGGCAAGGTGGCGCGTTGGATGGCTCAATTCCCTTCAGGCACGACAGCGGTCAACGAAGTCATCCTTCAAGTGGCGCAACCTGAGTTGCCGTTTGGTGGGATTCAAACCAGCGGCATCGGCCGCACCGGGGGCTATGCAGGCTTCCAGGCCTTCTCCAACCCACGTACCGTGGTCGCCCAGCGAAGCAGGTTCAACATCCTGCCTTTGACCTTCCCTCCGTTCACCTCGTTCACGTCCAAGCTCATCGCCGCCGTGCTTCGTTGGCTCTGATGCCTGAAGGGCTACCTTCGAACCAGATGCTCGTCCAAACGCATTTCCCACGCAGCTTGTCCCGATCCAGGTACGACCAGTACCTGGCCTCAGGATGGTTCCGCGGCTCAGTGATGCTGTACAAAATGGACTTGTTGTGCATCGACGAGCAGCTGTTCAGCGTGGTGAACATCCGAATGAACCTGCATCACCACGAACCCACGGCCCGCCAGCGCAAGACCATGCGCAGGGTGGAATCGAGGTTCACCGTGACTTACGGCCATGCCCAGCCCAACGCCAACAAAGAGGCGCTGTACGCCCAACACAAACACAAGTTCAAAGGCTTCGTGCACAACACGTTGACAGAATATTTGAACGCCGGATTCCAAGGCACGGTCTTCGACACCCGGGAGGTGTGCGTGTACGACGGAGACAAACTCATTGCCGTGAGTTACTTCGACCTCGGGGAACAGAGCATGGCCAGCTTGTTGGGGCTGTACGACCACGACTACACCAAATTCAGCCTGGGCACCTACACCATGCTGAAAGAAGCCGAATACGGACGGCGCACCGGTCGGAAGTGGTTCTACCCGGGGTACATCCTCGACAAACGTTCCGACTTCGACTACAAGTTGAAGTTGGGCCCGATGGAACACTACACCGTGAACAAACGTTGGGCCAAGCTCGAGAACTTCAAGCCGGAGACCACCACCTCCCACCACATTCATTTGGCCACCCAAGCCTTGGTGCAAGGGCTCTCTGACATGGGCCTGCCCGCCAAGCTTTGGCTCTACCCCTATTTCAGCATGGGGTACATGGGGCCATGGAGCGCCTTTTTCCTGAGGCTGCCAGCGCCTGTGGAATTGGGGCACGACACCGAAGGCATGTTGGTGGCTGGCTACGACCCGGAGACGAAGGGCTACACGCTCATGCACATCCACCCTTGCCCTGACGCCTCCCAGTTTTTGAACATGGAGCCTTCTTCTGAATTCCAAACGGGGGAAGTCTATTTGAACCATTTGTACCAAACCGGCGACACGCTTCTCGCCCACGGATCGCTGGACGAAGTGCTCGTCCTCGTGGCCGAATGGAGCGCCCGCCCTGACATTCTCCTGCGCGCATGCGACTGATGAGCTGGAACGTGAACGGCCTCCGAGCCGTTGTGAAGAAGGGATTTCAAGACCAAATCAACGGCCTCGCCCCTGACGTCCTCGGGCTTCAGGAAACCAAGGCCCAAGACGACCAAGTTCGAGAGGCGCTCTTTGGTTGGGATTCCTACGAATTGCACTCCAGCTCTGCCGTCAAAAAGGGCTACAGCGGCACCGCAATCCTCACCAAGCACCAACCGCTTTCTGTCCAAGCGGGTCTCGGGGTGGCCGACTTGGACACGGAAGGCAGGGTGCTTCGCGCGGAGTTCGATGCATTTCATTTTGTCACGGTCTACACGCCCAACTCCAGCTCAGGGCTGAAGCGCTTGCCCTTCCGAGGAACATGGGACGCAGCATTCCGCGATTACCTGAAAGAGCTCGACCAAGACAAGCCTGTGGTGTGCTGCGGAGACTTGAATGTCGCCCATCGGGAAATCGACCTCGCCCGTCCGGCGGCGAACTACAACAAAACCCCCGGCTACACCCAGCAGGAAATCGACGGCATGGACGCCTTGCAACAAGCCGGGTTTGTCGACACCTGGCGTGCCGCCAATCCCGACGAGGTGAAATACTCGTGGTGGAGCTACCGAGGCGGGGCCCGTGAGAAAAATGTGGGGTGGCGATTGGACTACATGCTTGTGAGCGAGCGCGCCATGCAGCACGTTCAACATGCCGAAATCCACAATGACGTCCTGGGCAGCGACCACTGCCCCGTGTCGTTGAGCTGGCAATCCTGAAGCCTGCACATACGACTGTCAAATGAATGCGTGACGTGCACACGTTGGGGGCATCCTTGCCTCCAAAAACATGACACACCACCACATTCGGTTGGCCCTTGCCACCCTGAGCATGCTGTCCTTCGCGGAGGTGCATGGCCAATGCCATACCGACTTGAACGGCAACCACATGGTCGACAACCACGACCTCTTGATTCTGCTGGCTGACTACGGCGCGACGTGCGAGGAAGCCGGCTGGCACGACCCCATCTTGTCTGAAATCCACTACAACCCGAGCACCCAACAAGGGGCAGACAGCGACCATGAATTCCTTGAATTGACCAACCCCCACCCCTTCGACCTTCATTTGGGCGGTTGGTCCATCGCAGACGGCATCGACTGCGCATTTCCCCCAGACACGTGGGTCGAAGCCGGAGGTCATCTTGTCGTTGCCAACAACCCTGACACGCTGGGGGCGTTGGTGCCCGCTTTCACGCCCGTCCTTGGCTGGTCAGGCGCGTCTGGCCTTCACAACAGTGGAGAAACCTTGAGGTTGGTTCGGCCTGACGGCTCCGTGGCCCAAACCGTCACGTACAGCGACACAAACGGGTGGCCAGAAGATCCCGACGGAGGTGGCGCCTCTTTGGAATGGCTCGGAACCCCGCACGACAACGCCTTGCCCACTTCTTGGGTGGCCAGTTCAGCCTTGGGCGGATCTCCAGGATCGCCCAACAGCACCTGGGCCGATTGACGTCAAGCCAAATCCAACGTCTGGCCGTTGACCGACACAGACAGCGCGTCGCCTGTCAACAAGGCCACATTGGCTCCTTCGGCGTGAACGGCGACTTCCAACGTCCTGCCCCGGAACTGAAGCTTGAACGCGAAGGATGACCACCCCTCGGGGAGCATCGTGTGGAACGTAGGCACGCCGTCGACCACCCGGAATCCGCCGAATCCTTCCACCACAGACATCCACGTGCCTGCCATCGAGGTGATGTGCAGCCCTTGGTACGCCTCGGCGTTGTAGTCGTCCAGGTCCAACCTGGAAGTGCGGAGGTACATCTCCAAGGCTTTCTCTTTGCGTCCAAGACGAGACGCCAGAATCCCGTGCACACAAGGCGACAAGCTGCTTTCGTGCACTGTCATCGGCTCGTAGAAGTCGAAATTGTCCCTCAGCTCTTCCGCACTGAAGTCGTCCGGGAAGAAGTAAAATCCCTGAAGGACGTCCGCTTGCTTGATGAAACAGGAGCGCAAAATGCGGTCCCACGACCACACTTGGTTGATGGGGCGAACTTCCTCTGGCAACTCCGCGGCTGGCATGAGGTCCTTGTCCAAGAATCCGTCTTGCTGAAGACGAATGTGGGTGCCATCTTGCTGAGGCAAGCACATCCGCGTGGCAATGTCGGTCCATTGGCTCAGCTCTTCTGGGCCGACTTGTCCGTCAAAACGGCGAACCAACTCCACGGCATACTTCAGGCACCACACGGCGAGGTAATTCGTGTACCAGTTGTTGTTGACGTTGTTCTCGTATTCGTTGGGTCCAGTGACCCCGAGCATCACGTACCCATCGCGGTGCGACGACCAGTGCACGCGTTGGGCCCAGAAACGGGCCACAGCCACGGCCACCTCGACGCCTTCTTTCGCCAGGTAGGTCGTGTCCCCGGTGTACATCTCGTGGTTCCTCAAGGCCAAAATCATGGCTCCGTTGCGGTGAATCTCCTCGAAGGTGATCTCCCATTCGTTGTGACACTCCTCGCCGTTCATGGTGACCATGGGGTACAGCGCCGCGCCGCCTGCGAATCCCAACTTCTCGGCATTCTCGATGGCTTTCCCGAGCTGGTTGTGCCGGTACCGGAGCAATTGCTCAGCAACGTGCTCTGGATGTGTCGCCAAGAAAAACGGCAAACAGTACGCCTCGGTGTCCCAGTAAGACGCACCGCCGTACTTCTCCCCAGTGAACCCCTTGGGCCCGACGTTCAATCGCGCATCGTCGCCACGGTACGTTTGGTTCAAGTGGAAAATGTTGAAGCGAATGGCTTGCTGCGCCTCCACGTCGCCTTCAATCCGGATGTCCCCCAACGACCAAATGTCCGCCCAAGCCGCCTCGTGTCGGGTGCGCTCTTCGCGGTAGCCCAACTCCCTTCCTTCGCGCGCCTCGTTCAGTGCCAGCTCGGGACAGTCCGCAGACGTGGCGTGCAACGAACTGACCAAGCCCACGTGCTTGTGGAACACCAGCGGTGTCTCGGGCGATTCAAAAGAGGCACCGAGTCCCGTGGCCTTGACGGCCTCGATCCCTGTCCAGGTTGCCCCAGACAGATTCACAGCCTGTGCGCATGCAACGGTGAATTCCGTTTTTTCGGTGGTGTTCCAGAGCACCGATGTGCCGGCATCAGGGTGCGATTCGTGCCCCTCGTGGAGCCAGAACGAATCGTCCCAATTCGTGTCCTCGTTGGACACGTCTCCATCCAACAACGGTCGGACTTCCAACGTCTCGACGCCATGAAGGGGCGTCACACGCACCTCCACGGCAGCCCTGTTGGGGGAAGCCATGCTGATGAAGCGCTCCGTCTCCAATTTGATTTTGGCGCCGTCTTGAAGCTCCACAGTGCACGTACGCTGAAGAAGACCCCGACGCATGTCCAGCACCCGCTTGAATCCTTCAATGGACTTTGTGACGTTCAGGTCCAGGACTTGGCCGTTGACCACGACGTCGGTGCGTGTCCAATTGGTCGCGTTGAGCACTTTGGCGAAGTACTCTGGGTACCCGTTTTTCCACCACCCCACCTTGGTGCGGTCGGGGTAATACACCCCACCGACGTAACTGCCAAGCATGTGGTCGCCGCTGTAGCCTTCCTCGAAATTGGCACGCTGGCCAAACCGGCCATTGCCAATGGAGAAGATGCTCTCCGAGCTCCGCATGTTGTCGGGATCAAACCCTTCCTCCACGATGCACCAGGCATCGGCTTTCAGATACTTGTTCATGGCAAAGTCTTGCGACGCGATGCCGCCAATCAGGCGGACATCCAGGTTGTCAAATCGTGCAGGCGCACGCCTTTCAAGTCGGGCTTCACCACATCCGCAGCTCCAAGAACCTCGGGGTCGCCGAGGCCCACAGCAAAGAATCCACCCGCCTTTGCGGCGGCCACACCTGCTGCCGCATCTTCGAAGACAATGCATTCTGCAGGCTGCACCCCCAATCCCTGGGCGCCCTTCAGGAACACTTCTGGATCGGGCTTGGACAAGGTGATGTGGTTGCCGTCCACGACGACTTTGAAAAAGCCCGAAAGCTCCACGTTGTCCAAAATGAGCTGGGCGTTTTTGCTGGACGATCCCAGCCCCACGCCAATGCCCGCATCGCTCAACTCCTGGATGAGCTCTGCGGCGCCAGGCAAAATGTCTTCCTTCCGCATGCCCTTGATCAAATCGAGGTACCACTCGTTTTTGTGGTTCATCAATTTGAGCTTGGTGGCCTCGTTGAGTTCCATGTTGCCCAACCGAAGGATGTGCTCCAAGCTGTCCACACGGCTCAACCCCTTCAAGGCATGGTTGTCTTCCTCGGTGAAGGGAATGCTGAGCTCATCGGCCAGCCGTTTCCAAGCCACAAAGTGGTGCTTGGCCGAATCCACCAGCACCCCGTCCATGTCAAACAAACATCCTTTCAAAGCCATGGTCAAAGCGAGTTGAGAATGAATTTCACGTGGTAATTCGCCAGCCCGTCGATGGGCTTTTTGATGATGTTGCCCACGGTGTATCCGCGGTCCGCGCAAGCCTGCTTCAGTGCATCCTGGAAATGATAAGCCACGCTGCCCACGAAGTGCACAGGCATGCGCTCCGCCCCTTCAAAGCAGGCCACGTGGGCGTCCAAGAAGGCCTTGAAGCCTTCGTCCAGCCAATTCTGAATGAATGGATGCTCCTTGTGCTGCCCCAAGAAGGTCATGAAACTGGCCAAAAAGACGTTGGCGTCTGGCTCCTGGTAAACTTTTCGAGTGATGGACAATTTGTCCAGACCGTACTTCGATTGGAAGTCCGCTTGGATTTCAGCAGGCAACTTGCGGTACAAGAACCCCGCGAGCAACTTCTTGCCAAACCAAGAACCACTGCCTTCGTCACCCAAGATGTACGCCAGCGCCGGGACCTCCTCGGAGACGTCCTTGCCGTCAAACATGCAACTGTTGGACCCTGTGCCCAAGATGCAGGTCACGGCCGGCTCACCTGTGTAGGTGCTGTAGGCCGCGCCGTCCAAATCGTGGCCGACGTGCACCACCGCGCCAGGGAACACGCGCTCAAGCCCTTCGGCGATGACCGCGCACAACTCCGGGGAAGACGACCCTGCGCCGTAGAAGTAGACCCGGTCCACTCCCTCGGCCATGGCCATGGCTTGAGAATTGGCCTTCATTTCCCGCTCCACCAAGTTGGCGTCGTGGAAATAAGGGTTGAATCCCATGGTGTGGAATTCGCCCAGTTCTTGGCCACCTTCTGTGATGGCCAGCCAATCACATTTGGTCGAACCGCTGTCTGCGATGAGGATGCGCACGACCCTGGGCTCAGGCGAGACGCTGGGCCAAGTCCACCACACGGGTGGCGTAGCCTGCCTCGTTGTCGTACCAACCGAACACCTTCACCAAGTTGCCAGAGCACTTGGTGAGCGCGGCGTCCACAATGCAGCTGTGGGTGTTGCCCACAATGTCCACGCTCACGATGGGGTCTTCGCAGTACTGCAAGATGCCTTTCATGGGGCCCTCTGCAGCTGCCTTCAATGCGGCATTCACCTCTTCGGCTGTGGTTTCACGCGACAAGGTCGCGGTCAAATCCGTCACAGAACCGGTTGGGGTGGGGACGCGAACGGCCATGCCGTCGAGTCGGCCTGCCAACTCTGGCAACACCAACCCCACAGCCTTGGCTGCGCCTGTAGACGTGGGAATCATGCTGAGGGCAGCCGCACGCGCACGACGCAAGTCTTTGTGTGGTGCGTCCTGCAAACGCTGGTCCGCGGTGTAGGCGTGGATGGTGGTGATGAATCCCGTCTCCATGCCGAAGGTGTCGTTCAGGACCTTGGCCATGGGGGCCAAGCAGTTGGTGGTGCAAGACGCGTTGCTGACGATCTTTTCGTCCCCTGTCAAGCTGTCGTCGTTCACGCCCAAGACGATGGTCTTCAAGTCGCCCTTGGCCGGCGCGGAGATGATGACTTTGCCTGCGCCTGCGTCCAAGTGGGCTGCGGCTTTTTCTGCATCGGCAAACACCCCGGTGGATTCCACCACCAAATCGATCTTTTGGCTGCCCCATGGCAGGTCTGCAGGGTTGCGCTCTGCGGTGATTTCAATCACCTTGCCGTTCACCACCAAGTTGCCTTCAGAGACAGAAACCTCGCCGGGGAACGCCCCGTGGATGCTGTCGTACTTGAGCAGGTGGGCCAACGTGTTGACGTCGGTCAAGTCGTTGATGGAAACCACGTCAAATTCTGAACGTGAGACAAACTGGCGGAACGCCAAGCGGCCGATGCGGCCAAATCCGTTGATTGCAATGCGCTTCATGGCAAAAGTTGTTTGATTCGAAATCGTGTTTGGTTCTTGAGGGAATGGCCCCACCTCAGATGGAGAGGATGCGGGCAATGCGTACTTCGTCTTCGTTGATGGAGCTCTTCGTGTCAATGGCCTTTTCGAGGGAGGTGAGCTCCACGCGGTCGTTCACAATGCCCGCCATGACTTCGCTGTGGCCTGCGCGCAGCGCCTCGACAGCAGCCACACCCAAACGAGAAGCCAGCACGCGGTCAAAACAGGTCGGCGCTCCGCCACGCTGCAAGTGACCCAACACCGTGATGCGGGTCTCGTAACGTTGGGTTTTTTCCTTGACTTTTTTGGCAATCTCGTAGGCCCCGCCATTGGGGTCTCCTTCCGCCACCAGCACAATGCTGCTCGTCTTGTTGCTTTGCTCGCCGGCTTGCAAGACGGCCACGAGGTCGTCGATGCTCATGCCAAGCTCAGGGGTCATCACAGCCACGGCCCCGGTGGCGATTCCTGCTTTCAAAGCAATGAATCCGCTGTCGCGGCCCATGACCTCCACAAAGAAAAGTCGGTTGTGGCTGTCCGCCGTGTCGCGGATCTTGTCCACAGCGTCAATGACCGTGTTGATCGCCGTGTCAAAGCCAATGGTGCAATCGGACCCGCACAAATCGTTGTCAATGGTGCCAGGCAGTCCCACCACAGGGAACCCGGTTTCGCGGCCAAATTTCATGGCACCTGTGAAGGTGCCGTTGCCGCCAATCACAACAAGCCCGTCGACCCCAGCTTCCACCAGGTTGACATGGGCACGCTTGCGACCTTCCGGACTCATGAAGTCTTGACAACGGGCGGACTTCAAGATGGTCCCACCACGGCCCAGGATTTTGGCCACAGAACGAACGTGCAGACGCTTGAAGTCCCCGTCGATCAGGCCCTGGTATCCTTGGAACACCCCCACAACTTCCATGTCGTGGAACACCGACGTCCTCACCACAGCACGGATGGCTGCATTCATGCCTGGCGCGTCTCCGCCAGAGGTCAACACTGCAATTTTCTTCATGGACTTTCGGTCAAAACGGTCGCAAATGTCTTCCACAGAACGCAATTTTCCGAATGTAAAACCCAAAGATTCACAGGGCTTGGCCATGTAAGTGTACTTTCGACACCTAGTCCGCTATCTTTCGGGCTTCGCACCCACGAATTGTTCCCACCATGGATGTCAGTGTCGATTGTGTTTTGTTCGGGTTTGACGGAGAATCCCTCAAACTCCTGTTGATTCGTCAGCGCACGGAATCCGCCGGAGAGTTGACGGAGGCTGCGCTTCAAATGGCCCTGCCTGGCAACTTGGTGGAGGAAGACGAATCACTCGACGACGCCGCCAAGCGGGTGTTGAGCGAGCTGACCCAACTTGACGACGTGTTCCTGAAACAATTTCACACCTTCGGCCATCCCGATCGGGTCAGCGATTTGAAAGACCAGCAATGGCTCCGAACGTTCAGGGAGGAACCGCAAAACCGCGTCATGACCGTGGCCTATTACGGCCTGGTGTCCTTGCACGACCACACCCCTGCGCCGGCTTCCTTTGCAGGTGACGTGCATTGGACCGACGTGCGGGACTTGCCCAACTTGGCATTCGACCACGACGAGATCGCCTCTCTGGCCCTGGCCACACTTCGTGCGGAATTGGAATCCAAGCACATTTCGTTTGAGCTCTTGCCGGAAAAATTCACGCTGCGCCAGCTTCAATCTCTACACGAGGTGGTTCTTGACAAGAAGCTGGACAAGAGAAATTTCCGAAAGAACATCAAGAAGTTGGACCACGTGGTCCCATTGAATGAAAAAGAAGAAGGCGTGTTGCACAAGCCTGCACAACTGTTCACCTACGACTCCTCACTCACCCAACCATGAAGACCTTTTTTCAACTTGCCCTTGGCGCTTGCATGACCTTGACCACCGGCCTCGACTTGCGCGCGCAAATTGTGTGGACCGAGCCCGCATTCCCCACGGCCAACGACCAAGTGACGTTGTACTACGACATCGCCGAAGGCAACGGCGCGTTGCTGTCGGCCACGCCTCCCTTTCCAGGCGGCCCGTTCGTGTACGCCCACACTGGGGTCATCACCAGCGCGAGCACGTCCCCCGCAGACTGGCAACATGTCCAAAACCCCTGGCCTGGGAACGGCAACCTGAGCGAGGCCAACAACGGAAACGTGCTGCTGCCTGTGGAGGGTACGGTGCACAGTTTTGATTTTGGGGGCTTGACCCTCGCCGAGTACTACGGCGTAGGTGCTGGGGAAACGATTGAACAGTTGGCCTTTGTCTTCCGAAACGCCAACGGCAGCCTCGTCGGCAAGACTGCCGATGAGAGTGACATCCTTTACAATGTGTCGGACGGTTCGTTTGAAGTGGCGCTGACGTCACCCTCCGGATCCTCCATCCTGGAAACGTTGGGCAACACCCTCACGCTGCAGGTCCAAGCCACCCAACCCTGCGACCTGACCCTGGAAGTGAATGGAGAGGCGGTTGCGTCGGGCACAGGCACCTCCTTGAGTCATGGCCTGGTCTTGGACAACACGGGCGATTATCTCGTGACTGCGACAGGCGCGGTGGACGGCGCTTCGAGCACCGACCACGCCGCGGTGGTGGTCCTCCCTGACGCGACCCCAGTGTCTGCGCCTCCTGCCGGCCTTGTGGATGGCATCAACCACATGAACGACAGCACGGTGATCCTCCAGTGGACGGCCCCTTTCAAAGACTTTGTGTTTGCCGTCGGGGACTTCAACGATTGGACCCTGAGCACCGCTTCGATGATGCACGACGTAGGCAATGGCGAAACGTTTTGGATTGAGCTGAACGACTTGGTGCCGGGCCAGGAGTACCGCTACCAATACCACATCATGCCCGACGACATTCGGGTGGCGGATGCGTACGCCGAGGTCATCCTCGACCAATGGAACGACCCGTGGATTCCTGAAAGCACCTACCCCAACATGCCGGCTTACCCGGCCAACCACACGTCGGGGCCTGTCAGTGTGTTCACCCCAGGAGAAGTTCCGTTTGCGTGGACCGACGACGACTTTGAGCGGCCCGACCAAGAGAATGTGGTCATTTACGAATTGCTCGTTCGGGACTTCTCCGAAGACCGCTCGTTCCAATTCATCATCGACTCCCTCGACTACCTCGAGTCTTTGGGCATTCAAGCGTTGGAGCTCATGCCGGTGAACGAGTTCAACGGAAACGACAGCTGGGGATACAACCCCACGTTCTACTTCGCGGTCGACAAGGCGTACGGCACCAAAGACGACCTGAAGGCCCTCGTGGACGCCTGCCACGCCCGTGGGATTGCTGTGATTTTGGACGTGGTGTACAACCACGCCGACCAGCCCAATCCATTCATCACCATGTACTGGGAAGACTGGACCGTGTTGCCCTACAACCCCTGGTTCAACGTGTCCGCCCCCCACAGCTTCACCTGGTTCTACGATTGGAACCACGGGACCTCGCAGACGCGTGATTTTGTCAAACGCAACCTCGACCACTGGGTGCAGAATTACCACATCGACGGCTTCCGCTGGGACTTCACCCAAGGCCTGGTGCAGCAGCAAGGCGTGGACGGAAGCTACAACGCCCAACGCATCCAATGGCTGAAGGAATACGGCGACCACGTCTGGGCCCAAGACCCCAGCGTGTACATGATTTTGGAGCATTGGTGCGACTTCAACGAAGAGGTGGAGTTGGCGAACCACAATGGCGCCAACGGGGTCAACAGCCCTGGGTTCATGTTGTGGACCAACGCCACACACGGGTATCAAGAAGCGAGCATGGGCTACAGCGGCAACGACATCGGCTGGGCCAACTTCCAGTCTCATTCCTTCCAAGACCGCCACGCCGTGGCTTACGCAGAAAGCCACGACGAAGAGCGTTTGATGTACAAAAACCTTCAGTTCGGCAACAGCAACGGAGACTACGACGCAAGCGACGAAACCATTGCGCTGAGGAGACAACAACTCAGCATGGCGTTCAACTTGCTGATGCCTGGACCACGCATGATTTGGCAGTTTGAAGAGCTGGGCTACGACTACAGCATCAACACATGCAGCGACGGCGTCACGGTGAGCCCCGACTGCCGGGTGGCCGCCAAACCTGTCCGTTGGGACTACTACAGCCAACCTGAACGCAAGCACCTCTACGACGTGAGTGGGGCGTTTGCGGCGTTGAAGCGGGATTACCCCGCGTTTGGCCCAGACGCCACATGGTTCAACCTGGACGTGGGGAGCTACGGCAAGCGCATGCGCTTCGAGCACAGCGCCGGGGACGCGGTGGTTGTGGGGAATTTCAAAACCACAGGCATCGACATGGTGCCCGGGTTCACCCACACCGGAACGTGGTACGACTTTCTCTCAGGTGAATCGATCAACGTCACAGACCTCGACGCGGCCATGCCGTTCGCACCGGGAGAACTGCACGTGTACACGGACACCCCCCTGGACACGCCTGTGCTGCAAGAAATCGACGTCGATTTGGACGGCCAACTGGCCTCCGAAGGCGACTGCAACGACCAAGATGCCACGGTGTACACCGGCGCTGTCGACATCGCCCTAGACGGCATCGATCAGGATTGCGATGGCGAAGACGCGTTGACCTCGGTGCATGAACACGCTTCCGAATGGTCCCTCTTCCCCAACCCGGCCACCGATGTCCTGACCTTCCTTCATTCCGACTCGGACATGATTGCATCCGTTCAACTTGTTGACGCCACAGGTCGCCGGATGGACGTGTCCTTGGAAGTGGGAGTCGGGGCGTTGACCCTCGACTTGTCCAGCCTCGCCGATGGGGTGTACCACCTGACATGGACGGAAGCGGGTCGCGTCTTTTCCACACCTGTGCACAAAATGAACCGATGAACCCAAGGGGGTTGGTGTATTTTTGACACCATCACTCTTTTGGGGGTTTCACCTACGACAAACCAAATCCATGATTCCAATTCAACGCATCGCCGCCGCGGCGTTTGCGCTCACCCTGCTCAGCACGGCGTGGGCCCAAGGCACGGTCAAAGGCAAAATCACGGACGAACAGGGCACTCCCCTGCCATCTGCCACCGTGGCGGTCACGGGGGGGACCGGGGTCTTCACCGACTTTGACGGCAACTACGAACTCCAGCTGGCCGCGGGAGATTACACGTTGGCGTGCTCGTACATCGGCTACCTCAACAAGACCAAAAAGGTGTCGGTCAAAAACGGCGAGACCGTGACCCGAAACATCCGCTTGTCGGAGGACGCTGTGATGTTGAACGAATCCGTGGTTGTGGGCTACGGCGTCCAACGCAAGAAGGAAGTCACTGGATCCATCGCCACCATCGACTCCAAAGAGATCACCGCAGTCCAAACGCCTTCGTTTGAAGCCGCCCTGCAAGGGCAGGCTGCCGGTGTCCAAGTCACCCAAGGTTCGGGCATGGCGGGCAGTGCATCCATTGTGCGCATCCGCGGCCTAAGCTCGATTTCAGCTGGCGGCGATCCGCTGTACGTGGTGGACGGCATCCCCATCACCCAAGACTACTTCGCAGGCGGCAACAGCGGCGCGATGAACCGCAACCCTTTGGCGTCTTTGAACCCCAACGACATCAAGGACATCCAAGTGCTGAAAGACGCTGCGGCCACAGGCATTTACGGGTCTCGCGGCGCCAACGGGGTGATTTTGATCACGACCAAGCGGGGTGTCAAGAAAGGCATCCAAGTCAGCTACGGGTCTTCCATTGGCTACGGCGAATCCACCGCCACGCCCAACATGATGACCACCGAGGAATACCTCACCATCCGTCAGGAAGCATGGGAGAACGACGGCGGCACAGGCTACGTGTGGCTTCCCTTGTTGAGCACCCCAGGCTCCAGCCCAGACGCGCGTCGCCGGGCCTACGAGAGGGCCTTGGAAACCAACACCGATTGGTTTGACCTCTTCACCCGCCGCGCCCAAAAAACCCAGCAAAACATTGGACTGCGGAGTGGTGGCGAAAAGTGGTCCATGTACAATGGCGTGAGTTACGACAAGAATGAGAGCTACGCTGTGGGCAACAGCTACACGCGCCTCAGCGCCCGGACCAACTTCGACTGGACGCCGAACGACAAGCTCAAGTTCTTGCTGTCCGGAAGCACGTCTGAAGGCCGCAACCAGCGTGTGCGCGGCGGATGGTCAGGCGGCATCGGCGCGGCCATGTCGACGGCCCTCCCGTACATGTCACCATTTGTGGTTGACTCGACGTTTGACGCCAACGGCAACCTCACAGCCACCGAGCGCAACTATGAGTTGAACCGTTGGTTCAACCCCATGGCGTATCAGGATTTGATCCAGTGGCGCGAAACGGAGCGTCGTCAAATCGCCACAGGCCAAATCGTGTACAGCCCCCACAGCAAGGTGGACATCGTGGTGAACGGAGGGTACGACAACAGCCGTCTGGAAAACGACTCCCACGAGGACTCGTACCTCGACCGGACCAACGGGTTCTCGTACGCGAACTGGAGCGAATACAACGCCCGGAACTACAATGTGGGCGGGAACGCCACCTTCCGCGTGCTCGACAACGATTCCACGAGCTTGTCCCTCATGGTGGGTGCGGAGGCGCAGAAGTTTGAAAGCGACGGCTTCGGCTTCAACTTGCGGGATTCCGAGGGCCCAGCGTACGCCATCACGACGTTGCGCGACTCGTTGTTTGGGCTGCAGGACAGCCTGTACGACGCCGTCTCCACTGTCACCAACGCCTATCCCATCCAGTACCGCACCGACGGCTTCGCGTCCACGTTCGCGCGGATGAACTACAGCCTGTTGGACAAGTACTTCTTCCAGGCCACGGCGCGGGTGGACGGATCCTCCCGATTCGGCGAAAACAACCGCTTCGGCTTCTTCCCCTCGGCCTCCATTGGCTGGGTGGCCAGCGACGAAGATTGGTTCAATTCCGAAACCATCAGCTTCCTGAAAGTCCGCACCAGCTGGGGACGCACAGGCAACGCCAACATCGACGGCTTCAGCCGTTTCGCGCTGTACGTCGACCAAAGCCAAGGCGCCACGTATGCGGGCGACACGTTGGTGTTCCCGACCCAACCTGGCAACCCAGACCTGCGCTGGGAAACGGTCCGCACAGTGGACGCCTCGGTGGAAATGGGACTTTGGAACGATCGCGTGTCCGTCGAATTGGGCTTCTACGACAAGTTGGCCAGCGACGTCCTCATGAACGTGGAACTCCCCTCCCACACCGGCTTCAACAACCGCTCCGTCAATGCGGGTGAGGTGTTGAACCGGGGGGTGGAATTGGGCGTCACGTCCAACAACCTCACAGGGCCAGTCTTGTGGAAGACCACCCTGAACTACGCTTACAACTACAACGAATTGGTCAGCACCGGGGCGTTCACCGAGGACGCGATTTCGGGCGGCACCAACGACAGCCGCGCCGTGACCGGCGCCCCACTGACCACCTACTTCCTGGTCCCATTCAGCCACGTCGACCCCGAATCCGGACTGCCTGTCTACATCGACATCGAAGGCAACGAAACGTTCGAGTACAACCTCGAAGACCGCCGGGCAGTGGGCGACGGGTTGCCCGACCACGTGGCCGGACTCCGCAACGAATTCTCTTGGGGCAATTGGAGCTTCAGCTCCCAGTTCACGGCGGCGTTCGGCGCCAAGATTTGGGACAGCTCGGCCAAGCGCCAACTCGGCGTGGTCACCGACTGGAACATGCGCACCGACTTGTTTGACCGGTGGAGGCAGCCGGGCGACATCGCCTCGTTCCCGCGCCTCACGTTGGACGAAACCACCTACGGATTGCCCGCGGGATTCCCGTGGTGGAACACCAGCCTCTTCATGTACGACGCCAGCTACGTTCGCTTGCGCAACGCCTCGCTGTCGTACCGCGTGCCCATGGACAAGGGCGACGTGACCTTCCGTGTGGCGGGGAACAACCTCTTCGTGCTCACCAACTTCATCGGGCTGGACCCCGAGCTGACCCGGGACTTTGAGAACCGTCAAGACCGCAACTTCTCCGGAGGAGCCAACTACTTGACCGCCCCGCAAGAGCGCTCCGTCATCTTCTCCATCGCTGCCAACTTCTGATTGCCATGAAGCACACTCATCACCTTTTCGCGGCCCTGTTGGGATTGGTTCTTCTCCTTCCTGCCTGCCGCTGGCTTGAAGTCAACCCCGACCAATACATTTTGGCGGAGGACGCCTTGGAGACCCCAGAGGATTTGCAAGCCTTGCTCGTGTCTTGTTACGACGTGTTGGCCAACCTCTACGACGGAGACGTTCAGTTGATGAACGAACTCCGCGGAGACAACACCAACGAACCGTTGTCCAACAACGACTTCAAGGCGATTTACAACCGTGAGACCATCCGTTGGACCTCTTACGTGGGCGGCGTCAACCGGGACTTCTTCTACCCTGTCCTGCGCGTCAACAGCCTGCTGAGCAGCTTCGACTTGATTGAAGGGTTGAGCGACGAGGAACGCGACCGGATGGAAGCCGAGGCGTTGTTCATCCGCGCCTTCTGCTTTTGGGGTGCCGTCAAGATGTTTGCCCAGCCCTACGGGTACACGGCAGACAACAGCCACCCCGGCATTCCCCTGCCCACGTTCCTTCGGGACGCCCCCTTCCCCCGCGCCAGCGTGGCGGAGGCTTACGCACAAATTGAAGATGATTTGAACGCCGCCATCGCCGGCTTGCCTTCAGAGAATGGCGTGTACGCCACCAGCCATGCCGCCAAGGCCCTCCTCGCCCAGGTGCACTTCCTGAAGCAAGAATGGCAACAGGCGGCAGACTTGGCCACCGAGGTCATCGGGTCTGGCGAATTCACCCTCGAACAGCCTGAAAGCGACAGCGCCTTTGCGGTCATGCGTCTTCCCATTGGGTCAAGCAGCAGCGAGACCATCTTCGGGGCCTACAGCACGCTGAGCACCAACGACAACCGCACTGACCAATTTGTGCAGTGGTGGCAGCCCACCTCCAACCCTGAAATCAGCCTCACGACGGATTTTTGGAATTGGTTCCAACAAATTGCCCCTGGCGCCAACGAAGACCGGCGCGCCTTGTGGTTGGTGAACCAACCCACCGAAGGCAAGGCCTTGCTCACACGCTTCAACGAGCACAGCTTCTTCAACGTGCCACTCATTCACCTCACCCAAATGATGCTCATCCGGGCGGAGTGCCGCGGTGAATTGGGCACCAACTTGGATCAGGCTGCAGGCGACTTGAACGCCATCCGCAACCGCGCCGGCATCACCTCAGAAGTCTACCTCTTGGGTCCTGACGCCAACGCCGAAGACATCGTCACCGCGGCCCGTCACGAATACCGGAAGGAAACCTTGGGCATGGGACTCTGGGTGGAACAACTCCAGCGCCGCGGCACCATGGGAGAAGACATCATGATCCGCAATGCGCCGTGGGATTGCCCAGGCATGGCCTTGCAATTCTCTGCCTCGGAAGGCAACGTTGCAGGGTTTGAGTTCAACGAAGTGGGCGGATGCAACTGACAAACACAAGCAACATGAACACAACAACGATCCAACAAACGATGCTGCGTGCCACGTTCGCCTTGTGCGCAGTGGCGAGCCTTTGGGGCTGCAAGCCAGAACTTCAAGGCGAGTTGGGCCAACCCTTCAACAAGGTGGATGGCATGATTGGCGTGTGGGAATTGAACAGCTTTTCCCAGACCGACTTGCAAAGCGCGTTGACCGAAGTCCGCGACCTCAGCGAATTGTACATCGACGACATGGTGACCCCCATGCGCATCACGCTGAACGAGGACCGCTCGTACGCCGTCAGCCTTGAGAAGGGCCGCAACTACTTCGGCGAGATGGGAACCTGGGGCTTGGACGACGAAGAGCACCCCACCTTCCTGATCCTTCACACCATGGACGACATGGGCATGGTGACGGACACCCTCCAATACAACCTTGGCGCCGTCGTCCGTCCGCACGATGCCATCTTGGACATTGTGTACGACCGCCCATGCGACGGAGACCCCGTCTTGGCCTACACCTTCAGCTTTACACGACAGTCATGAAGACATTGAACATTTCCTCCCTCGCCCGCGCCTCTTGGAGTTTTGGCTTGGGCTGTGCGCTCGCCTTGGTGGGATACGGTCAAGCCGTGACCGTGACCCCGAGTCCGACGGCCCTTCAAGAAGAAGTGACCTTGACCATCGACGTCAGCAAGAGCGAAGAACATGGCCTCAAGACGATCTTGGAAGCCAACCCAGATTTGCCCGTGTACATCTGGACATGGACCCCAAGCGACCCCGTGGGGACCAACGGTTCTTGGAACAACAGCTCTGACGGATGCCTTTTGACCCACCAAGGTGGATTGAAGTACTCGTTGACCTTCGTGCCAGCCGAGTTTTACACCAACCCCAGCGGACTGTACAGCCAGGGCATTTCGTTTTTGGCCAAGCTGAAGGACGGGGCACCCTACCCTGGCTTTGAAGACTTCGGAGAAGCCAAGACCGAGGACTTCAACGTGGGCATCTTGCCCAAGCTGTGTGAAGACCAAATGTGCATCTTCCCCGAAACGCGACGCGCCAGCGACTTCGTGAGCATCACGTACAACACCAACCTGGACACGGCCCTGAACGTGCAAGAAGGCGAAGACGTGTACCTCCAACTGAGCGCGCGAGGCACCGACGGCCAGTTTTACACACTCGCCGAAGACGACCAGGTGACCAACACCCCTGAACTCAAAATGACCCCGGTCGAAGACAAGCCGGGCTTCTACCGGTTCATCGTGCTTCCCGAGGAGTTCTTCGGGGCACTGATGCCCGAGGGATTGGGCATCTTGACCATGGTGGCCTTCCCCACCAAGGCAGGGTTCGAGTACGCCCCAGACACCACCCCATGGGATGGGTTGTACTACGAGACCAACATTCCGTTGCTGGATTGCGAATGACCTGAACATGACAACACGAATCATCATTCCAAAGGCTGTGGCTTGCGCCATGGCCTTTGTTGCTTTTTGGGGTTGTTCCCCCCAGACCACAACGTCCGAAGCGAATTGGGGTCCCACCATGCCGATCCGTGCAGGGGCCTCGGAAACCGTCCTCCTGCTCCAGGATTGGCTCATGCCAGGGCAAGACGTGGGCGCCGTGGTGTACCACCCTGAGCCAGGTGCCAACCTTGACCTCGAGGTGAACGACGGAGGCGCGGCCTTGCCTTCTCCTCCGTCAAGCGGCTTGGGACACGTCGCCATCCAGGCCGGAGAAACTTCCCTTGACGTGCCGGTCCTGGGCAAGGGCGAACGCGCCATGCAGGCGGTGTTCGTGCCCGCGGAAGACCAACTTCCCCAGCACGTGCAATTCGTGGGCGACGCCACAGGATGGACGCCCCAAGACGCCAGGTTTCAGGAAGACGGGCGCTGGACTTTCGACTTGGTGCTCTTGCCCGGAAGCCACCCTTACCAGTGGGTGGTCGATGGCGAGTGGCAACTTGATGCCCACAACCCCATCACCATGTCCAACGGCATGGGCGGGCAAAATTCGGCGTTGGTGGTCGACACCCCTGTGGCGCCGGGACTGAGTGCAAAAGGCTTGGGCTCCAAGGTGTTCTTGTCGACGGATGGGGCGGCCACTTTGCTCGTGATGATGGACAACGACGTTGTGCATTTCGGGAACCACGACGATGCTGTGATGCTCCCCTTGTCTCTTGAAGGAGACGCGGTGGGACGGCGGCACCTCCGGGCGTGGGCAGCCCACGACGGGGGCATTTCCCAAGACCTCCTCCTTCCGATCGAAGGCAACGAAGTGGTCACAGAAGTCGGTAAATTGGACAGGTCCGACTGGCACGCCGCCACCATGTATTTCCTGATGGTGGACCGGTTTGTCGACGGCGAGTCAAGCAACAACGAACCTGTCGAGGATGCGGCCATCCGGCCTGAGGCCAACCACCAGGGCGGCGACTTGCAAGGCGTTGAGCAACGCTTGCGCTCCGGCTACTTTCAAAATTTGGGACTGAACACGGTGTGGATCTCGCCCGTGACCCAAAACGCAGAAGGATCCTGGGGACTGTGGCAAGACAGCGCCCGCACCGACGTCACCAGCAAATTCAGTGGGTACCATGGCTATTGGCCCGTGAGCTGCACCCAGGTGGACCGGCGATTTGGCTCCCAAGGCGCGCTGGAAGCCCTCACGGAAAGCGCCCATGAACGGGAGATGAACGTGGTCTTGGACTACGTGGCCAACCACGTCCACGAAGACCACCCGTTGATGGACGCCCATCCCGACTGGACCACCGACCTCTACCTCCCGGACGGCACCATGAACACCGAGAAGTGGGACGAGCACAGGCTCACCACGTGGTTCGACACGTTCATGCCCACGCTGGACCTGGAGCGGGACGAGGTCAGCGAGGTGATGAGCGACAGCGCCGCATGGTGGGCCCACCACAGCGGCATCGATGGATTCCGTCACGACGCGACCAAACACATCCCGGAATCGTTTTGGAGGAAGCTCACCCACAAACTGAAGATGGCCCAACAGCAAAACGGAAAGCGGATGTTTCAGATTGGCGAGACGTACGGCAGTCCCGACCTCATCGGAAGCTACCTCTCGTCAGGCATGATCGACGCCCAGTTCGACTTCAACCTCTACGACAAGATGGTGGGGGCGATCGCGTTTGACAACGGCAGCTGGGAAGATTTGGTCCAAACCAACCGCGAAAGTCTCCAGGCCTACGGCGCACACCACCTCATGGGCAACATCACTGGCAACCAAGACCGGCCGCGTTTCACGTCCCTCGCGGACGGCAGCCTCGACCCGCAAGAGGACACCAAATTCCAGGGCTGGACGCAGGACATTCAACACAACGGCGACGAGGGCTACGCCAAAATGCGCTTGCTGATGTCGTACCTGATGTCCGTGCCTGGCATCCCTTGTGTGTACTACGGCGACGAAATCGCCGACGTGGGCGGCGACGACCCCGACAACCGCAGGATGATGCGGTTCGACAGCTTGAACGAGCAAGAACTGCGCACACGGGACTGGACTTCCACTTGGGCCAAGCTTCGCACCAGCCACATGGCCATGTTGTATGGCACCACAAAATTCACCTTGCTGAGTCCTGAGGTTCTCCTCGTCACCCGAACCTACCTGGACCAACAAGTGCACGTGGCCATGAACAGAAGCGGCGTCTCCCAGCCTCTGGACCTCAGGTCGCTTGCACCAGAAGATGGCCAAGAAGCCCCTGCCCTCGTGTACCTTGCAGGGCAAGAATCCACCACCACGCTTGAACCTTACGGCGCGGTCGCATTTGAAATTGACACGCACTGACCCCTTCGCCATGAACCTATTGAAATCCACAGCTCTGACGGCCCTTCTCATGGGTTCAGCTTTTGTGCCCTGCAAACTTTCAGCCCAAACCACGTGGCAACTCGAAGAAACCACGCTGGTGGAATACGACTTGGCCACAGGCATCAGCATCCCTTGGGAATTGCTCTGGGGACCGGACGACATGCTCTGGTGCACCACACGTTACGGCGACGTGTTGCACATCGACCCCGCCACTGGCGCGTACGACACGGTGTTGGAGTTGGACGTGTACGGCGGCAATGGCGAGCCTGGGCTTTTGGGCATGGCCATGCACCCTGACTGGGAGAACACGCCGGAAGTGTTTTTGGTCTACACGGAAGGCAGCTGGATCGGCGGCACGTCTGAGCGGTTGAGCAAATTCACCTGGAATGGATCGGAGTTGGTGGACGAGCAAATCTTGCACAGCGTGGAAGCCGGAGGTATCCACAACGGCAGCCGCCTGTTGGTCCTCCCTGACAACACCTTGCTCATGACCACCGGCGACGTGGGCGACGGCGGCGTCAGCTCCCAAAGCGACAACTCAGACAACGGCAAAGTCCTTCGATTCAACTTGGACGGCAGCGTTCCGGCCAACAACCCCACCCCTGGCAGCCACGTGTGGAGCAAGGGGCACCGGAACGCCCAGGGCCTCTGCCTTGGCCCCAACGGTCTGGTCTACAGCTCTGAGCACGGCCAAAGCAATTGGGACGAATTCAACATCATTGAACCTGGTCGCAACTACGGCTGGCCCAACGTCGAGGGGGAATGCAACACCAACGCAGAACAGGCGTTCTGCGAAGCGAACGACGTCATGGAACCCCTCATGACCTGGTCGCCATGCGCTGCCGTCAACGGCATCGAGTACTACGACCACGTGGGCATTCCCGAATGGCAAGGCTCCGTGTTGATGGCTGTGTTGGGGGGATTTGCCCTGAACGACAAGCGTTTGAGCGTGCTCCACATGAGTGAAGACGGCTTGACCATCGAAAGCGAAGACCAGTTCTTTTCCGAGTTCAACCAACGCGTTCGCGACGTTGCGGTCAACCCCTACACCGGCGCGGTCTACCTCGCCTTCAATGGACCGAGTTACCCGGGATCTGGCTTGAACGTGATCAAGGAATTCCGTCCACAGTCTGCCGATCAGGTGGAGGACTGGAGCGACGACCGAGGCTTGGACATGTTCCCCAACCCCACGTCCTCCAGCGTGCGCCTGAACGTGGGTGCCGCGTGGAACCGTGCTGAGGCCAGTGTGTACGACATGCAAGGCCAAGAAGTGTGGCGCGGGGTGCTGACGCCAGGCTTGACATTGGACGTCACGTCTTGGAACCCCGGGACGTACTTCTTGGCGACCACCGACGACCAAGG
This sequence comes from uncultured Flavobacteriales bacterium, assembly GCA_938084585.1. Taxonomy (GTDB): domain Bacteria; phylum Bacteroidota; class Bacteroidia; order Flavobacteriales_D; family Sanyastnellaceae; genus UBA11663. The sequence goes on from CALKFF010000003.1 coordinate 22,911, forward strand.
GCACACGCTCTCACGGACGTTGGTCGTGAAATGACCGCTTCCAAGTTCGTGCGCGGCAAAAGCGCCTTGGCCTTGGTGGTCTGGGCCATGTCCTCGGTGTGCACTTTGGCTGCACCGCAGGAAGCACCAGAACCAGACACGTTGTGGCAGCGCTGGGTCATGCTGGATTCCGCCGCGGTGTCTGCCTACACTCCCCTGCTGCCTTCAGAGCAAATCACCCTCAGCTTGTGGACGGCGGACAGCGCACTCACGACAGGGTTTGGAAGCCCCGATGTGGCCAACGCGCTGAACGCGATTCCAGGGGTGTTGATGGAGACCCGCGGTCTCGGGGGAAGCCGGAGACTCAGCATTCGAGGGTCTTCGCTTCGGAGCCCGTTCGCGGTTCGAAACACCATGCTCTTCGTGCATGGCTTCTGCCTGACCGAGGCGGACGGCACCAGCCCAGTGGAGTGGCTTGAGCCAAGCTGGTCGTCCCCGCTTCGCGTGGTCTCAGGGCCGGCTGCCACCTCATTTGGAGGTGCGTACGGCGGCGCCATCCTCGTTGAACCAGGTGTTACGTCTGGATTCTCGCAGGTGCGGACGTCCTTCGGCACCACTGGACGTCCAGGCGGCCTGCAATCCCACACCAGCGCCCAAGTCGCTGGGGACGTCTGGGAAGCGCGTTTGGCCCATGCCCAAAACACAGGATTCCGCACCTGGGAAAGCAACGAACGTTGGCAGGCTGAACTGTCTCGTCGTTGGCAAGGTGACAATGCCTCTCACCACACCTGGCTTGCGGTCCTCAACGCGTCTTGGGACCTTCCGGGATCGGTGGACAGTCTCACGGCAGCTGAAACACCTGAGTTTGCTCCCGGCGACAACTTCAACGCCCACGTTCAACGGCGGCGTGCATTGTGGGGCCATCATGTTAGAGCCCACGATGTCCCTGCACTTGGGACGCGCAGCACCGTCGACGTGTGGGCCTTGTTGCGGCTGACCGACAAAATCAACCCATTTGGCACGTCGCCGTTTTTCAACGGATACAAGGAAGAATCAGGTTCGGGTGCCAGCCTGCGCATCCGCCAACGGTGGGCGGCTGTCAAGCGTCCCTCGTGGAACCTTCAAGCCGAATGGAGCGCCATGGCGACCCTTGACCGAGGCCGTTTTGGACTTTGGGACGACCCGCAATGGGCCGATTTGAGTCCGCAGAGGTACGACTTGACTGTGGAAGGTTGGCAGGCGCAATGGACCCCGGCCGTGGCCATGAGTCACCACAACGGGTGGCGCATGGAAGCCAGCGTCGCGGCATCTGCAAGGGCCAGAACGGCAGAAGGCACGGCTTCTGACGCCGCGTACAGCGCCCCATTCAATGCGGCAGAATGGTTGCCCAGGGTAGGAATCTCGAAAACATTGGGCCCCAAGCTTTCGTTGTTCACCCAAGCGTGCACGGGTTACAGCGACCCCACCAATTTTGAGACCCTGCCGTTTGAAGACGGGGCAAACGCATCGGCCACGCTCATGTCCGAACGGGCGCGCTCCATCGAATTGGGTCTGCGTCGTCCGGGCTTGGAGTGTGTGCTGTACCACCAGAATGTACAGGACCCCATCGTGGAACAAGTGGACAGCCTCGGGATCTCGACTTTTGTCAACGCCGATGCGCCGCTGCAGATGCAGGGCATCGAGACACGGGCCCAATGGCAAGGGGCCCATCATGCCCTGTCCGTGGCCGCCACGTGGCAGCGTCACCTTCTGAACGACAATGGCCTGCCAGGATCTCCCCCATGGATGGCCAACCTTCAGTGGAGGTGGCAGCCTCGATGGGCCCGAACGTGGACGGCGCACACCTTGATCCGGGGCCTGGGAGAAACCCCGCTGAACAACAGCAACACCGTGAGTCACCCGGCGTACTTGACCGCGAACCTAGAATTCAGCTGCAGCTTTCCAGGTCATGGCCTGTTGCTGACAATGGGATGCCGAAACCTCACCGACACGGCCTACTCCGGTTGGCATCAGGTGAATGCCTTCGGCGGCCGCTTTTACAACCCCGCACCACCAAGAACCTTCACCTTGGGCCTGACCTGGCGTCACCGCGGCTGATTCGACACCCGTCAGAGGTCGATCACCACTTCCACGCGTCGGTTTGCCGACCGCCCCTCCTCTGTGGTGTTGTCTGCCACGGGCATGGAGTCGCCGAGGCCCAAGACGTCCACCCTGAATGCGTCAATCCCTTTCGCTTCCAGAAACACCCGCACGGCCTCTGCCCGTTCCAAGCTCAGCGCTTGGTTGCTTGACGAGCTTCCCACATTGTCGGTGTGCCCTTCCACCCGCACCCGGACCTCTGGATGCGCCAGCATCCACGAAGCCAAGCGCTCACAACCGCCTTGGTACGAGGACCGCAACAACGACTTGCCTGTCTCAAATTGGATGGCCTCCAAGGTGAACATGACCCCGTCCGCAATGGGGGCCAATCGAATCTCAACATCGCCACTGGAAGCACTGGCACCAGCCATGCCTTGGCTGTACGACTCCACCTTGAACACAAAACCTTGGGCCGAGACTTCAAAGGTGTAATCCCCCTCTTCAGGCAAAGGAATGGCGAAGCCCTGGCCCGCCGTCGATTCCACACGCGCGACGCGCGACCCCGTCTGGGCATTCACCAGCACCACCTCCGCCGTCAGAGGCTGGCCAGAGACGTCGTCCACGACCTTGCCAGACAACACGCTGACCTCAATGGGCTTCACCTCGTCGTGCAAAGGGATTTGCCACAGGTCCAAGTGGTCTGAGCCTCGGGTCGTGGCGAAATAAGCCAATTGTCCGTCTGGACTGACCATCAAACTGTTGTCCCTGCCGTGGCTGTTGATGCCTGGTCCGAGGTTCTTGGGCTCACCCCAGGATCCGTCCGCTTGAAGGCGCGACACAAACACGTCGAGTTGTCCAAACCCTGGATGGCCGTCGCTGCTGAAATAAAGGGTTTGACCATCGGGATGCAAAAACGGGCTTTCCTCGGTGTAAGGTGTGTTCACCAAGCCGGGGAGCGGCTCCGGCTGCGACCACCCTCCTGAGGCCATGCGACGACACATCACCAAATCGGAAGGCTTGTTCCTCCCCCGGGAAGATTGGGCGAAGACCAGGGTTTGTCCATCCGCACTCACGGAAGGTTGGCTTTCCCACCCCGCGCTGTTGGGGGCGCCCAAATTTCTGCCCACACCCCATTCTCCCTTGGAGGGATTCCATGTCGTCTCGAACAAATCGCACGACCCCTTCCCCCTGCGGCGTCCGTAGCCGTCTCGTGGGCTTGCACACGCGGTGAAAATCATGGTCATTCCGTCGCCTGTCCACGTCGGGGCGCCCTCGTTTTGTCGGGTGTTCACCCCGCGAAGGAGGACCGGTGGAGACCAGTCTCCTGACTCGTTCATGGACGACTGGAAAAAATCCTCCCCGCCTACAGCTTGCTGCAATCCTCGGCCCGCCCTGGTCAGGATCATGTGTCGCCCATCCAAACTCAACGCCCCGTAGTACTCGTCCGCGACGGTGTTGATGGCACCTGGCATCGGGACCGACTGCAAGGCCTCGTGGTCTGAGGCCTGCGGCGCAGTGGAGAATTCCAACCCTGCACGGACCCAAGCTTCGGTCCGGGCCATGTCTGCAGACAAAAGTTCCGCTCCGAGTTTGTCAAATTCCTGAAGCACCTCCAAGCCCGACGCATAGGCCCCGCGTTCCCATTCAAATTGGGCCAAGTGAATCCACCCCGCGGGAAAGCGGTCCGGACCGAGGTCGAGGGCCCGCTTCATGGTCTCCCCGAAGGCCGGAGATCCCTGGTCGCGCAAGATTTGGGCCTTCAAAAACCACGCATCGACAAAGCCTGGGGTCTTCTCAATGGCCCGGTTCACCCGTTCCAATGCCAAGTCCGGTGCTTGAAAACGGTACGCCTCCAAGGCGGCATCGTAGGCTTTGCGCGCGGACCTGCCGGGATCTTGCGGGGGCAACAAATGCACCGATTGTGCTTGCCCCTTTGAGGAGGGAAGCCACATGCACGCCAACAAAGCCAAACTCAGCCATTTCATGAGGTTAAATTCAGGCAAAAGGCCCGACATCTGACGTGGCTTTGTCAGAACTTCACAGGCGTGAACATCGCGTTGCTCTCAGACACCCATGGCCACATGGACGACCGCATTCTTCAACACGTGGAAGGATGCGATGAAGTCTGGCATGCGGGGGACATCGGGACGCTCGAAGTCACCGATGCCTTGAAAGAGGTGGCGCCCGTGCGTGCGGTGTTTGGCAACATCGATGGCCAAGCCATTCGCTCTGAATGGCCTGAACACGCCAGGTTCACCGCCGGCGGGGCCCAGGTTTGGATGACGCACATTGGTGGGCGTCCCCCGAAGTACGCCAAAGGCATCCTTCCGCAACTCACCCTTGAACGGCCCGACTTGTTCGTGTGCGGCCACAGCCACATTTTGTTGGTCAAGCCGGTGCCAAGCTGGGGCGGATTGCACTTGAATCCAGGTGCGGCGGGCGTTTCAGGGTTTCACAAGGTCCGGACCATGTTGAAGTTCACCTTGAACCAAGGCCAAATCGGCGACCTGCGCGTCGTGGAGTGGGAACGCAAGCGCGGATGAACAGGGAAGAATAGTGCCTTCAACCCAGACCAAGTAGAGGTCATCCTGTGTATCTTTGAGGGCAACCGGTGCCAACCTGGCACCATCGAAGCCTAGCGCTTCTCCCCCTATTGAATCACGTAAGAGATGTTTGACATCATCGAATTGAACGGCAAGAAAGTTGCCGAACTGCGACAAATCGCAGGCAAGCTCGGAATCACCCGGCTCGACAAACTGAAAAAACAGGACTTGGTGTACAGCATTTTGGACGCACAAGCGGCCCAACCTGCAGACAAGTCCGACAAGAAATCCGCCCCCAAAGGCCGCGCGAAATCCGCCAAGCCGAACGACGACGGCGCTGAATCCCCCAAGGAGGACCAGACCACACGCTCGCGTTCTCATAAGCCCCGCGGAGAACAGGGCAAAGACGAAGACAAGAAGGAGGCACGCACGCCTGAATCCGGGTCCAACGACAACAAGGAAAACAAGGACAAAGACGGAGGCAAGCGAGAAGATGGCCGTCGTCAAGGCGAAAGCATGCGCGAGCGCCGCGACCGCCGACGGAAGGAATCCCAAGAGGGTGGCCAGTCCAACGACAACAAGGACAACAAGGAAGGCCAGGGCCGCAACGACCGTGGAGACCGCAACGACCGCGGCGGACGCGACCGCAACCGCAACGACCGCGACCGCAACCGGAACGACCGGGGAGATCGGAACGACCGAGGAGATCGGAACGACCGCAACGACCGCGACCGCAATCGGAACAACCGGAACCGCCGCGACCCCTTCATCTCCGAGCCTGAAGAGCACGGCTTCGATTTCGACGGCATCGTCCAAACCGAGGGTGTGGTGGAAGTCCAGCCCGAGGGACATGCGTTCTTGCGGTCCGCCGACTACAACTACTTGAATTCTCCGGACGACGTGTACGTCTCTGGAAAGCAGCTCAAGCAATTTGGCCTCCAAACGGGCGACACGGTGGTGGCCGACATCCGCCCGCCACGCATCGGCGAGAAGTACTACCCCTTGATTGGCGTGAAGAGCGTCAACGGCCGCAGCCCTGAGTGGATTCGCAACCGCGTGCCATTCAAATTCTTGACGCCGTTGTTCCCACAGGAGCGCTTCAAACTCAGCACTTCTCGCGGCACGGTGAGCACGCGCTTGATGGACCTCTTTGCCCCCATCGGAAAAGGGCAACGCGGCATGATTGTGTCGCAGCCCAAAACAGGAAAAACCACCTTGTTGAAGGACGTGGCCAACGCCATCAGCCTGAACCACCCCGAGGTGTACCTCATCATCTTGTTGATCGACGAGCGTCCGGAAGAAGTGACCGACATGAAGCGCAGCGTGAACGCAGAGGTCATTGCCTCTACGTTTGACGAGCCGGCGGACCGCCACGTGCGCATTGCGAATTTGGTCTTGGAGAAGGCCAAGCGCATGGTGGAATGCGGCCACGACGTCTGCATCCTGCTTGACTCGATCACACGCTTGGCAAGGGCCTACAACACGGTGTCCCCGTCTTCAGGAAAGATCCTGTCCGGCGGTGTGGAAGCGAATGCCCTCCAAAAGCCCAAGCGCTTCTTCGGGGCGGCCCGCAACATCGAAAATGGCGGATCGCTGTCCATCATCGCCACCGCCCTCACCGAGACTGGATCCAAGATGGACGAGGTGATTTTCGAGGAATTCAAGGGCACGGGCAACATGGAACTCCAGCTCGACCGCCGCATTTCCAACCGCCGCATCTACCCTGCCATCGACATCTTGGCCTCGGGCACGCGACGTGAAGACTTGCTCATGGACAAGAGCGACTTGCAACGCATCTGGATCCTGCGCAAGCACTTGGCCGACATGAACAGCGTCGAAGCCATGGAATTCGTGAAGGACCGCGTGGAAGGCTCTCGCAACAACGAGGACTTCTTGGCGAGCATGAACGGCTGATCTCATGCCACGCGCCAAGACGCTGGCCTCCTGCCTCGCCCTCATTGCAGGGTACGTCTTGTTCAAGGCGGTTTCCTCCGAATGGGTCTTGGCCGAGCGGGCTGTGGCCCTGGGCGGCATGTACCATTGGACCGCGCTTGTGACCCTGGTCGTCGGATGGTCCGTCGCCATGGTCCGGCAAGGATGGAGCGCAGGCTCTTGGGTCGGCGACGTGAAACAGCTTCTGCAACCCACCTTCACTTACGCCCTGTTGGCGGCCGTGGCCGTGTACGGGTGGAACCACGTGTGGGCGAAGGAATCCACCGAGCTTCGTAAATCCATCCGAATCGCCCAGGTGGAAGAGTTCACCAAGTCCGACGCTGCATTTGAAGACTACCTGTTGACGTTGCCGCTGGGACAGCGGGACGCCATGCCTGACCGGGAGACCGTTCGTACCCAAGCGATTTCACAGGTCGAGTGGATGATGTCCGGAGGGGTAACGTTTGCACTTTCCTTGTTGATGTACATTTTTGCAGCAGCCCTTCTTTCTGCGGTGGCTTCGCTGTTGCTGCATCAGATTTGGGGAATCCGACCGTTCCAAGGATGACAACCCGCACACACATGGCCCCCGTCAGAAACATCCTCTTCCTGCTCTCCTTTGTGGCTTGCTCACTGACCGTGCATGCCCAAGGTGTGGGTCGGAAGAACCTGCCAAACTTCGACAACCGCCCCTACCACTTTGGGTTCATGTTGTCGGCAAACCGCAGCGATTTCAACTTCGCCATGGCCGACAGCTTGGCCGACGACGTGCGTGGCATTTCCAACTTGCCTCAAGCTGGATTCAACATGCACTTGATGGCGTCGTACACGCTGAGCCGACACATGCGCCTGCGCTTCGAGCCGGGGTTGAGCTTCCAAGACCGCGCGCTGAATTACCGATTTGCGGGCCAAGCAGACGTGGTGCGCCGCACCGAGGCGGTCAACTTGGACATCCCGCTGCTGCTCAAGTACCGGACCGACCGGCTGGACAACTTCGCGGCGTACGCCCTGTTTGGGGTGAAGTACATGCGGGACTTTCAATCCCAAGAAAACGTCAACCAGCAGCTTCAATCGGACAACATTTTGCGGTTGCAATCCGGGAACTTCGCGGCCGACCTAGGAGCGGGCATCGACTTGTTCTTGCCCTTTTTCAAACTCTCCATCCAAGCGAAGACGGAACAAGGCCTCATCAACGTCCTCATTCCTGACGACAGCAACTACGCCAACCCCCTGGAATTCCTGCGTTCGCGCAGCTTTGTGTTGTCCTTCTGCTTTGAAGGATGAACGCCGGAAACAAGGACACCTACCTCACGTTGGAAGGGCCTTGCGAAGGGCTGTTCAAATCCAAAGGCAGCAAGCACTTCGGATACGGCTTTCCCATCCACGCTGAAGCGGAGGTCAAAAGTCATCTCGAAGCCATCCGAAAATCCCACCATACCGCTCGGCACGTCGCCTACGCATGGATGATCGGGTTCAACGGCGACCACTTCAGGTCCAGCGACGATGGCGAACCAAGCAACAGCGCAGGACCGCCCATCCTGGGGGTGATTCGGTCCCACGACCTGACCAACGTCATGTTCGCGGTCGTCCGCTACTTCGGGGGTGTCAAACTTGGCGTGGGTGGGCTGATTGAGGCGTACCGAGAAGGGGCTGCCGACGCCCTGGCCCACGGACACATCGTGGAACGCATCCGAACCCAGCGTGTGCGCGTGGCCTTTGCCTACGAGCACATGGGGGTGGTCATGGGGTTGCTGAAGCGGGCTGGCCTGTCGCCGGCCAACACGGACTTCAACATGACCTGTTCGCTCGATGTGGACGTGCGGTTGAACGACCTCGAAGCCTTCAAGCATTCGGTCGCGCAGACCAGGATCGCCGAAGCCAAAGACGTTTAAACCGCCGGCTTGGTCACCTTGTAAATCCAGCGCTCCTCCCCGAGACTGTAACGCCTGAACCGCGCTTCGCCCAGCGTGTCCTTCATGTCGACCACATCCACCTCGAATCCAGCTTCCTTCAACCGCTTGGGGTAGTCTTTGTGACCGTACAACCGAACGTGGTCTTGTTGCCAGTAAAGGCGCTCCCGTTCCATGGGGTCAGTGACATTGGGGTCTTCAGCCGTGTCGCCGTCTTTGTAGTTCACGGGCACCTGCAAAATGCCCCAGCCACCAGGCTTCATGACCCGGCAAAACTCCTTCAGCACCTGTCGGTCGTCCTCCACATGTTCCAACAAATGGTTCGCCATCAACACGTCGAAGGTGTTGTCGTCAAAGGGGATGTCGTGGCAATCGAAATGGTGGTCGGCCCAAGGGCTGTTCAAATCCGCGGTGATGTACTCCAACGACGTCTGGTTCTTGAACCGCTTCAGAAAGCAGTATTCCGGCGCGAGGTGAAGCATCTTCCCCTGCGTGGTGAAGAATGAGGTCGACCCTTTCAAATAGGCCCAGACAGCCCGGTGGCGTTCCAGGCTCAGGGAATGGGGGGCCAAGGCGTTGGCGCGGCTTCGCACACGTCCGTAGGGCAACATCTTCCGGTACGATTTGCCGACGATGGGGTCTTCCAGGGAGTTGCCTGCATACGTCCACGCCACGCTCTGCAACGCCAAATGCGCCCCGCGTTGCAACACTGTGCGAGGCACCCACCTCGTCAACACACTGACCAATCCCATGGGCTAAAAATAAGGCGGGACCTCTCGGCCCCGCCTTTTCAACTCAAGTCAATCTTAAGGTCACTTGACCACGAGGGTTTGGTGTTGCGCCTGGCCTTTCCGGACCACACGCAAGGTGTACCAACCGGCGGGCCAGTTCACCTGCAGATCGCCAGTCCACGCACCCTCAAACACCACACGACCTTGGACGTCCACAACGGTCATGGGCGTGCCGCCCGCCAAGCCGCGCACAGCCAGCACGTCGCCTCGGTTCACGGGGTTGGGTCCCACGGTCCAAGCGCCGTTCTCTTGCTCCGCCAACGACGAGGTGCCTTCCACTGTGATGGTGGTGGGCACGCGGTCTGAAGCGCACTCCACTGGGAGAGGCTCCGCTTGCCACGCGTAGAAGAAGTAGTAGTACTGCAAGCTTGGTCCTGCTGTGCTGTTGGTCACGGTCAGAAGGTCTCCCACCTCGTAGGGGTAGTTCAAATCTGAGTCGGTCCCTTCGCGCCACAACTGTGGATCGTTTGTGGTGCAGCGGAGACCGTAGTTGGCCCCAGGCTCAATGTCCCAGCCCAACTCCAACACAAACGTGCCGTCCGTGACGTTCTGGGTGGTGCTTTCAAGGACCATTCCGAATTCGTTGATCAACTCGAAGGAGCGCTCGAACGTGCCGTTGGCGTAGAGGGTGACGCTGTTCAAGCGAATGTCCTCATGCACGTCAAACTCGAGCCAGCGCTGGCTGTTGGTGTGGTACGCCCCACCTGGTTGGTTCTGGATTTCTCCGCCAATTTGGGTTTCCCCGGCATTCACACGGACATCCTCCGCCCAGTAAGTCACCGTCGCGTCGACCATCGGGCTGAAATCGTTGCCCGTGGCCACCGCGTTGCCGCCCATGGCCGCGTCGTACCAGGTGATGTTTTCTCCTGTCGCGTTCAAATCAACCAAGGCTGGGGCGGGAATGGTTTGGTCTGGGGTGACAGTTGGGTTTTCCAACGGCGCGTCATACACCTCCACAAACAACGTGTCAGAGACCCCGTCGTTGCCGCAGATGTCCACGCTGTACACGGCATACGCTCCTGACGTCGCGACTTCAATGCTTTGGCTTTCCTCGCCAGTGGACCAAATGAAGTTGTCGGCGTTGGACGCCGTCAACGTCAACATGCCTCCGTCGCACAAGTTGACGTCTCCGTCCACAGCGATGGTCGGCACGTTGCCCACAATTTCAGTGACTGTGAGCAAGTTGCTGAAGCCCGCACATCCTGCGTCGTCGTAGACCAGCACAGAGTAAGCGCCGCCTGCGGACACCTCGGTCGTTGGCGTCTCCGCCCCGTTGGACCACTCGTAAGAAGCGAAGCCCTCCGGCGCAGTCAACGTCACCGATTCGCCTGGGCAGAAGCCCTCTGCACTGGCTGTCGCGGTCACGTCAACCGTGCAAGGCACTTCCAGGACGTTGTGGTATTGATCAATCGCAGGGTTGTCAATCACCGTTTCCAACCCGCTTGGCCACTTGACGGTGGCTTGCGTCACGGTCTCGTGCTGCCCCAGGCCGAAACGGCAGGCGAACGTGCAAGTGATGCCGTAGCTCTCGCCTCCGCGCACTTCGCGCACCATGGTGCCGAAGTCTCCAGTCAACTCCACCTTGGCACCCACCGCGTCGATGTTGCTTTCAAAGCCTTCCAAGTCGAAGGCGATCCAGTGGTTGTCGTTGCCATCGTTCACCCAAAGGATGTCGGGGTTCCCGTTGTCGGGGCTCACGTAGCTGTTGCCGTAGCTGGCGTAGACGTCCAACTGGCCGTCGCGGTTCACATCGCCCGACGCAAAGCTGTGCATTGTGTCGTTCCATGGGAACATGTTGGGCACCTCGGTGAACGTCATGTCGCCGTTGTTGCGGAAGAACCCGTCCGCACCGCCTGTGTAGATGAGGTCGACGAACCCGTCGTTGTCGAAGTCGTCCATCTTGGCCTGCAAGAAGAACCCTGTGACCTCCAATCCGCTGCCCGCGGTGATGTTGGTGAAATGGCCTGTGCCATCGTTCTCCAACAATTGAATGGTCGAGCTGTGGTTGGTCGCCAAGCAATCGAAATCGCCGTCGTTGTCGATGTCTGCAAAGTCTGTGGTCCAGCTCTGCTCGTACAACACCAATCCGCGCTCCAACGCTTCTTCTGTCCAACCGCCGTTGCCGTCGTTCACCCAGAGTTGGTTGATGCGGCGCGGATCTTGAGGGTCATTTACAAACTGGCGGCACTTGGCGATGAACAAATCGATGTCCCCGTCGCTGTCGAAGTCCGTCCACACCGTGCCGTAGTTGCCGCTGTGGTCGTTGCCTGGGTAGTCTTGCAGGTCGTAGTCCGTCAAGTCGATGAACTGGGGTGCGGGCGACAAAGTGCCGTCCTCGTTGCCTTGCCACATGCGGCTCAGCGCGTCGTCGTGGCAGCCAAACACATCCAGGACCCCGTCGTTGTCGATGTCCACCCAGTTGCACGCCTGCATGAACATGCTGCCGTCGGCCAGTTCCAACGTGTTGGACACGCCTGGTGCGGTGATGTGCTGGACGTGCACCCCGTCGTAGGAGCCGCCCGAGAACACATCCTTGTGGCCGTCGTTGTCAAAATCCGCGACACACATGCCCCACTGGCTGTTGTTGCTCACCTGTCCCAAGTTGTAATCGACGAATCCGCCTTCAGGGGTTTGGTACAACGTGTGGAGCGTGTTGCTCTGGTCCAAGACGATCAGGTCGTCGTAGCCGTCGCCGTCCATGTCCGCGAATCCAACGCACCCGCCGCTGTTGTACGTGTCGGGCAACAAGTTGCTGGCATTGGTGAACGTTTGGGCTTGGGCCACCGAGGCGGTCATCGCCAAGGCAAGGAGCCATGCGCTGTGTCTTGTAAATGTGTTCATGAGTGCAGGTTTCATTTCTGGTGTGGTTCGGCAATTTAACACGGCATACGACCCGGAAGTTGCATCTGTTGGCCGATTGTACTTTTGCGGCCATGGTCCTGGGACACAAGGCGGCGTTTCACACGCTCGGATGCAAACTCAACTTCAGCGAAACGAGCACGTTGGCGAGGCAACTGGCCGAGGCAGGATACGCGCGTGTTCACATTGACGACGCCCCGGACGTGGTGGTCATCAACACTTGCAGCGTCACAGACCACGCCGACGCGAAGTGCCGCAACGCCGTCCGTCGCGCCATGCAAAGCAATCCGGAAGCCTACGTGGTGGTGGTGGGATGCTACGCGCAACTGAAACCTGCTGAAATCGCGGACATCGACGGGGTTGACCTGGTGCTCGGCGCAGGCGAGAAATTCAATTTGGCAGACCACCTTGCCTCGGCCACCAAAGGGGATGAAGCGAAAGCCATTGCCGGAGAAATCAAAGAAGTGCGTGATTTCATCCCTGGGTTCTCGAGCGGGGACCGAACCAGGACATTCCTGAAGGTTCAAGACGGTTGCAACTATTTCTGCGCGTTTTGCACCATCCCCTTGGCCCGAGGGCGATCAAGAAGCGCCAACGTGGCCGACACTGTGGCACAAGCGCGCAAGGCCGTCGAAGCCGGAGCGAAGGAAATCGTCCTGACCGGCGTGAACATCGGAGACTTTGGCACAGCACACGGCGAAAGCCTGCTGGATTTGGCCAAGGCGCTGGACCGCGTCGACGGGGTGGAACGTTTCCGCATCTCCTCCATCGAACCCAATTTGTTGGAAGACGACCTCATCGACTTTGTGGCCGCGTCGCAGAAATTCCAGCCCCATTTCCACATTCCCTTGCAATCGGGCTCCGACGACTTGCTGGCCGCGATGCGAAGACGCTACCGCACAGAGCTGTACGCCAGCCGCATCCGACGCATCCGCGAGAAGATGCCCCATGCGAGCATCGGCGTCGACGTCATCGTGGGCTTTCCGGGAGAAACGGATGCGTTGTTCATGGAGACGGTGAACTTCATCAAGTCCCTCGACATCAGCTACCTGCACGTGTTCACCTACAGCGAGCGCCCCAACACAACGGCACTCCGAATCGACGACGTCGTGCCTGTTCCAGTCCGAAAGGAACGCAACAAAACGCTGAGAAACGTGAGCTTGAAAGCGCAACGCGCCCACTACGAATCGCACCTCGACAACGTGTTGCCGGTGCTGTTTGAGGAGGCGGAAGAGGACGGATTGCGCATGGGGTACACCCCCAATTACATCCGGGTGGCGGTGCCGTCCGCTGAGGTTCAAGGCAACGTGGTTCGGTCTGTGACGTTGGACCGCATTGACCCCATGGGATGGGTGCACGGCAGCCTGGCCTGACGTAGCTTCGCCCGCATGTACCCCAACCTGTATTTCGCCTTCCTCGACCTGTTGGGTTGGGATTTGCCGGCCCTCAAATTGATCAACAGCTTCGGATTTTTCGTGGCGTTGGCGTTTGTCGTGGCCCACGGCTTGTTGCGAACGGAACTCAAGCGCATGACGGCCTTGGGGCACTTCACGCCTTCGTCAAGGACCGAACGCATCGGAGAGCCCCCGCATCCTCTGGATTTGGGAATGCAAGCCCTGATGGGTTTTTTGTTGGGATGGAAGGTCCTCTACCTCGTGGTGAACGCTGGCGATTTGTTCCAAGGCGGGGGGCTGCCTCAAGCCCACCTTTTCAGCACGGAGGGCAACGTGGTTTGGGGGGTGTTGGGTGCGTTGGCGTTGACAGGATGGAGGTACTGGGAGGTGCAGCAAGCCAGGTTGCCTGAACCCAAAACTGTCGCCGTTCAAGTCCCCCCCCACGAACACGTCGGGGGCGTCACGGCCGCCGCCGCTGTTGGGGGCATTGCAGGAGCCAAGTTGTTCCACCTTTTGGAGTACCCCGATGAATTCGTGGCTTTCCTCCAAGCGCCCAGCTTGAACGCCTTCCTGGGTGGGCTCACCATTTACGGCGGCTTGATCGTTGGAGGCTTGTCGGTGTACGTGTACGCCCGACGTCACAACCTCAACTTCTTGAAGCTCGCAGACGGCACGGCGCCTGGGCTGTTGCTCGCCTACGGCATTGGGCGCATCGGATGTCAAGTGAGTGGCGATGGCGATTGGGGCATTCCCAACCCCAACCCCAAGCCGGCATGGCTGTCTTGGGCGCCAGATTGGGTTTGGTCGTACGCCTACCCCAACAACGTGAACGGCGTCTACGGACCGCGGTCGGCGGGTTACACAGGCAAACTCATTGACCCCAACGTCCATCCATTCCCAGCATTCGAAGGTTACGGGACCTACCTCGACCCCGCCGTGTTCCCCACCCCGATCTACGAAACCACGGCTGCGGCCCTGGGCTTTGCCATGCTCTGGACCATGCGGACCAAATGGGCCAAACCGGGCCAAATTTTTGCCGCCTACCTGATGTTCAACGGGTTTGAGAGATTTTGGATCGAGAAGATTCGGGTGAACACCACATTCGATCTTGCAGGCATCACCATGACCCAAGCGGAACTCATTTCGGTGTGCACGTTCCTCTCAGGGGTTGCCCTTTGGGCCTGGACGACCAAGCGCAACTGAGGCTCAGCGTCAAGAGTTGGGCGAGAACATGAGGCAGACGCCGTTGATGCAGTAACGTGTCCCGGTGGCTGTGGGGCCGTCGGGGAACACATGCCCCAAGTGGCTGTCGCACCCTGAGCACCTCACCTCCACCCGGACCATGCCGTGCGAGCGGTCGGCCACCTTCACAAGGTTGGCCGCTTCCTCTTCGCGGTCAAAACTGGGCCAACCGCATCCTGCATCAAATTTCGAGTCTGACTCAAACAGGGTCTTGCCACACCCTTTGCACGCATAACACCCCTCGCGCCATTCGGCGTTGAGCTCACTCGAGCCAGGGCGCTCCGTGCCGTTTTCGCGCAGAACGCGGTGCTCCTCTTCGGAGAGCGCCTCGCGCCATTCTTCGGGCGTGCGTGTCACGATCCTTTGGATTGGCCGCCTCCTGGGTTGCCGCGACGCTTGAAGTGGCGCTTGCCACCCTGCCCACCGCCGGAGGAAGACCCTCCTGATTTGCCACCGCCGTGGCGACGACCGCCTGAGTGACGGCCTCCCGGTCCCCGATCTCCGCCGCCGCGACCGCCTCGGCCGCCACGAGTGCCAGCCGACTTGGGGTCGTACACAGGCGCGTCGCCCAAGGCTTTGGGCACCTCCAACTTGGGCACCTCCTTTTCAATGAGCTTCTCGATTTTCCCGAAGCGACGCATGTCGTCGGGGGTCACGAGCGTGATCGCCTCACCCTTGCGCTGGGCACGCGCTGTACGGCCAATGCGGTGAACGTAGTCTTCCTCGTTGGGGGGAACGTCATAGTTGACCACAAGCTCAATGCTGTCGATGTCGATGCCGCGGGACACCACGTCGGTGGCCACCAGGATGGGCAACTTCTGCTGGCGGAAAGCCAACATCACTTCTTCGCGTTCGGACTGGTCGAGGTCGCTCGACATGCGTCCGCATTTGATGCCAGCTTTGCGCAAAGCGCGCACAACTTGACCCACAGTTCGCTTGCGGGACGTGAAGACAATACCGCTTTTCACGTTGCGCTCCTTCAAGACGTCCACAAGAACCGCATCCTTTTGGTGGTCGAACAAGGCGTACGCCCCTTGCTTCACATTGGCAGCAGGCTTGCTCAACGCAAGCTGCACCGTGACAGGGTCGTTCAGCAATTCGTGGGCCAGGTTTCGCATGCGGTCGGGCATGGTGGCCGAGAACAACAAGGTTTGGCGTTCCTTCCGACAGTGCGACGCAATGCGCATGATGTCCGCATGGAATCCCATGTCGAGCATGCGGTCGGCTTCGTCCAAGATGAGGACCTCGAGCGAGGACAAGTCCACGTACCCGAGCGTCAAGTGCGAGAGCATCCGTCCCGGGGTGACGATGACGATGTCGGCCCCTTCGGTCAACGCTTTCTTCTCTTGGGCAAACTCCTTGCCGGTGCCGCCTCCGTAGATGGCCAGCGATGTGATGCCCGTGTAATAGGCGAAGCCCTCGGCGGCTTGGTCGATTTGGATCGCCAGCTCGCGCGTTGGAACCACGATCAAAGCCTTGACTTTGCCGTCGTTGGGCGTGTCCATGATTCGATCCATGGTCGGCAGCAAAAACGCCGCCGTCTTTCCAGTGCCCGTCTGGGCGATGCCCAAGATGTCTTTGCGCTTCAAGGCGTGGGGAATGGCTTTTCCCTGGATGGGTGTCGCCGTTTCAAACCCCATCGACCACAAGCCGTCTTCAATGTCTGGGTGCAATTCGAGATCGTCAAAACGAACCCTCTCTTCTGCGGCCTTTTGGCCTGCGTCTTCCGCGTGTTGTTCTTCCACGTCTCGAAGGTAGGGCGAATCGAAGGGGCATCCTGTAAGTTTGTGAGGAACCCTTTGTCTTCAGCCCCATGTCTTCACAAACCAGCCACCCCTTCACTTGGCGTCACGTGTTGACGCTGGCTTGGCTCAGCATGATGGCGGCCCCATGGGCTTGGGGCACGCACTTGGTGGGCGGGGACTTCCACTACGTGCATTTGGGTGGCGACGAATACAGCATCGTGCTGACAGTGTACCGCGACTGCAGCCCCGCCAATACCAACGGCACCGGGTTCGACGCCTTCGCCGCCGTGGGCATGTGGGATGGCACAGGGACCATTGGTCCGGAAGACGTCATCACCATGACGCTCTCCCAAACCAACGTCTCTACCGTGCCTGTGGAAATGGGCAACCCTTGTGGCACCCCGCCCCCAGAATTGTGCATCGAGAAGGCGGTGTACACCACCACGGTTGAATTGCCGTCGAATCCCTACGGCTGGGATTTGGTCTACCAGAGGTGTTGCCGCAACCCGACAATTGTGAACCTCGAAAATTTCGGGGGCGGCGAAAATGCCGGCATGAGTCTGGAGGTGCACATCCCCGGCACCGACGTCCTGGACGACGACAACAGCAGCCCGGCGTTTCAGGAATTGCCTCCCGTGGCCTTGTGCAGCAACCTGCCCTTTGTGTGGGACCACAGCGCTTTGGATCCCGATGGGGACGACCTGGTGTACTCGCTTTGCCCTCCCCAACAGGGAGGAGACCCCAACAACGCCCAGCCCAATCCGCCCACCACACCCCCGTACGTCGACGTCCCTTATGTGGCCGGTTTCTCCTGGGACGACCCCATGACGGCGGACCCGTCGTTGAGCATCGACCCCAACACAGGCGAACTCACCTGCACCCCCACCATGCCTGGCCAATACGCCATCGGCATTTGCGTGGAGGAGTACAGAGATGGCGTCTTGTTGAGCATGGTGCGCCGCGATTTCCAATTCAACGTGACCACGTGCGAGCCCACCGAAATTGTGTTGGAAGCCGACGCCGTGCCGTTCGCCGCGGGAGGGCTGGTGAACCTGGTGCCGTACGAAGACGCCCTGGGGCTGCCTGCCGTGCTCGAGTACCCCAATGGCGAAACGTTCCCGATGGCGGCGTGGCTGGCCAACAACGACATGGCCGTGACGGTGGATGGCGAGACGATGGTCGTGGACGCGGTGGTCATGGAAGGATGCAACGACGCCCGCTTCACCATCGAACGTCCCGAGTCCGAGTCCGACATGACCGACACCACGTATTTGACCTTGACGGGGTCGGCTGTCCAAGGGCTGGATTTTGACGAGAACTTCTACGAAGTGGTGATGGCCGCTGGGGAAACCTCGAGTGACATCACTTTGGGATTGGAAGACGACGGGTTCGAGGAGGGCGTGGAGCATTTGCGCATTGAATGCAACTACGTGAACGCATGCGACCAACTCTCAAGCACAGTGGCGCGCGTGGTGCTGGTGGACCCCATCCCCATTGTGCCCTTCCCTGCGCCGCTCTCGTGCCTGGAGGACGACGGTTCCCAAACGCTGGGCTACGAGGACATTTCCGGCTACGGACCCTTCATGTACGAATGGGATGGTGACCCTTGGGGAAACGCCACCCAGGCCCCAGGAGCCTGGACGACCCAATTCGACTCGACGTTTTCGTTCGTCGATGGGTCTGGCCAGTTGGCCTTTGAGACGCTGGTGGACTTGTCCATCACCGACCAATGCGGCAAAACGCTGCTTCACACCATCCCTGTCTTGCACCCAGTTGCCACGGAAACCGCGCTTTGTCCCTCGGAAGCGATTGAGTTTCCTGCAGAGAACGACGGCATCCCCGTCGCGGACGTATTGTACAACGGCGTGTCCATCCTGAACAACCCGGACTCCGGCGTGCCGCTCCTGGCGAACGCGACCCCTGAAGGAGACCATTGGGTGTTGGACGGGTTGGAAGCGCTCGCCACCTCGGTGTCGTGGTACGAACCGCTGAGCTTGGTGGACACCTGCGGATTTGTGACTGAAGCCATGGTGCGGGTGCGCAATTGCGACATCCCCAACGTGTTCACGCCGGACGACCTCGGTGGCAACAACTCGTTCCGCATTCGGGGCCTGTCCAACTTGGAAGGCACACGGCTCGTGGTGTTGAACCGGTACGGGGTGGAAGTTTGGTCGGATCAAACCACGTCCAACGCCCAATCGGAACTGGTGTGGAACGGCAGGCACCCCAACGGCGACCGCGTGGCGGATGGACATTACCAATGGGTGCTCATGCGCCCCGATGGCCAGCGGAAGCACGGCAGCCTGCATGTGTTTCGTTCGCCCTGAGTCAACCTTTTGCCGCCATCCAACGTTACCTCTGCGCGGCACGTACTTTTGACGCTGCTTCGTAGGACTTCTCATTCCATCCGTTGAATTTGTCACGACTCCTGAAATGTGTGTGGGCCGCCTTCCTTGGTTCGGTGAGCCTCCTGGCAGGTGCCACACATTTGGTTGGAGGAGAGATTTATTACACCCACTTGGGAGGAGACCAATACCTGGTCACCTTGAAGGTGTACCGCGATTGCGGGCCTGCCAACACCCTGGGCACAGGGTTCGACGACCAGGTGTACATCGGGATGTGGGACGGGTCCGGAACGATCGGAAACAACGACGTCCTCACGATTCCACTGACCCAATCGAATGTGTCGAGCGTGCCTGTTGTGCTGGGCAACCCCTGCGGCACGCCGCCTCCAGATTTGTGCATCGAACAGGCCATCTACAGCACCACGGTGACGCTGCCTGCCAACGCCTACGGATGGGATTTGATGTGGCAACGCTGCTGCAGGAACCCCTCCATCAGCAACCTGCAGAATTTCGGGGGCACGGAAAATCCTGGGGCGACGTTTTTGACCCACGTTTCTGGCACAAGCCAAGGGGCTGGCGCCACCAACAACAGTTCGCCCGTCTTTCAGGAACTGCCCCCTGTCGCGGTTTGCGCCAACTTCGACTTCACTTGGGACCACAGCGCGATTGACCCGGACGGGGACGAATTGGTGTATTCCTTCTGCGCGCCTTTGGACGGGGGCGGCACAGGTGGTGGCAACGGGTACGACAGCCCCGTCCCCAACCCGCCTGCCACCCCACCTTACAACGACGTGCCTTATTTGAACGGGTACAGCGCCACTTACCCCATTGCCTCCAACCCGGCCATGGAGATCGATCCAGTGACGGGGGTGATCACAGGCATGCCGACCCAACCTGGTCAGTACGCCATCGGCATCTGTGTGTCCGAATACCGCGACGGCGAACTCCTGAGCACCACGATGAGGGATTTTCAGTTCAACGTCACCTTGTGCGACCCCAACATTCAGTCGCTGGTGGCCGACCAAACCCCGGCCCAACTGTGCATTGGCGAAACGCTCACCTTGGACAACAATTCCCAAAACGGAACAAGCTACAGCTGGGACTTCGGGGTGCCGGGGATGACCACCGACGTGAGCGACGAGTTCGAACCCACGTACACCTGGCCCACTCCTGGCGACTTCATCGTGACCTTGGTCGTGAACCCTGGATGGCCTTGCGCCGACACCTCGGAGGCGATTTACATGGTGTACCCGCCTGTGGAACCTCAAATCGTGTTGGAAGGGTTTTCTTGCGACGACGGAAACGAAGTCTTCGACTTCAGCGTGGAGGGCAACAACATCGACGATTTTGCCGACATCCAATGGGATTTCGGCGTCGGTTCACCCACGTTGTCCAACCTGGAGTCGCCATCCAACATCAGCTACGGAAACGCATCTTCGTGGGAAGCGACCGTGTACATCGAGAACCACGGTTGCACGGAAGAAGCGACGTTCATTTACGACTCGCCTGCGGATCCGGTGGCTGTGGTGGAAGACCAATACCAGTTCTGCACGGGCCTCACGTTTGACTTTGTCAACCTCTCGGAAAACGCAGAGGTCTACATCTGGGATTTTGGGGACGGCCAAGGCGGTTTGCCAGCCGGCACCAGCACCGACCCCAATCCGACCTACACGTTCCCGGACACGGGCGTGTACACCATCACCTTGAGCGCGGGGGCCGATTTCAGTTGTCCCGACTACGCCACGGCAGAAGTTGAAATCCAGTTCTTGTTGGAACCCGAATTCGTGGCGCCCACGCCGGACTGCTTTGAAGACCACTACTTCAGCATGGAAGGCGTGGCCTCCGTGGACGAGAACACCGTGTACGAATGGGACTTCGGAGGGGAAGTGGCCTTCGCAGACATCGACGGCGAGGTGGTCAACGGGCTGATCTACGCAGAACCCGGCACGTACGAAGTGAGCCTGACGGCCAGCGTCCCCGGTCTGACGGGATGCCTGGAAACGTTCAGCGCTCCAGTCACCGCCATCGCAGAGCCTACCATCCAATTTGAGGCTGGTCCCACCTCGGGGTGTCCCCCGCATTCGGTCAGCTTCACCAACTTGAGCACCACAGAAACGCCCACCACCTACACGTGGCACTTTGGGGACGGCAACACGTCCAACGCCCCCAACACCAGTCACCAGTACACCTCAGCCGGCACGTTCCCAATCACCTTGGAAATGGAAACCGGTGGGTTTTGCCCCCGAAGTCTGGAATTGGTCGACGCCGAGGTGATTGAAGTGCTGCCCGTGCCGCAAGCGGCCATCGACATCACGCCCAACCAGGTGGACATCCTGAATCCTCAAGTGTGGGTGGAATACCTCGGAGACCAAGACGTCGACTGCTATTACAACTTTGGAGATGGCAACGGCCTGGAAGGGTGCTATGTGCAATACATCTACGAAGACGGCGGCACGTACACCATCACCCAAACCGTGGTGAACGACTTCGGATGTGCGGCCACGGCCACAGGCGAGGTGAGCGTGGCCGGCTCCGTCTTCTACGCCCCCACCGCCTTCACCCCAGATGGAGATGGCATCAACGACGTGTGGCTTCCGGTGGTCAGTGGGGTCACCCAATACCACTTGCGCATCACCAACCGCTGGGGAGAGTTGGTGTTCGAGAGCTTCGACCCTGACCAACCTTGGCTGGGGCAACGTGGCGACGACGGGCAGCACTATTGCCCGGACGGCGTGTACCTCTTTTACGTGGCCTACTTCGACCAAATCGGGTACCCGCGGGAGATGGCAGGCCACTTGACGCTTGCCCGATAAGTTGGGGTTTGCCCTATCTTCAGGGCAAGCAACCTTGAGATCTCTCCACCATGTCGAGTTACGAAAACCAAGACGAGTTGTACTCACGGCCTGTTCGGGCTGGCAAGCGCACGTACTTTTTTGACGTCAAAGCCACCCGCGGCAAGGACCTGTACATGACCATCACCGAAAGCAAGCGGCGCTTCGACGACAACGGCAATGTGAGCTACTCCAAGCACAAAATCTTCCTCTACAGGGAAGACTTTGAAAAGTTCGAAGAGGGCTTTTTGGATGCGGTGGACAAGATCCAAGAACTCATGGCAACGGGAGAGTACCGGGACCCGATCGCGGAGCGCGCAGCGCAAGAAAGCGAGGCCCCATCTGAGGCGGATTCATCCGACCAAGACGACGCCAACAGCGAGGAAGACATCGCCTTCGACGACCTCTGAATCCTTGATAAAGCGGGGCGAGGCTGTGCATAACTCCACCCCCCTTCACCCCATCTCGGCCCTACCTTCGTTCAAACCGCGAAGAGACCGAGTGCCATGGGAAAAATCATTGCTGTAGCGAACCAAAAAGGTGGGGTTGGAAAGACCACCACAGCCATCAATTTGGGGGCTTGTCTGGGGGTGTTGGAATACAAAACCCTTCTCGTGGACCTCGACCCGCAAGCGAACGCATCGAGCGGCGTGGGCGTCGACCCCCGACAGGTCGTTCAAGGCAGCTACGAGGTGATTTCTGGCGACGCGCCGTTGCGCGACTGCATTGTTCCATCCTCTTCCCCCAACCTTGACGTGCTCCCCACCAACCTCGACCTGGTGGGTGCCGAGATCGAGTTGGTCCACGCCGACCAACGGGAACGGAAATTGCGTCAAGCCCTTGAAGGGGTTCGCGACGACTACGACTTCATTGTGCTGGACTGCTCCCCAAGTTTGGGCTTGCTTACGTTGAACGCCCTCACGGCTGCAGACAGCGTCATGGTGCCTGTCCAATGCGAATACTTCGCATTGGAGGGGCTGGGCAAATTGCTCAACACGGTGAAGATTGTGCAGACCCAGTTGAACCCATCTCTGGCGGTGGAAGGCATCTTGCTGACGATGTACGACACGCGGTTGCGTCTTGCGAACCAGGTTGTGGAAGAGGTGCGCACGCACTTCCAAGATTTGGTCTTGAACACGGTCATCCACCGCAACACCCGCCTCGGGGAAGCCCCAAGCCACGGTGAAAGCATCATCCTCCATGACGCGTCGTGCAAAGGGTCCATCAACTACCTGAACCTCGCGCGCGAGTTGCTTCAGAAGAACGACATGACCCAGATGCGGACCGAGGACAAGTACATCAGCCATGGCGCCCAGTAAGGGGCTTGGACGTGGACTGGACGCCTTGTTGGGCCACCCGAGCGACGCCCGACCTGCTACCCAGGCGGTTTCTGCACGCACGGCGGCTGGCGTTCCAAGACCTTCCTCGGCGGTTCGGCAAGTGCCCATCGCCGACATCGAAGCCAACCCGAACCAACCTCGGCAAGAATTTGACAAAGCCGGGCTGAAGGCCTTGGCGGAAAGCATTGACGCGCTGGGAATCATCCAGCCCATCACCCTTCGCCGGGTGCGCGCTTCGAAATTTCAAATCATCTCAGGCGAGCGGCGGTTTCGTGCGGCCCAGATGGTGGGGCTCGACGCCTTGCCTGCGTACGTGCGTGAGGCCGACGACCAAACCCTTTTGGAGATGGCGTTGGTGGAAAACATCCAGCGCGAAGACTTGAACCCCCTTGAGGTGGCGCTGAGCTACAAGCGTCTGATGGACGACTGCGGGTTGACCCAGCAGGAGCTTGGCAAGCGTGTGGGCAAAGCGCGGTCTTCCGTGACCAACCACCTGCGCACCTTGGACTTGCCCCTGCGCATCCAGCACATGCTTCGGGAAGGCCTACTGGGCCTGGGACACGCCAAGGCCTTGGCTGGCTTGTCTGGGAACGACGCGTTGTACCAACAAGTGGCGCTGGCAGAAAAAGCCCTGGCTGAAGGGGCCAGCGTGCGTGAACTGGAGTCTTGGGTGAAAGCGCTCAAATCCCCTGGGACCGCATCCGCGAAGTCACAGAGAGAACGGCTGGCCGTTCGGGAAGACGAGACCTTGGCCTTGGACCGACTGCGGATGAAGCTGAGCGACACCCACGCCAAGCTCGCCATCCAACGCAGCCCCAAGGGCGGAGGCCAAATCACCCTGAAATACCAGGACCTCACGGACCTCGAATCCATCCTCAACAAACTCGGTCTGCATTGAAGGTTGCTTGCGTCTGGATCGGAGCCCTCGTTCTCAGCTGGGGCGTGGCTTGGTCCCCGCAGGCCCACGGCCAAGAGGCGCCGCTTGACAGCACATCGCTGCGCGTGAAGCGCACCACGGTTTGGGCGGCATGTGTCCCAGGCATGGGCCAAATCCTGAACAAACAAGTCTGGAAGGTTCCCGTCGTTTGGGGAGGCTTGGGGTACGCTGTGTGGTCCACGCAAGGCAACGTCCAAGAATTTCGGGCCAGCCTCGACGACCTCATCGCCCTGACCGACGACGACCCCTCCACCACACCTGTGCTCAGGGACGAGTTTGGAAACTTCTACACCGAGAACGCACTTGAGGAACGCGCCCTCTTCTACCGAAGAAACCGCGACCTCAGCATCTTGTCCATCTTGCTGGCGCATGGCCTGCAAGTGTTGGACGCCAACACCGGTGCCTTGCTCCGAGGATTGGACACGTCCGACGACTTGAACGCAGGACTGACCTCCGTGTTTGGCAAGCCCGGGGTTCGCGTCACTTGGGCCTTTCAACGCCGCCGAACCTCGACGCCATGACGCAACTCCCCCTCCCTTCCCACATGCCGCCCCTTGCGGTGGTCGGCGCCGGAAAACTTGGGCAGGCCGTGGCCCACGCTTGGTCTGACGCGGGGGGGACCCTCGGCGCTCAGGTTCAAGCGGGCATGGCGTGGTCGCCCGAGGGCATTGTTTTCGAAGCGACCGAACCCTCGGCGGCCTTGGGCAATTTGACACGGTGCGTCGAGGCAGGGGTGCCCGTGGTGACCGGCACCACAGGGTGGCATCAGGACCTTGACAAGCTTCAAGTCGCAGCATCAGAACGCGGAACGACTGTCTTTTGGAGCACCAACTTCAGCCCAGGCGTGCACGCCACCAACCTGGTCGCCCGAGAAGCGGCCCGCGTGTTTGCCCTGCTCGAAGGGTACAAGGCGTCCATCCACGAGGTGCACCACACCCACAAGAAGGACGCGCCCTCGGGAACCGCCCTGACGTTGAAATCCCATGTGGAACAAGGAGGTTGGCCCCACCCGATTGCCGTGACTTCTGAACGCACGAGGGACGTGGTGGGTTTGCACACGTTGGCGTGGAACTCCGTCCACGATGCCGTTGTTTTGCAACACGAAGCCAAATCCAGGCAAGGGTTTGCCGAAGGCGCCGTCCTCGCCCTGCGCTGGACGTGGGCCAAACACCTTGCCAACGACCACGGCGTTTACACCATGACTGACCTTTTCTGACCATGCATCTCATTCCTTGGATCCTCTTGGCTTTGGCCATCTTGGTGCAACTCGCCGTCTTGCCCGTGCTCATCAAGCGCAATGACGCCGACGGCCCCGCATGGCAAGGGGCCGTGCCCGGCTTGCACTTTTTCCCCTGGCTCGATTTGATCGGCCGTCCCAAGCATTGGGCCCTGTTTCTTTTGGTGCCAGGCATCAACCTCCTCATGCTCACAATCATGCACGTGGAGCTCGGCCTTGCGTTTGGCAAGCGCTCCACGAAAGACCAGTGGATGTTTGGCGCCCTCCCATGGTGGGCGTTGTGGGAGCTGCGTCAGCAGGACCAAGCTTGGGTGGGAAAACGAGACTGGTCCAAAACGCGCAAGTCCACGGCCCGAGAATGGAGCGAAGCCCTGTTGTGGGCCGTCGTGGTCGCGGGCTCCCTGCGCATGCTCATCGTCGAGCCCTTCACCATCCCCACGCCTTCCATGGAAGGGTCCATGCTTGTGGGAGATTACCTCATTGTCGACAAGACGGCGTACGGCCCCAAGTTGCCCCAGACCCCCGTGTCTATGCCGTTCATTCACAACGCCCTGCCTGGGGGCCTGACCCCGAGCTACACCAGCTGGTTCACCACGCCGTACACCCGTCTCCCGGGATGGCGGGGGGTGAAGCGCTACGACGCGGTGGTGTTCAGCTTCCCTTTGGGCGACACGGTGTACGTCGACCCGGTGTTGGTGGGACACGACACGCAGGCACTCCTGCGCCGTGAAGGCATTCGGCGTGCAGGCGGGGACGTCCAATCCTTCTCTTTGGCCCCTGACAAGTACATGGACGAAGCGCGCAAGCAAGCGGCCAAATCTCCTGGGTTGCGGGCGCGACCCATCGACAAGATGGAGAACTACGTGAAGCGGTGCGTGGGCTTGCCGGGAGAAACAGTGAGCGTGGTGGAAGGCCAACTTCACATCAACGGCGAGGCCATTGAGAACCCCGAAGGACTGCAGATGGAACACCGCGTGGTGTTTGCCAACCAAGCCGAAGCGCAGAATGCCTTCCGAAAACTTGGCCTGACCAAACTCGACCTCGGCCCTGTGAGCGCAATCCCTGAAGGCATCGCCGCGGTCATGGCCCTGACTGAAAAGGAGGTTCAGGCCATGGGAAATCTGGCTGTGTCGGTGGAGCCCATGAGCAATGCCCACAGACGGGGACGTCTGGAAATGTTCCCCAACGTGTGGGACCCCGAATTCAACGCGTGGGATCCTGACAACTTCGGGCCCGTCACGTTGCCTCAGGCAGGTGCCACGGTGGAGCTGACCCCGCGCAACTTGGACATTTACCGCCGCTGGATCACCGTCTACGAAGGCCACGACCTCGTGGAGCGTCCCGACGGACAAGTGACCCTGGACGGAGAGCCAGCCACGACGTACACCTTCGGCATGGACGGGTATTGGATGATGGGCGACAACCGCCACCGCTCGGCCGACAGCCGCATGTGGGGGTTTGTGCCTGAAAACCACATCGTAGGGCGGGCGTCGTTCATTTGGTTCAGCAAGCAAAACGAGGCGCAGCACGGCGAAGCCAAAATCCGGTGGGACCGCATG
Source organism: uncultured Flavobacteriales bacterium (assembly GCA_938084585.1). Classification (GTDB taxonomy): domain Bacteria; phylum Bacteroidota; class Bacteroidia; order Flavobacteriales_D; family Sanyastnellaceae; genus UBA11663. Next base: position 49,634 of record CALKFF010000003.1, read on the forward strand.
ATGAAAACCGTCAAGTGAGCGGTGCACGGGCCATCCTGCCCGCCGCGTTGTTCCCCCCGGCCGCGTGGTTCGAGGTCGCCCGAAAGCCGAGAACGTTGGTGTGCCAGCACGAACACTACGTCAAGCAGAGCCTGAGAAACCGCATTGCCTTGGTCCAGAGCCAAGGCCCTTGTTTTGTCACGGTGCCCGTGCACCGGCGGGGTGCGGCAAGCCGGGGGCTTCGCGACATCTTCTTCACCGACAAGGTTCATCCGGGCCTCTTGCTCAAACCCCTTCGCACCAATTGTGGCAGTGCGCCGTTTTTCGAGCACTACATGGACGACGTGGAACGTTGGTCGTTCGACCACCTTCAACCCGGCGGGTCGTGGCTTGACGCCGCCCTGGCCTCGACCACCTTGGCCAGCGGCTGGCTCGGGCAGGCGCACCCGGCGCTCACACCTTCCTACCTCGAGGCGGAACCTTATGCAGACTGGCGGCGGAAAGGGCGTTGGCTCGACGTCTCCACCGCGCCCTATCCCCAAGTTTTTGAAGACAGGCTGGGCTTTGTTGGAGGTCGGTCGATCCTCGACGTGGTCTTCCACCTCGGGCCGGAAGCCGCCTCTTTACCTTCGCGCCATGGAGACACCCCCACTTGAACTCACCCCCCTCCACGATGCGCACCTTGCGGCGGGAGGCAAGATGGTTCCCTTCGCTGGGTTCAACATGCCTGTGCAATACGCCGGGCTGAAGGAAGAGCACCACGCCGTGCGCGACCACGTTGGCATGTTTGACGTGAGCCACATGGGCGAGTTTTTCGTGTCTGGACCAGACGCGTTGGCCTTGGTCCAGTGGGTGTCCAGCAACGACGCCAGCGCCTTGTTCGACGGCAAAGTCCAATACAGCTGCATGCCCAACGGCCGCGGCGGCATCGTGGACGACTTGTTGGTGTATCGGATGGCGGAAGACCGGTACATGCTCGTTGTCAACGCAAGCAACCGGGCCAAAGACTGGGCTTGGATTCAATCCCAAGTCGACGAGAAAGGCTTCGACGTGTCGCTCGAAGACGCCAGCGACAGGCATGCGTTGATCGCGCTCCAAGGCCCGGAAGCCCAACGCGTCCTCGGGCAGCTGTCCCCGTCCCGCAAGGATGGTCAGCCTTGGGAAGAGCTTACCTACTACACCTTCGCTGAAGGCACGCTCCTTGGATCCAACGTCTTGGTGTCGGCCACAGGCTACACCGGCGCCGGCGGCGTGGAGATTTACGTGGTGCCAGAAGGGGTGGAAGCCATCTGGCGCGCCTTGTTGGATGCTGGCGTGCCGCCATGCGGACTCGGCGCCCGCGACACGTTGCGCATGGAAATGGGGTTCTGCCTCTACGGCAACGACATCGACGACACCACCTCCCCCATGGCCGCCGGACTGGGCTGGGTCACGAAGTTCACCAAGGACTTCGTGGACGCCGACACCCTGAAGGCCCACAAGTCCGACGGCACGCCGCAACGGCTGCGGGGACTGGTCATGGACGACCGAGGGATTCCTCGCCAGGGGTACGACGTGGTGGACGCGTCAGGCCAGGTGGTGGGAACCGTCACGAGCGGAACGATGTCCCCTTCCTTAGGCCATGGCATCGGGATGGCCTACCTTGACCGCGCTGTGTCCAGCTTGGGCACGGACCTGTTCGTCCAAATCCGAAACAAAAGGGTGGCCTGCCACGTGGTGAAGTTTCCCTTTTTGACCTCCTGAATCTGACACCCACGACGTCATGAACCGCATTGAAGTTTGCTTCTCGCCCGGCGAGTACCACCTCTACGAGCAAGACTTTGACCTCGTGGTCGTCTTGGACGTGCTTCGGGCCACCTCCGCCATTTGCACCGCCATGGAACACGGCGTGGGGGAAATCATCCCTGTGGCGACGTTAGAGGAAGCTCGGGCGTACAAGGAACAAGGCCACATCGTGGCTGCGGAACGCGGTGGACAAATCGTGGAAGGGTTTGACATGGGCAATTCTCCCTACAGCTACATGGAACCCGAGCTGAAGGGCAAAACCGTGGTGCTGACCACCACCAACGGCACGAAAGCGATCAACATGGCCAAGGACAAGTCCACTGTGGTGGTGGGCGCGCTGAACAACCTCGACGCCATCTGCGCCTGGCTCATTGAGCAAGAGCGCGACGTGTTGGTCTTGGGGTCGGGGTGGAAGGACAAATTCAACCTGGAGGACACCATTTGTGGCGGGGCCATCGCGGACCTCTGTTTGGCCTCAGGGAAGTTCTACGCGGACGAAGACAGCACCGTGGCGGCCAAATTCTTGTTCCGTTCGTCGCGCGACAACATGTTCTCTTTCTTGAAGGCCTCCTCGCACAGACGGCGGCTGCGCAAGTTGAATTTGAACGAGGACGTGAAGTATTGCTTGACGCCAAACAACTGCACAGCCATCCCCATCTTGAAAAACGGTTCCTTGGTTCGGCTGAACCATGAACCGACGTCCACTTGAGCTTCTGGCAGGCGCCATCGTCTGCTCCCTCCCTGCCTTGCTGACTGGCTGGGGGTTCTCCCCGCACCGCCACATCCACGCGAAAGCCTGGACGCAACTGCCCCGTGACCTCCAGGAGGCCTGGGGCGGTGACCCCACCGTCTTGGTGCGCCATGCCACATCCGCCGACGCCCGCAAGCACACCGACACCCTCGAGCCGTCCCGGCATTACCTCGATTTGGACGACGTCCTGGACGTGTGGACTGAACCTTCGTCGTCCGCCGAGCTTGTGGGCGTGAGCTGGCAAGACTACCGCACCATGGTGACGTCGGTTGACAGCACCCTGGATCCACGAAGGTTTGGGGTGTTGCCCTGGCAGTTGCATTGGACGTACCGGAAGCTTGTGGCTTTGATGGCCGCGACAGACTCCACCCCTGTCGCCTTGGACGACGTGCTGCGGACCGCCGCGGATTTGGGACACTACTTGGCGGACGCCCACGTGCCGCTTCACACCACCGGGAACTACAACGGCCAACGGACCAACCAAACGGGCATTCACGCCTTGTGGGAAACCCACAATGTGGAGCACCTGATGGCGTCGCACACGTGCGACCTGTCCGAGGCCCTCCCCGACTACGACCCCCTTTGGACGCCATGGGACATCCTGAGAACGAGCCACAGAGACGTGGCACATGTGCTTGCGGCAGAAGCGGAATGGCGACAGCTGACCCAAGCCCACGGATGGGCATTGCGCCGGCGCGGGCGCACACTGTCCATGCTGCCGAGTCCCGAGGCGTTGCATTGCTGGGACAGCCTGACCGGGCACCGCACATGGCCGAGGTTTTGCGAAACCAGCCACATTGTGGCGTCTGCATGGGTGAGCGCATGGCACGACGCCGGCACCCCAACCTTGGACCACAGCCGTCCAGCGTTGCGCGAACCCGGCATGTTGTACCTTTTCAAAACCTGGCTTCATGAACGATTCCACGCACATCCTCCTGTTGGACCCCTTTCACGGAGGATCCCACGCCGCTTGGAGTCAAGGCGTCCGAAAAGGACTCACCCGACTTGGACATCGCGTGGAACTTTTCACGTTGCCCGCCAACCATTGGAAGTGGCGCATGCAAGGCGCCGCGGCCATTTGGGCCAACCAGTTGCAAGACGCGCCTCGCCCAGACGTCCTTCTCACCACGGACATGTGCGACCTCGCGCAGCTGAAGGGCTTGTTGCCGGCCTCTTGGCATGACGTCAAATGTGTGGTCATGTTCCACGAGAACCAACTCACGTTTCCGTGGTCCCCGACGGATCAGGACCCCCACCTGGGCCGAGACTTGGCGTACAGCTACATCAACGTGTCGAGTGCGCTTGCCGCAGACCAGGTTTGGTTCAATTCCGCCCACCACCGCGACGTGTTTTTGGAGGCCGTCGACCTCTGGATGGCCAAGATGCCCAAGCCGAGGCTGCATCAACCGGCGGCGCGCATCGCGGCCCGAAGTCATGTGGTGCGGCTTGGGTTGGACTTTGAAGGGTGGGACGCCCTGAAGCCCAACGCCGCCACCATCTGGAAAGACTGCCAAGTGCCAGTGCTTCTGTGGAACCAAAGGTGGTCGTGGGACAAAGGCACAGACGCCTGGATGGATCTCGTTCACGGCATTTTGGAACAGGGCATTCCAGCCGAGTTTGTGGTGCTGGGAGAATCCAAGGGGAGGCTCCCCGACGGCTGGGAGGCGATGCGCGACAAAATGGGGGCACGTTGCCTTCAGTGGGGATACGCCGACTCCAAGTCCGACTACGTTCAATGGTTGTGGCGCAGCACAGCGGCTCCCTTGGCGCCGAAGCAGGAATACTTTGGGTTGGCCATGGTGGAAGCCATGCGGTGCGAAGTGATGCCGTGGGTGCCGGAATCGCACGCCTACACAGAGACCATGCCTAAGGGGCACCGATTCATGCCACAGAACACCTGGCTCGACGGCCTTCGTGATCAAGTGTGGAAAACCTGGCCTATGTCCCCTGCCGCGTACCGACGGAAGGCCGATTCCTACGCTTGGGACAACGTCATCCCCGACCTGGATCTGCTCCTTGGACAGGCTGTGTCTTCCTGAACAGCATTCAGGACCACACCAACCCCATGGCCGACATGGCCTGGGCCAACTCCTTCGGCGCCCGTTTGGGCCTGCCTGACCTTCCGTCCACAAAAACCAAAACCACCCTGCCCACCACCAGAAGATCTTCCCCCCGTCTCACTTCACAATGGAGCTCCAGTTTGGATGTGGGCGGCTGGGTGATGTGCGAGTGCACTTCCAGCAGCTCGTCGTAACGTGCAGGCAGCTTGTACGTCAGATCCAATTGAACCACTGGCAACAACGTCCCTTCCTGTTCCATTTGGGCGTACACAAATCCCGCGTCGCGCAGCATTTCCACGCGAGCCGCTTCCAAGTAGGCCGCGTACGTCCCATGGTACACCATGTCCATCCTGTCTGTGTCTGCGTACCTCACACGCACATCGTGCACGTGCACCTTGCCTCCGTCGGTGGCCTGAAAATGTCCCATGGGTGCAAGATGCAAAGCGGGAACGGACTCAGCATTTTTCACAACATAAATTTTATGGTTGCTTTGGATTTTCACCCTGTTAGAATTCGTCAAAAATCAAGGCCTGTGAATTTTTTTTTTGAGGAGATTTATCCCAAAATTCGCCTTCTCGGTTGTGGATGAAAAACACCTCTTTTTAGGGGTGTTTGAAGACCAACCGGTTGAACCTTTTTCATCCTCTCTGCATGAACCAAGACCACGCCAGCGTTTGGGCCCAGTGCCTGACTGTCATCAAGGACAACATCAACGATCAGGCGTTCAAGACTTGGTTTGCCCCCATCAAGCCGGTGAAGCTCGATGGCAATGTGCTCACGATTCAAGTCCCCTCCCAGTTTTTCTACGAGTGGCTTGAGGAGCACTACGTCTCTTTGTTGCGCAAGACTGTGCGCAAAGAGCTCGGCGCGGACGCTCGTTTGGAATACAGCATCATCATGGAGCACGCCCGCCAAGGGGTCTCCAGCAGTCCCTACACGGTCAATGTTCCCACCACCGAAGTGCGCGCCACTCGGAACGCGGAAGTGTCCATGCCGATTGTGGGAGAGCCCGCCCCCATCAAGAATCCTTTTGTGATTCCAGGATTGCGCAAGTTGAACATCGACTCCAACCTGAATCCCAACTACGCATTCGACAGCTTCATCGAAGGTGAGTGCAACCGTCTTGCACGCAGCGCAGGTTTTGCCGTGGCCAACAAGCCTGGCGGAACGGCCTTCAACCCCCTCCTCATTTACGGAGGTGTTGGCTTGGGCAAAACGCACCTCGCCCACGCCATAGGACTGGAGATCAAGAACCAACAGCCGGACAAGACCGTGCTGTATGTGAGTTCTGAGCGCTTCACCCACCAATTCATCGACGCCGTCCGCAACAACACCGTCAACGACTTCAGCCACTTCTACCAAATGATGGACGTGCTGATCATCGACGATGTGCAGTTCTTCAGCGGCAAGGAAAAGACCCAAGACGTCTTCTTCCACATCTTCAACCACCTGCACCAAACGGGCAAGCAAATTGTCCTGACATCGGACAAAGCGCCTGTGGAGATGCAGGGCATGGAGCAACGCCTGTTGTCACGCTTCAAGTGGGGATTGAGTGCAGACCTCCAGGTGCCTTCGTTGGAAACCCGGATGGCCATCTTGGAAAAGAAGATGTACGCCGACGGCATTGAGCTTCCACGGGAAGTCATCGAGTACCTGGCGTACAGCATCACGACCAACGTGCGTGAGTTGGAGGGCGCCCTCATTTCTTTGGTGGCCCAAGCCAGCTTGAACCGCAAGGCCATCACCCTGGATTTGGCGAAGCACATGATTGACAAGTTTGTCAAGAACACCGCACGGGAAGTCAGCATTGACTACATCCAGAAAGTGGTGTGCGACTACTTCGACTTGCCCATCGAGTTGCTTAAGAGCAAGACCCGCAAGCGCGAAATTGTCCAGGCCCGCCAGATTTCGATGTACTTCGCAAAGAAGATGACCAAATCGTCGTTGGCCAACATCGGATTGCACTGTGGAGGCAAGGACCACGCCACCGTGTTGCATGCGTGCCGGACGGTCAACAACCTGAGCGAAACCGACAAGCACTTCCGGAAGTACTTGGAAGACCTCGAAAAGAAACTGGCCATCCACTGATTGGTCAGGCGATTCACAATCGACAAAGCCCCTGCAGTTGCGGGGGCTTTTTTTGTGCCATCTTGGACGCATGAGCAAACACCCCATGAATGTCCTGGCCGTGTGTCTCGGCAACATTTGCCGGTCCCCCATGGCAGAAGGCCTCCTGCGACACCACATTCAACAGCGTGGGCTTCGCTGCAGAGTCGACTCAGCCGGCACCAGCGCTCACCACGCAGGCGAGCATCCCGACCGACGTGCGCAACAAGAAATGCGACGCCACGGCATCGACATCTCCAAGCAAACGTCCCGTCAGCTCGTGCGCAAAGACTTCGAACGCTTCGATTGGATTCTCGTGATGGACCGTTCCAACCTCGCCAACGCGCAGGAGCTTGCAGGACACAACGAGGGCCACTTGGCCAAAATCAAACTGTTCGTGCCCGACGCCGAAGTCCCAGACCCCTACTACGGGGGCGCAGAAGGATTCAGCCAGGTTTACGACATGGTGGATGCCGCCGCTGAGCGATGGGTGGCGACGTGGCAAAGCGACATTTGATGCTCACCACACTGGCGAGACTTGAACGTCGAACCGCACAGGTGTGGCAGGCCTGACCCCCGCCGCGGGCACCCCCTTCCTTTGGAAGGCGTGTTCCGACGTCGTCCAGACCGTCAACACCTCTGCATCGGGATGAGACAACAACGCCTGTTCCAAGGCCGGCACCACCTGGTCCGGGGTGCCTCGCACCCACTCCATCGTGGACTCCATGCCTTGCCCTCCCTCCAAGATGGCTTGCGCGTCAATCGTGAGGATGTCCAACCGCAACGCGCGTTCTGAAGGCGTAGACAAGTCACAATCGATGCACTCCACCCACACAGGAAGCTCTGCCAGCCGTGCGGCGTCCGGAGCCGCTTCCTCCAAAAAAGCCTTCAACCACACTTCTTCTTCGAACGTCCCTTGCTGGACTTCGGCCAACCAAGACGCATCAAGGACTGGGCGCCGCTGGGTGAAATGAACCTCCAACGCTGTGAAGGGCGGAACTTCACCTGGAACGCCGGACGCCCCAAAAGCCGTTGTGGACGTGGTCCAAAACTGACCCTGACCGTGCCAAGGGGTGGATTTGGCCACCTCATGGAAACACAACGGCAGCGCATCTTTCTCCACCAAGAAGTCTTCTTCCCCCGACGTCAACGTATCCCCTTCCAGGTTCTGGGCGACCCACGTCCACTGCACGCGGTCGCCAGCCACAGGCGGTGCGGGGAACAGCCCTGGCCCTCCCTCGTCCAGGCTCAGCCACATGCCGCCCGGCAATCCCTCAGCTTCAGGTGCATGCGCGTGCGCTGCAGAATCCACGTCATGTCGCTCCTGCTCAAAGCGTGCTGCGTTGAATGCCCGGAGCCGGTTGCGCGTGGATTGGGCTCGCTCCTCGGCGTTGGGCATGTTGGGGGGCACAGCACGCGGTGGTTCGCAAGAGAGGAGCAGCATCCCCGCCAGCAAGAGCCAACCCAGGCCAGCGTGTTGTGACCCGAGGTCAACCTTCATTTTGGAGTTGCGAAGCGTACGTCGGGAGCAAACCGATCAACCGAGCCACGACGCTGTCAAGCGACTCCCCAGGGCAAGCCCCTCCTGCAGCATTGTGATGTCCGCCGCCGTTGAAATGGGTGGCCGCCACGTCTCTCACGCTGAACGTCCCAGTTGAACGAAGGCTCATTTTCACCCGGTCCACATCCTCCTTCACAAACACGGCGAAGCGAATGCCTTCGATGCTCAGCGCACGGTTGACCAGGCCCTCCGTGTCGCCTTTTTGGGCGTTGAATCGCTCGAGTTCCTCCAAGCTCAGGCTCACAATGGCGCTGTTGTATTCCGGGAAGACTTGGAGCTTTTGGCCCAGCGCGTAGGACGTCAAGCGGATTTGGTCGAGGCGGCACGCGTCGTAGATCAAGCTGTGAACCTTGCTGTGATCCATGCCTGTCCCCAACAAATGCGCGGCCATGGCGTGGGTTCGGGGGGTGACTGAAGGAAACCGGAAACTCCCCGTGTCCGTGATGAGTCCACAGTAGAGGCAAGAGGCCATGTCCGCGTGAATGTCGTCGGCCATGCCCCACGCCAACACCAGGCGGTAAATCAACTCTGCCGTGCTGCCAGTCGACGGGTCAGACAACAGCAAATCCGCGAAATCTTCCGGTTGTTGGTGGTGGTCGATGACGACCACAAACGTGTCCGCCTGGGACGCCGCTGTCGCCACGGCAGACCCAAGCCCCCCTGCGCGAGAGGGCGCGTTGTAATCCAAGCAAAACACCACATCCGCCCCGAGCAGAGCTGTGTCGCATCCTTCCGGATCTGCGTCGTGGAAGCGCACGCCGTCTTGGCCAGGCAACCACGTCAAGAAATCAGGGTAGCCATCAGGCATGACCACTTGAGACGACACGTTCAAGCACGAAAGAAGGTGTTGCAGCGCCAAGGAGGAGCCAATGGCGTCTCCGTCCGGCGAGCGATGCGCGGTGACGATCACCTGCTTGGCCCGTTGGACCCTTCCCTTCAGCTCCGACACCGATTCCTGCTTGAACACATCTTCCATGGTTGAAAGATACATTTGCAACATGGGTGCGCAGGAGACCGGTTTTGTCAAACGATTCACAACGTCACGTCGGTGGATTGGGCTTTGCTGTGGGGTTTTGGCCTTGTTGGCTGCGGTCCCGGCCCACGACTTCCACTTTTCGCGGACCGACGTGCATTGGAACCCGGAGACCTCCACCTGCCAAGCCACCGCGCGCGTGTTCACCGACGACCTTGAATTGGCCATCCGGCATCACGCTGGTCTGGGCGAAACCCACGCCATTTGGCTGGGTGATGACCAAGAGTGGCCAGGCGCCGACAGCGCCATCGCCGTTTGGCTCGGGCAACACTTCAACCTTCGGGTGGACGGCACGCCCGTGGCGCTGACTTGGGTGGGCAAAGAAGTGGAGTTGGACGTGTCGTACCTCTACCTCGAATCCCAACCGCTCAACCTCACAGGTGTGGAACCGTGGCATGCCAAGAACACCATGCTCTTTGCGGAGTTCGACGACCAAGTGAACGAAGTGCACCTCCACGCGTTTGACTCTCTGGGAATGGGGCAAGAAAAGCGGGAAATGCTCAGCCGAGACATGCCCGCCTTCACGTGGAAACCCAACCTTGAACGCGATGGGTGAATTGACCACCAAATCCGACAAGGTTCGCTGGCTTGTCGAAGAACTCGAGCGGCTTTATCCGGAGACGCCTGTGCCATTGGATCACACCGACCCTTACACGTTGTTGGTGGCGGTGTTGTTGTCCGCGCAATGCACCGACGAGCGCGTGAACAAGGTGACGCCTGCGCTTTTTGAATTGGCCGACAACCCTGCAGACATGATGAAGCAGGAGGTGGCCGACATCAAGGCCATCATTCGGCCCTGCGGGTTGTCCCCGAGAAAGAGCGCGGCAATTTCAGAATTGAGCCGAATCTTGGTGGAGGAGCATGGCGGAGAAGTGCCGGCAGACTTTGAAGCGCTGGAGGCCCTCCCAGGGGTGGGCCACAAAACCGCTGGGGTGGTGATGAGTCAGGCGTTTGGCATTCCTGCTTTCCCCGTCGACACCCACATTCACCGCTTGATGCACCGATGGAACCTGTCCAACGGGAAATCGGTGGAGCAAACGGAGCGTGACGCCAAGCGCTTGTTCCCAAAGGAGAAGTGGAACAAACTTCACCTGCAGATCATCTTCTACGGTCGTGAGTGCAGCCCTGCCCGAGGATGGAATCTGGAGACCGACCACATCTCCGCGCGCATCGGGCGTCGAAGCCTTTGGAAAGGCATGACCCTTCCCGGCAGCACCCCAACTTCTTGACACAAAAAAGGACGCCATCAAGCGTCCTTTTTCAATGGAGGAGCAAGTGGCTCAACCTTCCTCAGGTCCGAACTTGGAGATGACTTCCATGGACACCCCTGTGTTGGAGAAACCGCCGTCGTGGAAGAGGTTCTGCATGGTCACGTAGCGGGTAAGGTCGCTGAACAAGGTGATGCAGTATTCCGCGCACGATTGGGCGTCCGCGTTGCCCAGGGGCGACATGGCCTCGCTGTAGCTGATGAACTCGTCAAAGCCCTTCACGCCGCTGCCCGCGGTCGTCACGGTGGGCGATTGGCTCACGGTGTTCACGCGGATTTTCTTGGCCACCCCGTAGTGGTATCCAAAGCTCCGGGTGATGCTCTCCAACAACGACTTCGCGTCCGCCATGTCTCCGTAATCTGGGAAGATGCGCTGCGCGGCGATGTAAGACAACGCCACGACGCTTCCCCACTCGTTGAGTGCGTCGAGCTTCTTGGCGGTGGCCAAGGTCTTGTGCAGGCTGATGGCGCTCACATCCAAGGTGGTTTGGAGGAACTTGTAGTTGATGTCGGTGTAGTGCTTGCCTTTGCGCACGTTGGGGCTCATGCCGATGCTGTGCAAGACGAAATCCACTTTGCCGCCGAAGTGCTCCATGGCCCCTTCAAACAACTTCTGCAAGTCTTCTTCACTTGTGGCGTCGGCGGGAATGACCGGAGCGTCGCCACACAACTTGGCAAGGTTGTGGATTTCCCCCATGCGCATGGCCACGGGGGCATTGGTCAACACAATTTCAGCGCCCTGTGCGTGGGCTTCCAGCGCCACTTTCCAGGCGATGGACATGTCGTTGAGGGCTCCAAAAACGATGCCCTTTTTTCCTTTCAAAAGATCGTGCGCCATGGCTCGAATGAGTTGGTTGGTTTGGGGGGCAAGCTACCCATCCCCTGCGACATGCCGTCGCCAACGACGCCCCCAGTTCTTCACAACGCCACGTGGGCTGTCACTGCTGGAACACCCTCACGTAGTCGACCACCATGGTTTGCGGGAATTGGGTTGTGGCGTCTGGGTACCCAGGCCAGTTGCCACCCACTGCGATGTTCATGATGAAGAAGAACGACGCATTGAATGGATATGGCTGACCGTTCATCTGAGCGCTGTTGATGCTGAAGTACGGCTGGTCGTCCATATACCACGTGATGTTGTTGGCTTCCCACACAATGGAAAACAAGTGGAACGCCTCGCTGAATTTGGCGCCGCCTGGCAATGAAATTTGCCCGCCGTTGTACTGGTGCACATTCCAGCTGCTGCCCCAGTGGGCCGTGCCGTGAACGGTGCCCGGTTGGTGACCGACCAATTCCATGACGTCGATTTCGCCACACTGCGGCCAACCGCCCTCGGGGAAATTGGATCCAAGCATCCACAAAGCAGGCCAAACACCCTGTCCTTCAGGCATTTTGGCCCGGAAGTCAATCCGACCGTATTGGAATTCCTGGAGGTCCACCGACTTCATTCGCGCAGAGGTGTACCCCCCGCCTTCCTGGCGGGCCGTGATGGTCAAATACCCATCGGCCACAGAGCTGTTGTTGGCTGAGCTGGTGTAGTTCTGCCACTCGTTGTTCCCCCACCCGCTGGCGCCCAAGTCGTAGGTCCAGTTGTTGGAATTGATGGTGCTTCCGTCAAACTCGTCCGACCAGACCAAGGTCATGCCAGGGTAGCTGTCCGCACCTTGGTACCCGTCGCCATCCACCACGCCCGTGTTTCCGTTCACCCGTGTGAACGTGTAGGTGAAGTATCCTCCTGTTTGCTGACAAGACGCGTTGTCGGTGTAGGTGTGGATGACCAAGGTTGTGGGGGTCAATTCCACGATGTCGTAGGTCGTGCCTCCGTCGTTGGTGCCCATGAAGGGGCAGCTGCAAGCTCCGCCGGTGGCGCCCAACGTGAAGGCGTCTTCCCCGGAGGTGCCCGCACCTGGGCTGAAGGTCAAGTCGGCGCCCCCGCACATGTACACTTGCTCGCTGTAATCGATGAATGCGTCGATGATGAGCCCGTTGTAATCCGACGTGAAGGAACCGTCCTCGTGGAAGGTGTACACGTCGTCGTATTGGGCGTTCTGCAATCCATTCACCGGGCTTGAGAACCACTCGTCGCTGTACGGGCTTGACCCCACCTTGACAGCGCCTGCAGCTGTGCTGAATTGCCAAGAACCGATGAGCAACTCCGGCAACAGTCCTTCTCCTCCACACACCCCAAAGCTGTCCTCGTACAAGCATTCTTCGGTTGGGTTGGCGGTGTAGTTGCACGCTTCGATGTCTGTGCACAGGTCGTCTCCGTCCCAGATGTAGTCTTGGTCGGTGTCGACCTCTCCGAACAAACCAAGAATCGCAAGGATGTCGGTCACCCCAATGGCCCAATCTGGGTCCACGTCAGGTTGATAGCCACAATCTGTTTGGGCCCAAGGTTGAAGGCACCAGGACATGGCAAGGAGAAATGAAATACGCTTCATGAGGTCAAGAATCAGAATATCGACGGTCCGTTGCCGTCTCCCTAAAGGTACAGCGCGTTGAAGCGCGCCTGACGTACCCAGGTCAAATTCAGGCATGCCAGCCAGGAAAAATCTTCCCTGGGTTCAAGATGCCCTTGGGGTCAAGCGTCGCCTTGATGCCTTTCATCACATCCAAAGCCCGGTCGCTGCAGGCGACGTCCATGAATTCTTTTTGCACCAGACCGATGCCATGTTCGCCACTCAAGGTGCCACCCAACTCCACCACGCGGGTGAACAAGGCGCGGATGGCCACCTTCATCATGGCTTCCCATTCGTCGTCGTCCATGCCGTCTTTCAAGATGTTGACATGAAGGTTGCCGTCCCCGGCGTGGCCGTAACAGATGGAGCGAAATCCGTGCTCCTTCCCAAGGGTTTTGACGGCCTCCAACAGGGCCGGAAGCTCCCCACGAGGCACCACGGTGTCTTCCTCCTTGTACACGCTCTCGGCCTTCACGGCTTCGCCCACGCGCCGACGCAAGAACCAAAGCTTCTCTTTTTCAGCAGCGCTCTCGGCAAACAAGACCTCTCCCGCGTGGTGCCGCTCCAGCACGGGCAGCATCCGTTCGCATTGAGGCATGAGGTCCTCTTGAGAGAACGCGTCCACCTCGATCAACAAGTGCGCTTCGTCGTCCGGCTGCAACTCCGGTTCGTGGACGCCGGTGAAGGTTTGGGCCAACAGCACGGCGTCGCGTTCCATGAACTCCAGGGCACTTGGCACCGCCCCAGCTTGAAACAAGTCTGCCACGGCTCCGCATGCGTCCTGGGCCGACTTGAAGGGGACCAACATCAAGGCTTGGTGCGTGGGAAGCGGGAGCAACTTCAGCGTCGCACGGGTCACAATGCCCAAGGTTCCTTCGCTTCCCACCATGAGCTGGGTCAAATTGTAGCCTGTTGAATTCTTCAAGGTGTTGGCGCCCGTCTCAATGACGGTGCCGTCGGCCAGCACGACTTCCAGGTTGAGGACCCAGTCCTTCGTGACGCCGTATTTCACCGCCCTCGGCCCGCCGCTGTTCTCGGCCAAATTGCCCCCAATCGTGCATGTCCCACGGGAAGCCGGGTCGACGGCGTACATCAAACCCTCGGCGGCGGCGGCGTTGGACAACTCTTCGGTGATCACTCCCGGCTCCACCACCGCCTGGTGGTTCAGGGTGTCGATGGCCACAATCCGGTTCATGCGCCGCGTGCTCAGCAGAATCCCGCCTTGCACAGGCAGCGCGCCCCCACTCAACCCCGTGCGCGCGCCGGCGGCGGTCACAGGCACCTCGTGGGCATGCGCATAGGCCAAAATCTTAGACACTTCTGCCGTGCTTGTGGGCTCAACCACCGCGTCAGGCACGAACACCAAATCCTCCGTCTCGTCCGACGCGTGGTCGCGCCTCGACGCCTCGCCCAAGTGCACCCGCTCTGGGGCAAGGAGCGACTTCAATTCTTCAGGATTCCACCCGTGCTCGTGTCTCAACTGTTCCATGCGCGTTGCGTTATCTTGGGCGCTTGTCAAAAGTAACCTTGCACGACATGCACTCCTTCTCGCGAGTTATTCACGCCACTTCATTGGCCTTGACGGCCGCCCTGTGCTTGCCTTCATTCGGACAGGAAGCCAAATTCAGCAACGAGTCCATTTGGGCCAGCGGCACGTTTCGGACCGAATACGTGTGGGGCATCCGCTCCATGGCCGACGGCAAACACTACACCACCCAAGAACGCGACGCGGACCTCGGCGCATGCATCGTGAAGTGGTCCTACAAAACGGGTCAACCCGTGGACACCTTGCTGACGTCTGTGGCGGCGTTTGAAGACGCCAGCCTTGGGTTCAGCAGCTACGAATTCAGCAGCGACGAGCGTTTTGTGGTGTTGACCACCGAAAGCGAGGGGCTGTACCGCCACTCGTTCTTCGCCAACTTCCACGTTTACGACATGACCACGGCCGACCCTGCGCGGCCGGTCACCGACTTCAACCGCGGCAAGCAGCGCCTGGCGCAACTCTCCCCCACCGGCGACAAGGTCGCCTTCGTGCGGGACAACAACATCTACATCTCCGAACTTGCGACAGGCGAAGAAACCACCGTGACGACCGATGGCCAGTTCAACCACATCATCAACGGGGCCACGGACTGGGTGTACGAAGAGGAATTTGGGGACGACCAGGCGCTGTTTTGGTCAGGCGACGGCCAACGCTTGGCCTACCTGAAATTTGACGAATCCGCGGTGCGAGAGTTCCACATGCCCGTCTACGGCACTCTCTACCCAGATCCTTACACGTTCAAGTACCCCAAAGCCGGGGAAGACAACAGCGAGGTCTCGGTGCACATCTTCAACCTCGCCGAGGGCGCGTCCAAGGAAGTGAGTCTGCCCGAGGCCGCGTACTACATCCCCCGCATCAAGTGGACCCAGAACGCCGCAGTGTTGTGCGTGTTCACCATGAACCGCCACCAAAACGACCTCCGGCTTTTGTTGACCGACGACCAGGACGGCGACAACGTGGCCACACGCGAGGTGTTCCAAGAGACGTGTGACACCTACATCGACATCAACGACAACCTGACCTTCTTGGCGGACGGCCAGTCGTTCTTGATGACCTCGGAGCGTGACGGGTACAACCACTTGTACGTGTTTGGTTTTGACGGTTCTGAGAAGCAATTGACCCGCGGCGAATGGGACGTCATCGACGTCTTGGGTTACGACGCCAAGCGGAAGCGCGTGCACTTCACCTCGTCTGTTCAGGGGGCGACGCAACACCACGTGAGCCACGTGGACATGCGCGGCCGGATGACCACGTTGGACAAGTCGGCTGGTCACCACGGCGACGAATTCTCTGCGAGCTTCGACTACAGCATCCACAACCACAGTACGGCGAACACCCCTCCCGTCTACACCCTGCGTGATCGAAATGGCAAAGTCATCCGCACCTTGAAGGACAACGAAGGACTGCGCACAGCCATGACCGCCCACGGGGCCGTGGAGAAGGAGTTCTTCACCTTCACCAACGACGCAGGCGTTGAACTCAACTGTTGGAAGATGATGCCCCAAGGACACGAGCCTGGCCAAAAGCACCCCGTCTACGTGGCCATCTACGGCGGTCCTGGCGCCAACACCGTCAACGACAGTTGGGGCGGGTCGACGTTCCTGTGGCACCAATACTTGGCCCAAGAGGGCTACATGGTGGTGTCGTGCGACCCCCGCGGCACCCAGTTCCGCGGCCGTGAATTTGAACACAGCACCTACAAGGAACTCGGCAAATTGGAAACCGAAGACTTCATCGACCTGGCAGAGCACTTGGGCACGTGGGAGTCTGTGGACGCCGAGCGCATCGGGATCCAAGGCTGGAGCTACGGCGGATTCATGACCTTGCTTTGCATGACCAAAGGCGCCGACGTCTACAGCGCCGGCATCTCCGTGGCCCCCGTCACCAACTGGCGATACTACGACACAGTGTACACGGAACGCTTCATGCAAACCCCGCAAGAAAACGAAAGCGGCTACGACGACAACAGCCCCGTGAACCACGCCGACAAACTCCAAGGCGAACTCTTGCTTGTCCACGGTTCAGGCGACGACAACGTGCACTATCAAAACTCCATGGAGATGATCAACGCGTTGGTTGCCGCCAACAAGGATTTTGACTTCTTTGTCTACCCCGACCGGAACCACGGCATCTACGGAGGCAACACCCGACTGCATCTCTTCAACATGATGATGGACTTTGTGAAGGACCACTTCTGAAGACACCGACTTGCAAATTCAAACCCCTTAAACACACGATCTCATGGCCCAATTGAA
>CALKFF010000004.1 GCA_938084585.1 uncultured Flavobacteriales bacterium
AGGCCCGTAGCCCATGGGACGGACGTTCATCCGGTAATCGACGATGTTGGCGCTGGGGATGCCTGCGAGTTCAGACACGAACAGGTTGTCGTCGATGGTCTGCGGGGTGCTGCGCGATAAAAAGCGACTTCCAAATCCCAAGTCTGAAGCCCGTTTCCACACCTTCCGCACGACGTGTGGCGCCAGCCTCAGGCTCGTGCCTTCTTGGTGGAACACCGCGTCGCGGGCCCCGACCATGTCAAGCAGGATGCCGAACCGGGCGCGGTACCCTGGACGGTGTGGGTTGGCAGCCCAAAATTGACTGCCCAAGCACCAGTCCTTGTACCCGTTTTGGGTGGAGGGCAACCACTCAGGACGGCCGTAGTCCTCCGCGTCAAAGAAGGCGATGTCCACCCCGATGTCGGCGGGGACTTGGCCGAGTTGCCTTGCGATTTCCAACAGCACGCCCACACCAGAGGCTCCGTCATTGGCCCCGTCGATGGGTTCCCGTTGGCGCAGGCTGTCTTTGTCGGCAAACGGACGCGTGTCCCAATGGGCAAAGAGCAACACCCGGTCGCGGGATTCCGGATGGAACGATCCCACGATGTTTTTCATGTGCAAAATCGTCCCGTCGAACGCCCGGGCCCGGCCTTCTTGCACCGTGACCTGGGCTCCATGGCGGGCCAACTCGCTGGCCAACCA
The DNA here is from genome assembly GCA_938084585.1 of uncultured Flavobacteriales bacterium. Taxonomy (GTDB): domain Bacteria; phylum Bacteroidota; class Bacteroidia; order Flavobacteriales_D; family Sanyastnellaceae; genus UBA11663. The sequence goes on from CALKFF010000004.1 coordinate 682, forward strand.
TTCCGCGCATGCGTCGTGCGTCTCGGTGTTGGGCACCCGGGGTCCAAAGGCCACCTGCGTCGCCACGTAGGCGTATGCCGAGTCTTCGTTGAATTCAGGGGTAAAAATGTCACCCGCCGAAGGGGTCTTCGGGGCTGGGGTTGCGCCCGACCCAGCATCGGTACCGCATGCGGCGAAGGCCAGCACAGCCAACCCCACCAACCAAGGCGTTGCGAAGGTCAACTTACCCACGGCTCCAGCTGCTTCCGTCTTTGCCGTCCTGGATCGTGATGCCCTGCGCGGCGAGGACGTCGCGGATTTTGTCCGCCATTCCCCAGTCCTTGTTCGTTTTGGCGTCGGTGCGCATGTCCACCAACAAATCCAACAACGCGCCCGCTTCCTCGCCGGCACCCTCCGATTGGGTTTGGCTGACTTCGGAGGCCAACCCCAGCACGTCTCGCAGGAAGGCCTGGAAGGTGCCCTGAAGCGACGCGATGTCCTCGGCCGAGAGCGACACACGGCCTGCAGCCGCGCCGTTCACGGCTTTCACGCCGTCGAACAGGGTGGCGATGAGGATGGGGGTGTTGAAGTCGTCGTTCATGGCGGCGCTGCACTTGGCGGCGAATGCCTGCACATCGTAGGCGGTCTCGCCTGTGGAAGGCTCAAGCGTGGCCAGGGTCTCCACCGCTTTTTCCAGCTTGGCCAGTCCTTTTTCTGCCGCTTGAAGCGCTTCGTTGCTGAAGTCCAACGTGCTGGCGTAGTGCCCCATCAACATGAAGAAGCGCACGGTCATGGGGCTGTAGCCCTGTTCCAGCAATTTGTGGTTGCCCGTGATGAGTTCTTCAGGCGTGAAGCCGTTGCCTTCGGACTTCGCCATCTTCCGGCCATTGACCGTCAGCATGTTGCCGTGCATCCAGTATTTGACGGGCTGGCTTTCTCCGTTGCACGCCACGTTTTGGGCGATTTCGCACTCGTGGTGGGGGAACTTCAGGTCCATGCCGCCGCCGTGGATGTCGAAAGTCTCGCCGAGGTATTTGGTGCTCATCACCGAGCACTCGAGGTGCCAGCCTGGGAAGCCCATGCCCCAAGGCGAAGGCCATTGCATGAGGTGGCTGGCGTCCGCGGCCTTCCACAACGCGAAGTCCAGGGGGTCGCGCTTTTCGCTTTGGCCGTCCAGTTCCCGGGTGGAGTTGAGGAGTTCGTCAATCTTCCGCCCAGACAATTCGCCGTAGGGGTGGTCTTCGCTGAAGGTGCGAACGCTGAAGTACACGCTGCCGTTCACCTCGTAGGCGTAGCCGTTGTTGACGATTTGCCTGATCGCTTCGATTTGCTCCACGATGTGGCCCGTTGCGGTGGGCTCGATGGAGGGACGCAGGATGTTGAAGACGTTCATCACGTCGTGGAAGTCGTTGGTGTATTGCTGCACCACTTCCATGGGCTCGAGGTTCTCCAGCCGCGCTTTCTTGCCAATCTTGTCTTCTCCGTCGTCGGTGTCACCGGTCAGGTGTCCGACGTCCGTGATGTTTCGGACGTAGCGGACTTTGAAGCCCAAATGCTGCAAGTACCGGTAGACAATGTCGAACGTCAAAAAGGTGCGCACGTTGCCCAAGTGCACGTTGCTGTAGACCGTCGGACCGCACACGTACATGCCTACGAAGGGCGGGTTGAGTGGCTCAAAGCGTTCTTTTTGCCGTGTCAGGCTGTTGGCGATGTGCAGGGCGTCCATGTCGTGGGGTTCGTGTTCAAATGCAAAGAAAAGACCAAACCCTGCACGTCATTCACCGGGCAGTCAGGCCTTTCAACCAACGGCAGGTTGGGAAAGTCCCTCCAAGATGGAGCGCACCAGCCCGGGGGTGTCGTGGGCGGCCTGCCACCCCCAATCGCTTCGTGCCGCAGTGTCGTCCAGGCTGTTGGGCCAAGAAGACGCGATGTCTTGCCGGGTGTCCGGGGCATAGAGCACGTTCAACGACACGCCCTGCGCATGCAACTCAGCCACGAGTTCTGCAGGGGAGAAGCTGCATCCCTGAAGGTTGTACGACGTCCTGACGCTCAATACATCGCCGTCGGCGGCCATCAATTCCAAGGTCGCGCGCACAGCATCCTCCATGGTCATCATCGGCAAAGTCTCGCTGGACTCGAGGTAGCAATTCAGGGGACGCCCTTCGACTGCGGCGTGGAACGCGTCCACGGCGTAATCGGTGGTGCCGCCGCCGGGCTGGGAACGGAAGCCAATCAACCCCGGGTAGCGCAAGCTGCGCACGTCCACGCCGTATTTCTGGTGGTAGTACTGGCACCACAACTCCCCTGACACCTTCGACACCCCGTACACGGTGGTGGGGCGGAGCCCCGTGTCTTGTGGGGTCGCGTCCTTGGGGGCGTCAGGCCCAAACACCGCAATCGAGCTCGGCCAAAACACCTTCGCCACGCGGCCGTTTTTGGCCAATTCCAACGCATGCAGCAACGGGTCCATGTTCAGTCCCCACGCTTGAAGGGGGGCAGCTTCGCCCTTGGCGGAGAGCATGGCGACCAGCATGTACATCTCGGCGGGTTGGGCTTGATCCACCAGCTCGGCCATGGCCGCTTTGTCGGTGGCGTCGCATTGCACGAATGTGCTCAGCGCGGCGTCGGGGTGGTCCACCGGCCGGATGTCGGCCAACACCACCCGCTCAGGGCCATGCTTTTGTTGCAAGGCCAGCATCAATTCGATGCCAAGTTGCCCTGCTGCACCCACAATGAGATAATTGCTCATGCAACGAAAATACACCGAGGGTACCTTTGGGTGGTGAATTCAAAGGAGTTTCAATATCCGTTGCCAGAGGAGGCCATCGCCACCGAGCCGGTGCACCCGCGAAGGGCTGCCAAGATGCTGGTTCGCACCAGCGAGGGAGAGGTGTCGCACCACACGTTCGAGGCGCTGCCCGACCTGCTTCAGCGTGAAGGGGTGGATGGCTTGTGGGCCAACGACACCAAGGTGTTGCACGCCAGAATTTTGGCGACAAAAACCACGGGAGGAGGGCTGGAGGTGTTCCTGTTGTCTCCCGGGTCGGCGCCCATGGAGTCGGTGCTCGCGAGCTCAGAACCTTGCCGCTGGAAAGCGATGGTCCGGAACGCCAAACGCTGGACGGACGGCCACGCTTCTGTGACCGGCACCGCAACCCACATGACCATCGAGCGTGAAGCTCGTGGAGAGGACGGCACCTGGACGGTGCGGTTGGAATGGGATTCGGACGCCACGTTTGCAGAGGTGCTTGAAGACTTAGGAAAGACGCCACTCCCTCCGTACATGCGCAGGGCGGCCGTCGAAGGCGACAAGGAAGATTACCAAACCGTGTTCGCCATGGCCCCTGGAAGCGTGGCTGCGCCCACGGCCGGCCTTCATTTTGACGACACGTTGTTGGCTGAATTGGAGGCGGTGGGCTTGCCCTTGGGCCGCTTGACGCTCCACGTCGGGGCGGGCACGTTCAAACCTCTGACAGAAGGCGCCGTGGAAGACCATGTCATGCACGCCGAGCGGTGTGTGGTGGGCAGGTCAAACCTGGAGGCGATGGCCCACCAATCCAGACGCGTGGCCACCGGCACGACGAGCCTCCGCACGTTGGAGAGTTTGTTTTGGCTTGCCGCCCACCATCGCCTGCATGACGAGTGGCTGGACCGGGTCCCGCAACGCGCACCCTACGGCGAGCTTGACGCGACTTGTGCCGAATGGGGTTGGACGGATCAGGATGCCTTGGACCACCTCTTGGCGCAAGGTCCTTGGCGTGGGGGGCAGCTGAGCTTTGAAACCCAACTGATGATCGTGCCAGGCTACAAGGTGCGCATGGTGCACGGACTCATCACCAATTTCCACCAGCCGGGCAGCACCTTGCTTTGCTTGGTGGCCGCGTTTGTGGGCGGAAGCGACTGGAAAGACATGTATGCCGACGCGCTTGCCAAAGGGTACCGCTTTCTGAGCTACGGGGACGGGAGTTTGCTCCTGCGCAGCTGACCCTCCCGCTCAACACGAACAAGCCCCGCCAAAAGGCAGGGCTTGCTTCACAACGGACGGGGTCCGTGGTTGTTCTGGACTCAGTTCGCCGAACGACGGTTGTCGTCGATGTCTGCCTTCTTTTGCATGGCGTTCAACACCGTGAACGGGAAGTTGGCACGGGCACGTGTGGCGATGGTGCTTTGTTCTTCGAGGTAGCTGTCTTTGCTGCTGGCCTCGGTGACCTTTTGTGGGGCGATGACCCACACCCCTTCTTCGCCGACGATGGCGTTGGACATGTTGCCAATGGGGATGGACAAGGCCGCGCCTGCCACCTTAGGCTCTGCCCCAGCGCCGCTTCCGCGGACGGTTGGGAACTTCACGCTGAGGTTGCGTCCGGTCTTCAAGGTCTCACCCACCGCAGCAGCCACTTCGTCCAAGTTGGCGCCCACCATCTTCTCGGCGTACAATTCGCCCTTGGCCTGGTTCATGGCTCCGGTCCGCATTTCTTCTTCCACGGCTTCCAAAGTGGGTTCTCCCGCTTCGGTGATTTGGTCCAAGTGGGCCACGATGTAGAAGTCTGAAGTCAAAATGGGGTTGGAGATCTCTCCTTGCGCGCTGCGGAAGGTCCAACCGACGATCTCGGCGGCGTCACGGACACCAGCGATGCTGCGCGCAGCAGGGGCAATGCTGTTGGCTTCCCCGGTGGAGTAGCCTGCTTCAGCGGCCGCGGCCATCAAGCTTTCCTTGTCGGTGGCGTTGATGGCGAATTCGCTCGCTTGGGCGTAGGCATCACGCGCTGTTGTGGCAGAGGCGCCGACTTTGCGGGTGATGTAGGCGACACGCGCTTCTTCCACTTCGCTCCGTCGGTCGAGCACTTCGATGAGGTGCACCCCGTAGGTGGTTTCCACCCAGCCGATGGCGCCCACGGGCTTGTCGAAGCAGAAGTCTTCAAATGGCTTCACCATGCGGCCCCGTGGGAAGAAATCGTAGACACCACCGGTGCTCTTCGACCCAGGGTCTCCGCTGAATCGCTGAACCAAGTCGTCGAAGTCTCCGCCGTTGCGGAGCACGCGCTTCAGGCTGTCTGCACGCTGTCCGAGCTCGGCCATTTCAGATTCGTCTTTGGCGTCTTTCGCAGTCAACAAAATATGACGGCACTTGGCGGCTTCGTCAGGGACCATGGTGCGCTCGAGCACCTGGGCCACGGACATCATGCCGTTCTTGGTGTACGGGCCGACGACTGTTCCGACGGGCTCCTCGAAGAACTTGCTTTCGTTGACGTCGAGTTCAACTTGGGCGAGACGCAAATTCCGGATGTCTTCCTTCCCGTCGTTGGCTGCCTTGGCGAACGCCTCTGCGTCCTCTGCACCCTTCCACTCGTCCGCCACGGCGCCCAACTCGGCTTCCATCGCTTGGATGTCAGACTCGCTGGCCCCCACAGGGATTTTCACGTAGCTGATGTTGCGGCCCTCGGTTTGCTGGTACTGCGGATCGCCCTTGTGGGCGTTGTAGTAGGCCTTCACTTCGCGGTCGCTCACGCTCACCTCGCCGTCGGGGATGTTCTTGTACAACTTCGCGACGTACTGAATTTCAGCGGTGCGCTCGGCGTTGATGTGCTCGTACTTGCCCTCGATGGAGTTGGTGTACACCGCGTCGGCCATCAAGGCGTCCAACTTTTCCTTCTTGCGCTTGGCAAGGATGAGTTTCTTGTAGCTCAAGAGGTTGACTTTGCCCTGGTCGGTGGTCAACATGGCGCCGAAATTCTGCTGCCACATGGCCTTGTTCTCCCCGTTGCTGTAGAACGCGCGGCTCATGTAGGGTGAGTCGAGGTTGCCAAACAGCATTTCTTGGAACTCGGCGTCGGTCACTTCAATGCCGAGTTCGTTGTAGGTGTCTTCCAACACGATGTTGGACGTGATGTCGCCCCACACTTCGTCCTGGAGTTGCTCCCCGGAAAATCCGAGGCGGCGACGTTCGTCGAGCTCCATGCGGTAATCCAAGGCAGAAATGCTCTCGCCGCACACACTTCCCACATCACGCGCGTTGCCCTGTCCCATCAACGCGAGCACCGCGTCGTAGGGGATCAAAAAGCCGAGCATGCCCACGCCAATCATGCCAAGCAACAAGCCTTGCCTGTTGCGGATTTGTTCAATCATTGCCATCGTCTCAAAGTCTAGTTGTAAGGATTGCGAAGATAACGTTTCCCAGTTTACTGGAAACCACGTTGGTTCAGGCGTCTTTGGCAGGCTTGAACTCCACCCAAAGGATGCGGTTTTCTTCCACTTCGCGAACCACAAATTCAAGCCCTTCCACCTCCACAACGCTGCCTGATTCCGGGATGTCTTCTGCGTGGTGGAGAAGCAACCCACCCAAGGTGTCGTAATGGCTTGCCTCGGGCAATTCCCACTCGTGGGTTTCGTTCAGCGCCCGAACTTCCCGACGGGCCGGGACGCGCCAAACGCCGTCGCCCAGCGCATGTTCCACATCGTCTTCGACCAAGTCATGCTCGTCGTCGATTTCCCCGAGCAGTTCTTCCACAATGTCCTCCATGGTCAAGATGCCTGCCGTTCCGCCGAACTCATCCACCACGACGGCCAGGTGTCTCCGGCGCTTCAAAAATTGACGCAACAGCTCGTCGCCGGCCATGGCCTCAGGGACGACAAACGTCGGCAGCAGGATTTCTTTGAGAGACTCAGGCAAGTCAAAGAGGTCTTTCGCATGGACATACCCCACGATGTGGTCCATGTCGCCTTTGAACACCACGAGCTTGGAAAACCCAGTTCCTGCGAACGTCGCCGTCAAGGCCTCCACGGTGGTGTTGATTTCCACGCCTTGCACCTCGTTCCGCGGCACCATGCTGTCTCGGGCTTGCACGCTCGGCAGGTCCAAGGCGTTCTTCAGGATTTGCAATTCGTGTTCCAACTCTTGCTCGGGCTCCATGCGGCCACTGAGGGTCTCCAAGAAGTGGTCCAAGTCTTGGGCCCCAAGGGTTTCGGCTTCCGGAGACTCCTTCCCGCGGACGAAGGGCTTGAGCAGGCCTTGGCTTAGCTTGGTGATGAGCCAAGCCGGCAGGGCAAGCACGATGAATATCAGGAGCAGCGGGTATGCCAAGTTCCGCAGCCAAGCGTTGGGCGAAGCGTGAAACAAAGACTTGGGGATGAACTCGGCCAACACGAGGACCACGGAGGTGGTCACAAGGGTCTGGGTGGCCAGGACGAGCAAGGGTTGCGAGGCACTTTGCCAATCCGCCACGCCGAACACCCACTCGCCCACAAGTGACCCCGATTCGATGCCACAGAGCACGAGCGCCAGGTTGTTGCCCACCAGCATGGAGGCGATGAAGAGCTGGGGACGTGCATTCAGAAAGGCGACCACCCGGCCACGCCAGCTTTGGGTGGCGTCGAGTTCAGTCTGGAGCCGGCTTGAAGCCACAAACGCCATTTCCATCCCAGAGAAAAACGCCGACGCGAACAGCGACAGCGCCAGAATCAGGATCGAACTCGAAGGGTCAGGGTCCATGAAAGGAAAGATACGACCGACGTCAATTGGACGACGTCATGCGCAATCGGAAGATTCGTCGAACGCCGTACCAAAGCCACGAAATGCAGGGAAACAGCCCCATGGACCACGCCGGCGTGTCCGTGCTCAGCCAAAGCCAGCCGACGTAGAGCGTGCCCACGATGGAGGCCACAAGCCAGAACCACTCGGCGGCACGTGCCGTCTTGTACGGAAGCGTTTGTTCGACGGGTTGAGGTTCAGACATGATGCGAATGTCGGGCAACAGGAGGAAAGTCAGTTCCCGACTTCAAACGACCCCGTGGGGTTCAAGATTTCGTAACGCTCAAACCGGCTGTCGGACCGAAGGCCTCGGCCCCGCAGCAAGCCTTGGGCGGTTTCAATGGAGACGGGACGTCTGGTGTAGACCAGGTCGGAATCGTGCGACCACACCAGGTGTTCGGTTTCGAGTCGTTCACCTTTGTTGTTCACCAACACGACGTTGTCCCACGCTTCCAAACGGCCAGCTTGGTCGTTGTATGTGCCGCGGTCGGCTTGAAGGGTTGCAGCATGGCGGTCCCGGTTGCCGCCAATGAAGAGGGTGAATCCCTCCGACACCTGCCACAGGGGTGCGTTTTCTTGGTTGCTTGTTCCTTCGTCTTCGGGGTTGTCCCAGCGTTCGAGCCTGTTGGCTTCCAGGGATTGAACCAGCTTTCCTCGTTCAGTGTATTCGAAATAGCCTTGTTCGACCACTTGGATGGGGGCGCCTTCTCGGAGGATGTCGGGCGACCCTGCCTCCCTCGCTTCGCCCGAAGACTCCCGAGCCGGGGTGGAGTTGCACCCCATCCACGACCCCACCGCCAAGAACACAACAGCCGCCCGAGCCCACTGGGCTGGACGGCTGGTTGTCGATCTCGAGTTCAGGGACATGTCCCTCAGCGTACCCGGATGGTGGTGGTTTCACCTGAGCACGGGCAACCTGGCTTGGAGGGCACCGTGAAGGAACCGCCCGCCTGCTTGCCGTAGGTGAAAATGTCGTCCACCGTCGGGAATTGTTTGGCCATGTTGGCCATCTTCTTTCCGGCCTTTTCGGCGAGTTCTTCGTTCAAGCGCTTGGCCTTGGCGTAGTAGTCGCTGGCCACCCAGTACACAGAGCGGCTGCCCAAGGCGCCGTCGTTGCATGCGCTGGAGCTTCCGGCAATGGCATCCCCGATGAGCATGTACGCGTCGCCGTTCTCGGCGTCGAGGTCCAACACCTTGCGGGCGTAGGACTTGGCCGTGGTGCTGCGTCCCAAGGCGCTGGCGATTTGACCGGTCTTCAAGAGGTAGGTCAATTTGTCGCTGCAGTCGCCACAACGCTCCACGGCGTCTTCCATGTACGCGAAGCTCGAGTCGAGCTGGCTGGACTTGGCAAAGCCGATGCCGATGGCGAAGGCCGCCGGTGCAGAGGGCTCGACGCTGTAGACCGACGTGGCCACAGGCAAGAAGAGGTCGTTGTCGGTGCACTCTTTTTTGTTCAACAAGCGCAAGACCTTTTGCTTCAATTCCATGTTGCTGGAATCCGCGGCCACAGCCGTTGCGAGCACGGGCACCATGTCGTCGCAATCTGCGATGGCCACGAACACGGTTTCGATGTTCTTCTTGGCCTTCTCGTAACGCTTCAAATCACGCTCCTTGCCCGCTTCGGTGGCACGCGCCACGCCCGCCTCGATGTAGTCGACGAGGTTCAGGTAGTCGGTGAGCATCTGGGCCCGCATGTTGTTTTGGGCCAAGGTGTCGCCTTTCAACGACCGCTTCATGGTGTAGAAGCTGGCCGTGTAGTATTGGTACAACGTGGTGGCAGATGCCTCGGCACCCAAGCAGTCCAAGCTTTCCTTGAACATGGTGTAGGCCTCTTGGTGGGCGTCCTTGTTGTACTTGTAGAAATCGGTGGCTTTGCGTCCGAGCACCTCACATCGGTTGTTGGGGCTGCGCTTGGTGCTGGGGTACAGCTCCATGCGCTTGTCGTGGAGGTACATCAAGCTGTCGACGAGCACGGCGTGACGTGGATCCTCGGCGTCCACCTTTTTGAGCTCCTTGCCGATGAACGACGTGCCGTCTGCGTACAACCCCTCGCTGGCGGTTTCCGGGCAGACTTCACACGCCTTCCGCCATTGGATGTAGGCCTCGTCGTAGTTCTTCTGCTTCTTGTACGACTTGTAGACGCTCAAGGCTTCTTTGCAGAGCAGCTGCTGCTCCTCGGTTTCGCCGTATTTGCTGTCGTTTTGAGCTTGGGAGGCCAAAGGGGCCAACAGCATCAAGCCCGCGGACAAAAGGATGGAAGAGAGTTTCATGGTCTGAGGTTGTGCAGGTTCGTGTGCATCAATCGTACAACCGAGGCGTGAGCCAAAGGTTCTTCACGAAGGGGGTCAAGGTGACGCCCACATGGATGCGGAGGTTGGTTTCAGTGTGAAGGGTTTCGAGTTCAGTGTACCGACTGCCAAAGTCCATGCCAAAGTGCAACTGACTTGCGCTGCGGCTTCCGGACAAGGGCTTGTTCACGCCGGCACTCACCCGCCATTCTTCCAACGCCACAGGGGCAGCCCCGTATTGCGTGGAAATGCGCAAAGGCAACGTGGAGGTGTTGATGCCCATGCGGTAGGTAGGGCGGTCGACCTTCCCGGGTTTTCTCGCGGGGGTCCAAACCACCGCCAGCGACTTGGACCTCGCGTCGCCCCAAGAGCCCGCCCCGTCCATCAGGTGCCCCAACGTGGCGTTGGCTTCCGACCAGTCTTGGCCGTGCACGTCCACGAAGATGCCGAGGCGATTTCCTTTGGCGCCGTCGCGTTGGATGCCGCCACCCAGCGTCCATTTCTGGGGCACGGTGCCCGAGCGCTCAGATTGTTCGAAGCTCGTGGTGTCGATGCCCGTGGTCACGCCGCCCAGCGGCAGGGTGGACTGCACGAGGCGCTCGTAGTCGGTGTTGAGCGTCCTGGCCGGGCTGTAGGTGCCGCCAAACCGCATCACCCAACTGCCCTTGAATTGCTTGTTCTCGTCGTATTTCGCCTGGAGCACCTGGAACCCCTGGCCCCCGAGAATCCAACCTGCTGCGCGGTGGCGGAAGGAGGTGACGGTCCGGACGTCCCTGAAGGAGGCATCCTCCAAGTCAAGGGTGGAGATTTGGCGGGCGTCCCCAAACCAGTGGTCAATCTGCGCCCCCGCGTCCAATCCCCGGTGGGTCACCAACACACTGTCTGCGCCAGCCTGAATCCACTTTTTGCCGCGCCATCCGTGACTCAATCCTGCGTGGGCACGGGCCACACCTCCGGTTCCTTCGTAGCGCTCAAGCAAGTTCCCCACCAGGCTGTCCTCCGCCACGCGTTGGACAGAAAAAGCCTTGGACGTCAACGGGGTCAACCCCAAACTCAAAGCACTGTTCGAACGAGGTTTTTTCACCACCAACCCCATGTTGCCGGGTCCGCCAGTCCATGCGTTGGACGTGCGTTCCCCCTCGCTGAGGTGCATCCGTTGGCTGTGTGCCGACACCTGGAAGGTGGGGTTGGCCAATCCTGCAGCTGAGGCGGGTTGGTCGGCGTGCAAAAAGACGTTGTCAGGCGTCACCGACACCAGGCCGACCGTGCTGGCAAGCCCTGGGCTCAACAACCCTTGGTGCGTGCCCAACCCAAAACGGGCGTACGGGCTGAAGTCGGTCTCTTGCCCCCACACGCCAAGGGCCATCCCCCACATGCAGACGCTCCCCAAGGCCCATTGCATCAGGGAAACAAACTGGGATTCAGTGCGTGTCATGGAGGTGTTTGTGCAATGCATGGTGGCCCTTCAGGGTCAAATTTGCGTCCGCGAATCTCGGGGAGACCGCACGGAGTTGCAAGTGCTGGGCGTCTCCGCCGGTCAGAATGATGCCAAGATTTGGGAACTCGTCCTTCAAGCGCATCCACGTTCCCGTCAACTCGGCGTCGAGGCTGTGAAAGGCCCCTGAGACCATGGCGTCCTTGGTGTTGGTGCCCACGACGGGCATGGCGGCCATCGCCGACACGGGGTCCTGGATCCAAGGCAGTGCGTGGGTGTGCTCGTGCATGGCTTGAAGTCGCATTCGAATGCCTGGCGCGATGGAACCGCCCATGTGACGTCCCCCGCACACAAGGTCCACGGTCACGCACGTGCCAGCATCCACCACCAACCAAGACATGGTCGGGTCAGCCTCGTGCACGCAGCCTGAGACCACGGCCCATGCGTTCGCAACGCGGTCCAGCCCCAGCTTGCCAGGTTCCGTCACGTTGGTGAGAAGGGGGATGGCGTCGCCGGGGCGGAACACCCTGGTGGGGCGAAGCGCCTCGACCCAAGGTTCCAGATTGCCGGATCCGGTGACCACCACGTGGTCTCCCGTGGCGATGTCCTGCGCCCAGGTTTTTGCGGAGGAGTCGGGCAGGGGTCTCCCAATGGGGCACACCTGCACAGAGCGCGGGTCGTCGTGGAGGGACGCCTCGGCGGAAAATTGCGCCCATTTGGCCCGCGAGTTGCCCACTTCAAGAACCCAAGTGCTCATGGCCATTGCATGCTTTCCATCATGATACGAACGTCGGTCTCGAGGCGCTGAAGGACAGGCGCCACGCTGTCTGGGTTGGGCTTGTGGCTGAAATACAAAGAACCCCGCAAGAAATGGTCGACGCTGTCGGTCACGAAGAATTGCAGGGGGGTGGCCACCGGTCCTTCCAACGCGTAGAGCATGCCACTTTTGGAAGGGAGGTCCAAGGCCTGACGTCGGATGCCTGTGGCGGCCACCTCATGGCCAAACACCAGCGACTGGGCGTCGTTCAACAAGGACCCCAAATCGGTGACAGGCACTTCGGTGCAATGGAGTTTCGCGTTGAACCTTGGGAAGGACACATTGAACCAGCAACCGTCCTCCTCCGGCAGGTTTCTCAGCTCCACCTTGGCGTGGTTGGGGATGCGGAATTGGCCCCCACAAGGCGTCGTGTAGGAGGAAGTGGCCGTGTCGGGGAGGGCAATTCGGATGTGTCCAAAAGGCCTGGGCACTCCGACATGTTCAGGTTTGATCCACCAAAGCCCAGTGGCGACCACGATCACCATTGCCACAAGCCAGGGCCAAATTTTCGGTCGTGTCTTCACGCTTCAGAATCTGAGGTTGGCTCGTCGGAGGACGGGGACAAGACCACTTTGATGCGGTGGATGCGCCGGGCGTCGCGGGCGTCGACGTGCAACACCGTGCCTGCGAATTCAATGGACTCGCCGCGCTTCAGCATGCGGCCGGCTTGTTCCAGCATGAACCCGCCGAGGGTGTCGCTTTCGCCTTTGGCCGCTTCCCACACCTCTTCGTCAAGTTGCAGGATGCGGTACGCGTCAAGCAATGGCGTCTTCGCCTCCATCAAGTAGGTGAATTCGTCCAACACAGAGTGGGTGATGTCTTCCTCGTCGAACTCGTCGGCGATCTCACCCACAATTTCTTCCAGGACATCCTCCAACGTCACGAGGCCGCTGGTGCCCCCATACTCGTCCACGACGACAGCGAGGTGGATTTTCTTCTCCTGAAATTCCCTCAAGAGGTCGTCGATTTTCTTGCTTTCCGGGATGTACATCGGGGCGCGCAGGACTTCCGTCCAGGCTACGGCATCGTCTTGGAGCCGAGGCAACAGATCTTTCACATGCAACACCCCTTGGATTTGGTCGACGGAGCCGCCGTGGACTGGGATGCGGCTAAACCCGGAAGCGACAATGGTGGCCCTGACGTGTTCCCACGTGTCGTCCATGCTGAACGACAGCATGTCTGTCCTGGGGGTCATGACCTGTTTGGCGTCCTTGGAGCCGAAGTTCACGATGCCTTCCAGAATGCGTTGCTCTTCTTCCGACCGCTCCGCGTTGTCGGTCAATTCCAACGCCTGCTCGAGGTCTTCCACGCTGATGTCTGTGGCGGGGTTGGCGAGCTTGTTGTCCATCCAACGCCCCATGCCGACCAAGGGTTTCCAAATGGGGCGGAGCACCTGTTGAGAGAGCATGAGGGGAGCGGCCATGAGTTTGGCCAAATCCACGCCAAACGACGTGGCGTAAATCTTGGGGATGACCTCTCCAAAGAGCACCAACAAAAAGGTGACACCCACCACGTGGATCAAGGTGCCAAGCCACAGCGGCATCGCGTCGCTTGGAAACAACTGTTCCGCCAAGACCGTCGCGATCAAAACGATGGAGACGTTCACCAGGTTGTTGATCACCAGGATGGTGCCCAGCAGGTTGCGCGGTCCGTCCACGTTGTTGGGGAAACGCATGAGGTCCAGGACTTTTTGGGACCTGGGGTTGTCATCTTGTTCAAGGTCGTGCAGCGCTTGCGGCGACAAATTGAAGTACGCCACTTCAGACCCGGACACCAGGGCGGACACCACGAGGAGGACGAACACGGTCAACATCGACCAGCCATGTTCAGCCCAAGCGCTCAACCAAGGTTCACTCTCCATTCAGCAGGCTTCGATTCAGAAAGGCAGGTCGTCGGCCGTGCCAGGCGCAGCACTCGGACTTGCAGGAGCAGGCTGCGCGGGTTGCGCCGCCGCAGGTTGTGCTGCGGCAGGTTGCGCAGCAGCAGGTGCGGACGCTTGTGGTGCGTTGTCGTCGCGGCCCGGGGCACGCCCCAGCAATTGCATGACGTCGGCCACGACCTCTGTGGTGTAGCGGTTTTGGCCCTGTTGGTCTTGCCACTGGCGTGTTTTGAGCTTGCCTTCGAGGTACACCTGGGATCCGGTTTTGAGGTATTTCCCGGCGGTTTCAGCCAGCCCGCGCCAAAGCACCACGTTGTGCCATTCGGTGTTGGTGATGCGTTCGCCCGAGGCGCGGTCGGTGTACGACTCAGAGGTTGCCACGCGAAGGGAGCACACAGCCACGCCGTTGGGGGTGTAGCGCAGTTCGGGGTTTTGCCCGAGGTTGCCCACAAGGATCACTTTGTTGATGCCAGCCATGCTTCGAAGGTACTTCTTCCGCCTCAGTTGCGCCCCATGCACGCGGCCTTCAATTCAGGCCAAACCTTGGTCGCCAACCTGGGCCAGGCCTTGGCCTCGCATTCCTCCCAAGTCATCACCACGCCGTTCACCTCCTGGGCCCATGCGTGGAGGGATTGTGCTGAAGGCATTGACGTGCCTTCCATGCGGGCGTGAATCCGTTTGTGTGTCAACACATGCACCACTTCAGGCATCAAAGTCAGGCTGGGGGAGGCCGAACCGGTTGGCGCATGCTCCGGAAACGCCCAAAGGGTGGCCCACACCCCGGTGTCGGGGCGTTGAACGGCCACCACCTGGTTGCCGTGGTGCGCGACGTGCCACGTGAGGTCCCAGCGGGCAGCCTTGCGCTTGGGCGTTTTGTGCGGCAAGACAGACCACATCTCAGGGGTGTCGGCGGAGGCGCAGGTGGAGCGCACAGGGCAATCGGCGCATCGTGGCTGCTTGGGCGAGCACACCAACGCGCCCAACTCCATCACGGCTTGGTTGTGGTCGCCAGGACGGTCGTGATCGAGCCACGCGTCGGCGACCTCTTGAATGGCTTGGGCGCCAACCTTGCCGTCCACGGGTTCAGTCACCCCGCCCCACCGGCTCATCACCCGTTGAACGTTGCCGTCGACGGCGGCCACGGCCTCGCCCAAACCGATGGAGGCGATGGCGGCCGACGTGTAAGGCCCCACGCCCGGCAAGGCGAGCCAGTCCTCTCGGCTTTCGGGGAAAGCCCCACGGGCGGCAACGACCTTCGCGGCCTTGTGAAGCATCCTAGCTCGGCGGTAATACCCCAGCCCTTCCCAAGCCTTCATCACGTCGGCTTCTGAGGCCTGTGCCAAATCGTCCACCGTGGGGAACAAGTCCAGAAAGAGGTACCACTTGGGAATGCCTGTGTCCACACGGGTTTGCTGGAGCATGATTTCACTCAGCCATGTCCCGTAGAGGCTGGGGGTCAGACGCCAAGGAAGGTCCCGCGCGTGGCTTGCATACCACTTGGACAAGGACTGCCGAGCGCGTTCGGCGTCCGTTTGGTGCCAATTTTTTTGCAGAAAACCCCTCTTACTCATGTCGTTTCCAAAGGTATGGGTGTATTTTCGCACCCCGAAAACCAAGGGCGCCGCCCGAGGTCTACTTCATTGAATTCAAACAACATCCCCCTCTCGACCCATGACCAAGGCAGACATCGTTAGCCAGATTTCGGAACAAACCGGAATGGAAAAAGGAGACATTCAAGTGACAGTGGAAGCGTTCATGCGCGCCGTTCGCAACAACTTGGAGAATGGCAACAACGTGTACCTGCGTGGCTTCGGAAGCTTCGTCGTGAAGACGCGTGCTGCCAAGACCGGCCGCAACATCCTCGCGAAGAAGTCCATCCAAATCCCCGCCCACAACATCCCTTCATTCAAGCCAAGCCGCGATTTCTTGGACAACGTGAAGGCGAACGTGAAGGTCAAGTAAGAGAACGTCCAAATGGCGATTTCCAAATCATCGTGGGTCTTGATTGCCGGTGCGGGTGCATTGGCGGTGGGACTTGTGTTGATGCCCAGGACACCCGGCTCGTCTGAGCCTGCGTTGCCTGTGGAGAATGGAGTCGCGTTGGAAGACATCGGGACCGATCCCGTGGACGTGGCTGTGGCCAAAGTGAGCGGCGAGAACCCCATGGAGGGCATCCTCGAACTCCGTCAACTGGCCGAGTCGACCCCGCCCAACCTCGACGCCGTGATGTGGCTCGGCCGCTTCAGCGTCCAGAGCGGTCAATTGGACAAAGCCCGTGAGCGATTCAACCAGGTCATCGACGCGGCACCTGACCGCGTGGAGGCCTATTGGGAACGCGCCATGTTGGACATGGAAGAGGGGTTTCTCGAAAACGCCGTGGAAGGATTTGACCTTTGCGTGTCTGCTGACGAACTTTACGTCAACGGCCGGTTCTTCAAGGCACGATGCCTCGAGGCCATGGAGAAACCCGACCTCGCCCTGACTGAATACAAATCTTACCTTCCTCTCGCTCCGGACACAGCCGTGGCCAAGAGCGTGGAAGGAATCATCGAACGGCTTGAATCTGCCCTCGCAGAAACAAGCATTTAAACATCATCATCATGCCAAGCGGAAAAAAGCGCAAGCGTCACAAGATGGCCACGCACAAGCGGAAGAAGCGTCTTCGCAAGAACCGTCACAAGAAGAAGTAATGTGCGTGACTTGAGGCTGTGAAGAGCAGTCTCAAGTCGCGGTACTTCATGTGATGGACGCGGAACTCGTCATCAATTCAACGCCCAAGGGCGTTGACATTGCCGTCCTGGAAGACGGTCAGCTCGTGGAGCTGCACCGCGACCGTGGGGACGTGCAATACGCCGTGGGCGACATTTACGTCGGCCGCGTCAGGAAAGTCATGCCCAACCTGAATGCAGGTTTTGTCGACGTGGGCCACGGGAAGGATGCCTTTTTGCACCATTCCGATCTGGGTCCTCAATACAAGACGCAACAGACTTGGGTCAAGCGTGTGATGTCAGGCAAGCAACCGACGGCTGACATCAGCAAATTCAAGCGGGAAGAGGACATCGACCGGAAGGGCAAGATGAAGGACTACGTGTCCGCGTCTCAGCTCGTTTTGGTTCAAGTTGCGAAGGAGCCCATCAGCACCAAGGGCCCGAGGTTGACGGCGGAAGTCAGTCTGCCGGGGCGCTATTTGGTGTTGGTGCCTTTCAGCGACAAGGTGAGTCTGTCTTCGCGCATCAAAGGGGAAAAAGAACGCAGCCGGTTGCGTCGCCTCATGCAAAGCATCCAACCCCCAGGGTTTGGCATCATCGTGCGGACGGTGGCGGAAAACAAGGGTTCGGCAGACCTGCACACAGACTTGCAGGATTTGGTCGACCGTTGGCAAAAGCTGTACACCAACCTCAAAAGTGCCAAACCAGGGAAGCGTGTGTTGGGCGAAGTGAACCAGGTCAGCGCCGTCCTTCGCGACGTCATGACCAAGTCGTGCACCGCCATTCACGTCAACGACCCTCGCGTGGCAGATGAGGTCAAGGAGTTCTTGGACCAAAGCAAATCCGGGGACGAGGCCATGGTCAAATTGAGCCGGGCCAAAGACCTGTTCAACAACATGTCCATCCACCGCCAGATCAAGGCGGCGTTTGGTCGTCAAGTGAACTTGCGGTCGGGATCTTACCTCGTAATTGAGCAGACGGAAGCCATGCACGTCATCGACGTGAACAGCGGCGGCCGGAAAAAGGGCGCATCGAGCCAGGAGGAGAATGCGTTGTTGACCAACCTGGACGTGGTTCCAGAAATCGCGAGGGTGTTGCGCCTTCGCGACATGGGGGGCATCATCGCCATCGACTTCATCGACATGGCCAAGCGCGAGCACAACAAGCAGTTGACCGACGCCCTCAAAGAGGCCATGAAACACGACAAGGCCAAGCACAACATCGCTTCACCAAGCCGATTTGGCGTGGTGGAAATGACCCGTCAGCGTGTCCGAGATGTGGCCGATGTTGTGACGACCGACGCCTGTCCGTCGTGCAACGGGACCGGCAAAGTGGAGGCCAGCATCTTGATCACAGACAAGATTGCTTCTGCCCTGAAGTACCTCGTAGAAGGGGAAAACCGAAAGCGGATGACGCTGATGGTGCACCCTTTGCTGGAGGCCTACTTGCAGCAGGGCTGGTGGAAATCCAGGCGTCGGGCTTGGGAGAAGGAATTCGCCATCAAGCTCGCAGTGGAATCCAATTCCAACCTGGAATTCTTGGAGTACCACGTGTACAACGCCCTGGGCGAGGACATCACCCCAGATTGACGTGAAGATTCACGACCGCGTGGGCGGCGTGAGTTCCTTCGGGTAGCACAAAAAGCTCTTCTCCACCGGTTTGCTGAGCAACTGGAGGCTGAGGTGGTCGTTGGCTTCTGCAAAGTCGCGGATGGACCCGTCTTTGTAGTGGACCAAAATGCCTAGGGGCACGTAGGCCTTGTTGTCAATCATGGCGTTGCTGACCAGGAATTGGGCGTCTTCCTCGTCCAAGCCAAAGTGGGCGGCAGTGGCGGCCACGCGCTCTTGCACGTCCTCGTCCGTGAACGGCTCGGGGCGAAGCTCGATGCGGAACAAGCCCCGGTCGAGCAGCCGGGTGCTGAGCATGGACAGCACCTTGTCTTCGTGATGGCGCCAGGCTTTCATGGCCACGAAAATGTCGGAATCGTCGAGCTCGCAGAACCGCTCCAGCACCGCCGGATCGGCCAAAAACTTTGCCCGGTCGAGGTCGTCGTGAAGAAAGAGCGACAGCGCCGGGGAAGCGAACACGTCGACCCCTTGGCGGGCCAGGTGTTTCGCCCTGCGCAGGACGAGCATGAGCATGTGCTCCGCGCTGAGCACGGTGCGGTGCAGGTAGACCTGCCAGTACATCAAGCGCCTCGCCACCACGAATTTTTCGATGGAGTAGATGGCCTTTTCCTCGACCACCAATTGGCCGTCCACCACGTCCAACATCTTCAAGATGCGCTCGCTGCCCACTTTGCCCTCGGTGACTCCACTGTAGAAGCTGTCCCGGGCGAGGTAATCCAAGCGGTCCATGTCGAGCTGGCTGCTGACGAGTTGGTGCAGGAATTTCTTGGGATGGTGGTCGTTGAAGATTTCAATCGCCAAATCCAACGCCCCGCTGAACTCCTCGTTCAACCGTCCCATGATCAAGGCACTCACGTCCTCGTGGTGCACCCCTTGCACAATGCTGTGCTCCAAAGCATGGCTGAACGGGCCGTGGCCCACGTCGTGAAGCAAAATGGCCAGGCACGCCCCCTCCGCTTCCGCTTCGCTGATGTCCACGCCCTTGTTCCGGAGGCTGTCGATGGCTTCCTGCATGAGGTGCATGCAGCCCACGGCGTGGTGGAAGCGGTTGTGGACGGCCCCAGGGTAGACCAAATGCGACAACCCCAGTTGCGAAATGCGGCGCAGACGCTGCATGTACCGGTGGTCCATGAGGTCCAGCGCACGGGCGTGGCGCAGGGTGACAAATCCGTAGACCGGATCGTTCAGGATTTTGTGTCGGTTGACCTTGCTTGCTGGCATACGATGTCGCGCGTCTCGGCGTTACTTTGTCGCAAGATACGGGTGCCGAGAACGCTCGCGGCGGCCTGTTTTGCTCGAACACACATGCGCATGGCACGACCACACATTCTTTGGGTTGACGACGAAATCGAATTGCTCCGGCCCCACATGTTGTTCCTCGACGAGAAGGGGTACGACGTGACGGGTGTCAACAGCGGGGTCGAGGCGCTTGAGCGGGTGGAGGAGCACGCGTACGACGTGGTGTTCTTGGACGAGAACATGCCCGGTTTGAATGGCATCGAGACGCTTCAGCGCATCAAGTCCAAGCGGCCTGAATTGCCCGTCATCATGATCACCAAAAGCGAGGAGGAACGCATCATGGAGGAGGCCATCGGTTCCAAAATCAGCGACTACCTGATCAAGCCGGTGAACCCCAACCAAATCTTGATGGCCGTCAAGAAAACCCTGGACAACCGACGGATTCAAGGCGAGCAGGCGCAGTCGGCCTACATGCGGGAGTTCCGCGAGTTGGCCATGCAGTTGGGCGGGCGGTTGAACGCGGAGGAGTGGTCTGAAGTCTACCGCCGGCTGTGCCACTGGCACCTTACGCTGGGCGATTCTGGCGACGGCGGCATGTTGGAGATTTTGGAAAATCAACATGCCGAGGCCAACCACCAATTCGCGCGGTTCATTGAAGACCACTACGAACACTGGATGACGGGGATGGAGCAAGGCCCTGTGATGTCCCACCAAGTGCTGCCCGCGTGGTTGCCCGATGCGGTGGCCGGGTCGGAGGGACGCCCGCTGTTTTTGGTGGTCATCGACAACCTGCGCTGGGACCAGTGGCGTGCGATCGCGCCGGTCCTTTCGGACGACTGGAACATCGCGGAGGAGAAGACGTATTTCAGCCTGTTGCCCACGGCCACGCAGTACGCACGGAATGCTCTGTTTGCGGGAATGACCCCCGCCGACATCTCCAGGGTGATGCCCGATTGTTGGGTCGACGAATCGGCCGAAGGCTCCAAAAACGCCCACGAGGCCAAACTGCAGCAAGCGCTGTTTGAGCGCATGGGGGTGGAAGGAAAAACCGCCTACCACAAGATCACCAGCCTCGAAGCGGGCAAGCGCTTGGCCGACCGCTTCCACGAGCAAAAAGGCCAATCCGTGACCACGGTGGTTTACAATTTCGTGGACATGCTCAGCCATGCCCGGTCAGAGATGGAGGTGATCAAGGAATTGGCGGACGACGAGGCGGCGTACCGAAGCTTGACGCACTCGTGGTTCGTGCACAGCCCGCTGAAGCACATGCTTGACGCGATGGCCGAGATGGGCGGGCGTGTGGTGTTGACCACCGACCACGGCACCATGCGGGTGGACCAACCCGTGGAGGTGCGTGGCGACCGCGCGACCAACGCCAACCTGCGCTACAAAGTGGGCAAGAACCTTGGGTACAACGCCGAGGAGGTGATGGAAGTGAAGCAACCAGACAAGGTGGGGCTTCCCAAACCCAACGTCTCCAGCACCTACATCTTCGCCAAGACAAGGGACTTTTTGGTGTACCCCAACAACGCGTCCCGCTACGTCAAGACGTTCCGGAACTCGTTCCAGCACGGCGGCGTGAGCATGGAAGAGATGATCATTCCTTGGGTGGTATTGGACCCCAAAAACACGCAGTGACATGCCGACATTGATCCAACTCGCTTCCTGGAAAGGCTACAGCTTGGAAGAATTGCCCAAGGTGGCTGCGGAAGTGGCTGCGGCCTTGCCAGTGGCTGGCGTCGTGGCTGTGCATGGCACCATGGGGGCTGGGAAGACCACCTTGATTCGTGCCGTGTTGCAGGAGTGGGGCACCGAGGAGGAGGGGGCGAGCCCCACGTTTGGGCTGGTGCACCACCACACGGTGTTACGGCAGGGTGAGCCTTGCCAAGTCCGGCACATGGACCTGTACAGGTTGGAGCACGAGGAGGAGGCGGATCGCGCCGGCATTGCCGACATGATGCTTGAAGACGTGCTGACCTTGGTGGAGTGGCCTGAGCGCGTGCCTGGATTGATGCCCGACGACGCGCATCTGCTCCAAATTGAAGAGCTCGCCGACGGCACAAGGCAGTGCATTTTGTCGGCCCTGCGGGGTTGAATCGGTTGGGCTTGGCTATTTTGGGGCCGTCATGGATACTGGACGCAAAGCCATCAAAGCCCTCGCCCGCGAGGCCGCCCTGCTCCCGCAAGAAGAATTGCTCGAGGCCAAGAAGGGGCAAGCCGAGTTGACCATCGGCATCCCTGCGGAAACGAGCTTGCAGGAAAAGCGTGTGGCCCTTGTGCCTGAAGCAGTCGCGCTTTTGGCCGCGCACGGTCACCAAGTGTTGGTGGAAACCCAAGCCGGAGCCAACGCCCAGTTCTCGGACAACGATTACAGCGAGGCGGGCGCCCGAATTGTCTACGACAAGAGTCAGGTCTTCCAGGCCAGCATTGTGCTCAAGGTGGAGCCGCCCTCCTTGGAGGAAGTCGCCTTGATGGGCATGCGCCAAACCCTCATCTCCGCCTTGCAGTTGAGCGTTCAAAACGAAGGTCTGCTCGAAGCCCTCAGCGCCAAGAAGACCACGGCCATTGCGTGGGACTTTGTCCAAAACGAAAACGGCATCCAGCCCTTGGTCCGGGCGATGGGCGAAATCGCCGGCAACACAGCCATCCTCATTGCAGGAGAACTCATGGCCAGCGAGCAAGGCATGGGGAACATGCTGGGCGGGGTCAGTGGGGTGCGTCCCAGCGAAGTGGTCATCCTCGGTGCAGGCACCGTGGGTGAATTCGCGGCCCGGTCCGCGTTGGGTCTCGGCGCCTCGGTCAAAGTGTTTGACAACAGCGTTCACCGTTTGATCCGGCTTCAAAACGCCGTGGGCCAGCGGTTGTGGACGTCCACCCTTCAGCCCTCGGTGCTGGAAGAGGCACTCAAGACGGCCGACGTGGCCATCGGGGCGGTGCGCGGCTCGGGTTCCCGTGCTCCGATGCTCGTGAGCGAGCCCATGGTGGCCGGCATGCGTGAACGATCCATTGTGGTCGACGTCAGCATCGACCAAGGCGGGGTCTTTGAAACCTCGCGACTCACCAGCCACGAGCGCCCCACGTTCATCGAGTGCGGGGTCATCCATTATTGCGTGCCCAACATCCCTTCCCGCGTGTCTCGAACCGCCAGCAAGGCGATGAGCAACCTCGCGGCCCCGCTGCTGTTGGGACTGGCTGCAGACGGCGGGTTGGTGCCCTCGATCAAGGAACGCAACCTGATGGCCACAGGCGTGTACATGTTCAACGGCACGCTCACCCACGAGGAATTGGCTGTGGACCGAGGCATGCCTTGGAAGCCCCTCGATTTGTTGACGGCTGCGCTCTGACCGCCTCCCGTCGTTCGACGCTCAGGCTTTTTTGCCCGAGAGGGTCGCTTTGATTTCGTGAAGCTTCATGAGGGCCTGCACAGGCGTCAAGTGGTCGATGTCCACTTCCATCAGTTGGTCCCGAATGGACTCAAGGGCAGGGTCGTCCAGTTGGAAGAAGCTCATTTGCATGCCCTCCGCCACGGGGACAATCGCGGACAAATCGGGGGCTTCGTGACGGGGAAGGTCGTCGTTTTGGGTCGTCACCCCCTCGCCACTTCGGGCCGACTCCAACGATTCCAGGACGTCCTCTGCACGGAGCACCAACGTTCGTGGCATGCCCGCCAAGCGGGCCACATGGATGCCAAAGCTGTGGTTGCTGCCGCCTGGAGCCAGCTTGCGGAGAAAGACCACCTTGCCGTTCATCTCCTTCACGCTGACGTTCACGTTCACAATCCGAGACAAACGCAGGCTCATGTCGTTGAGCTCGTGATAATGCGTGGCGAAGAGCGTCAGGGGCCGGTGCTTGCTGGTCTCGTGCAAATGCTCGGCAATGGCCCAAGCGATGCTGACGCCATCGTACGTGCTGGTGCCGCGCCCAATCTCATCCAACAGCACCAGGCTGCGGGGCGTGAGGTTGTTGAGGATGGCCGCGGTTTCGTTCATCTCCACCATGAAGGTGGATTCGCCGCTGCTGATGTTGTCCGACGCGCCAACCCGGGTGAAGATCCGGTCGAGGATGCCCAAATCGGCGTGTTTGGCGGGGACAAACGACCCCGATTGCGCCATCAAGGAGATCAGCGCGGTTTGTCGCAACAGCGCACTCTTGCCCGACATGTTGGGCCCTGTGACCATCAGGATTTGTCGGGTGTCTGGATCGAGTTGGATGTCGTTGGCGACGTAGGTTTCGCCGGGGGGCAGTTGCCTTTCGATGACAGGGTGCCGGCCCTCTGAGATGGAGATGCTTCGCCCGTCGTGCATGCGGGGGCGGGTGTACCCCAATTCCACGGCCGACTCGGCATGCGAGGACAGCATATCCAACAGCCCCATCGCCCTGGCGTTGCCCATCAGCGCGGGAAGTTCTTGTGCACAGGCAGCCACAAGGCTGGAAAAGGCGGTGGTTTCCAAGGCTTGGGCCTTGTCTTTGGCCGAGAGAATTTGGGATTCCAAGTCCTTCAATTCCTCGGTGATGTAGCGCTCGGCTTGCGTCAGGGTCTGCTTCCGAATCCAGCCTTCGGGAACCTTGTCCTTGTGGGCATTGCGGACTTCGAGGTAGTACCCAAACACGTTGTTGAACGCCACCTTCAACCCTGAGATTCCCGTGGCCTCGGCCTCCCGGTCGCGGATGGCGTCGAGGGCTTCCTGGCTGTTGAAAGCCAACCTCCGCACGTCGTCGAGCTCGGCATTGACCCCGGCGGCGATGACCTCACCTTTCCCGATGGCCACGGCGGGCTCGTCGACAAGCTCCTGGTCCAACCTGGCCAGAAGGGCACTGCAAGGGCTCAACGATTCGAGGTACGGCAACAACGAGGCTTCCCCGGCTGTCGCGTCGGCCACGGCTTGCACGGCGTGCAGCCCTCGGCGGACGTGGCCCAATTCGCGGGGATTGATGCGACCAGAACTCGCCTTGGAGGTCAGCCGCTCGAGGTCCCCCACACGTCCAAGGATGGTCCTCAGTTCGTGTCGAAGGGCAACTTCCTCGGCCAACCGATCGACGGCTTCGTGCCGTTGGGCCAAGGTGTCCAGGTCGGTCAACGGTGCCACGAGTGCCCGTCGTAGTGCCCGACCGCCCATGGGTGTGCACGTCCGGTCCAGAACGTCCACCAACGAGGTGCCATCCTCGTGGTTCGGGTGCAGGATTTCGAGGTTCCGCACCGTGAATCGGTCAAGCCACATGCCGTCCGTGGGCCGCAACCTGGCCACGCCTTGGATGTGGGCCGTCTCTCGATGGTGGGTCAGGTCAAGGTAATGCAGCACGGCGCCAACCGCGATGGTGGCGAGGGGCGCATCGTCCAGTCCGAGGCCCTTCAAGGATTCTGTGGCGAACTGTTTGGCAATCCACTCCTCCGCGTAGGCTTGGGTGAAAACCCAATCTTCCAGCTTGGTCCGAGGCACGTCGTCGCCAAACAGCGCCCGAACATCGGCTTCATGCCTCCGGTCGATGAGCCACTCTTTGGGTTCAAGGCTTTTCAGGATGCGGTCCACCCATCGGGCGTCTCCTTCTGCGGCTTGAAATTCCCCCGTGCTCAGGTCAAGCAACGCCAGTCCGACGGCCTTGGGTGTCCAATGGATGGCGGCGACGTAGTGGTTGGCCTTGCTTTCCAGCACGTGGTCGTGCATCACAAGGCCTGGGGTGACGAGCTCCGTGACACCACGCTTCACGAGGCCCTTGGCTTGTTTCGGGTCTTCCAGCTGGTCGCACACCGCCACCTTCAGGCCAGACTTGACAAGCTTGGGGAGGTAGGTGTCCAGGCTGTGGTGTGGGAATCCGGCCAATTCGATTTCAGAGGCGCTGCCGTTGCCGCGTTTGGTCAACACGATGTCGAGCACGTTGGCTGCCGCCACGGCGTCAGACCCAAACGTCTCGTAGAAATCGCCCACACGGAAGAGCAACACGGTGTCCGGATGCTTGGCCTTGATCCGGTTGTATTGCTTCATCAATGGGGTTTCCTTGCCTGCCACGTCGAGGTTCTTTCGGTGAACGTCGAATGTAGCATGGAGGCCAGGCAGCCCCTGTGTTTCCGGCGACTCCGTTGTTCACAAGGAGTTCACACGGCGCACGCTCAGAAGTCGACGGCTGGTCCGGTCGTGACGGGAAGTCCTGCGTCCTGCCAGCCGGTGATGCCGTCTTCGAGGTTGTACACCTCGAGGTGTCCTGCCTTGTTCAGCTCTTGGGCGGTCAGACCGCTCCGGCCCCCACCTGCACAATACACCAGCACAGGCCTGTCTCGGGGAATGTTGTTCATGGCCGCGTCGAAGTCGTCGTCACCCCAATAGTCTTTGTGCGCCGCCCCAGCAAGGTGTCCTTCCGCCCATTCTTCTGGCGTCCTCACGTCGAGCAAGAGGGCCCCGTCCAATTCGGCGATCAACCGTTGGAACTGGGCGGCGTCCACGTCTTCCATAATTGCACGGGTGGCTTCCTCAGAAACGACATGTTCGTCGGTCCCCGCCGTGGGTTGGGCTTCGGAACACGCAGTCATCATGCTGCAAGCTAGGAGGAAAGAGGGAACGCAGATTCGGAACATGGTCAAGAGGCTTGTTGGTGTTGCGCGTCCAGCTGGGATTGGGCGTATTTCGCCGTGACTTTCAAAGTCTTGGTGTCGCTCCCAGGAAGGTCGAACATCGCGTTGCGCAAAATCACCTCACAAATGCCCCGAAGGCCACGTGCCCCAAGCTTGCGTTCCACGGCGTGGTCCACAATTAAATCGAGGGCGCCGCTGTCGAAGCTGAGCTTGATGTCGTCCATGGCAAAAATGTGCACGTACTGGCGCACGAGGGCGTTTTTGGGCTCGGTCAGGATGCGTCGCAAGGTGTCCCGCTTGAGGGGCCTCAGGGCCGTCAACACGGGGAATCGGCCGATCAATTCCGGAATCAACCCGAAGGCGCGAAGGTCCGAGGGGTCTACGTAAGCCAGCGCTTCGGAGTCCTCCACCGTCATGCCTTGGTTGGCGTAGCCAATGGTGCTTTGACGCAACCGGCGGGCGACGATTTTTTCCATCCCGGCAAACGCCCCGCCGCAGACGAACAAGATGTTCGCAGTGTTCACGGTGATGAGCTTCTGTTCGGGGTGCTTTCGGCCGCCTTGGGGTGGGACTTGCACGTCGGTGCCTTCCAGCAATTTCAGCAACGCCTGTTGCACACCCTCGCCACTCACGTCGCGCGTGATGGAGGGGTTGTCGCTCTTCCGGGCAATTTTGTCAATCTCGTCGATGAAGACGATGCCTCGCTCGGCGGCCTCCACGTCGTAGTCGGCCGCTTGCAAGAGCCGCGACAGCACGCTTTCCACGTCTTCCCCCACATAGCCTGCCTCCGTCAACACGGTGGCGTCGGCGATGCAGAAGGGCACGTCCAACATGCGCGCGATGGTCTTGGCCAGGAGGGTTTTCCCCGTGCCTGTTTCACCCACCAAGATGACGTTGCTCTTGTCCAATTCAATGCCTGACTCGTCGCCGGCATGTTCGTGGGTCAGGCGCTTGTAGTGGTTGTACACCGCGACGCTCAACGTGCGCTTGGCGGCGTCCTGACCAATCACAAACTCGTCGAGGTGGGCTTTGATTTCAGCTGGTCTGCGCAGGGTGAAGTCGATGGAAGATTGTGCCTCAGCCTGGGCGCCACCTTCTTCCGCCACGATGGCCTGAGCCTGGTCCACACAGCGTTCGCAGATGTGGCCTGTGGCTCCAGCAATCAGGATGTCCACGTCCGCCTTGGGGCGTCCGCAGAACGAGCATTGGAGGTCGTTGTCTGCCATGAATCAGCTGGGACGAACCAGGACCTCGTCGATCATGCCGTATTCCTTGGCTTCCTCGGCGATCATCCAGTAGTCGCGGTCGCTGTCCTCCCACACCTTGTCGTAGGTCTGGCCGCTGTGCTGGGCGATGATGTCGTAGAGCTCTTTCTTGAGCTTTTGGATCTCGCGCGCCGTGATTTCAATGTCGGAAGCTTGGCCACGTGCACCGCCGAGGGGCTGGTGAATCATGACCCGGCTGTGCTTGAGTCCTGTGCGCTTGCCTGCGGCCCCGCCACACAACAACACGGCCCCCATGGACGCGGCCATGCCCGTGCAAATGGTCGCCACGTCAGGTCGGATGTACTGCATGGTGTCGTAGATGCCCAAACCCGCGTACACACTTCCGCCAGGGGAGTTGATGTAGATCTGGATGTCCTTCCCAGGGTCGGTCGATTCCAAGAAGAGCAACTGGGCTTGGATGATGTTGGCGATGTAGTCGTCCACCCCAGTGCCGAGGAAGATGATGCGGTCGGCCATCAAGCGCGAGAAGACGTCCACTTCGCGGAAGGGCATGGGACGCTCTTCAATCACGGTGCGGGTCATGCTTTCAGGCCCCGACACAGGTCCGTGGGTGGCTGAAATGTAGTCTTCGACAGTGTGGCTGCTCATGCCATGGTGTCCCACGGCATACTTCAGGAATTCTTTGCGGTTGTTCATGGTGCGAATCTGTTGGACCAAATTACACCCACCTCAGGACACCCCACCCCTCAAAAGGGCAGGTTGTTCACAACCGCAGGGGTAGAATCAACGCACCTCTGCGGCGAGCTTTCCGAACTCGTCGAAGCTCACCAATTTCTCTGAAATCTTGACGCGCGTCTTGAGGTCGTCGACCACCTTCCGCTCGACGAGCACGTCCGCGATGCGGCGGCGCTCGTTTTCGTCGTTGAGGACGTTTTTGGCCACGTTGCCGAGGGTGTCCTCGTCCATGGGCATGCCGTATTGCGCGTACTGGGCACCGACTTGACGCTTGGCTTCGGCTTCGAGTTCAGCGGCGTCCACCTTGAGGTCGATGGCCTGGGCCACGGTCTGCTGGAGGATTTGCCAGCGCAACGACTCGGCGTATCCGGGGTACTCCTCCTCGAGTTGCTCGGGGGTGAGTGGCTTTTCGTTGGTCAACGCAATCCATCGCTTCAAGAAGGTGTCGGGAAGCTTGACGTCGATTTTTTCCAGCAAGTCGACCACAAAGCGGCGGCGGAACACCCATTCTGCGTCGCGGTCAAAGTGCCCGTCGAGGTCCTCTGCCACGCGCTCGCGGAAGGCTTTCTCGTCGGTGACGACGCCTTCGCCGTAGATCTTGTCGAACAGCGACTGGTTGATGTCGTGGGGCTCGAGGCGCTTCACCTCTTTCACGGTGAACCGGAAGTTTCCTTGGAGGTCGTGGACTTGCTCGTGGCTGATGCCCAACATGCGGCCCAAATCGTCATGCCCACGGCTCACTTTGTGCGGGTCGACGTCCACAGTTGATCCTGGCTCGAGACCCACAAGGGCTTTCTTGGCCTTCTTGTCTTCCACAAACTCCACGCTGATGGTGCTGTCGCTGGCAATGCCGCCTTCCAACACGTTGCCGTCGCTGTCGAGTTGCGCAAAGGCGCCGACGAGCATGTCGTTGGCCTCCGATTTGTCCGGGGCGGTCATCTTGCCGTGGCGGCGTTGGAGGTCTGTGACCTGGCGCTCAATGGCGGCTTTGTCCACCTTGATTTTGTGGCGGGTGAACTTGGCACTCTTCCCAAACTCCAGGCTCAACTCTGGCGCGAGACCCACCTCGTAGTTGAAGGTGAAATCGCCAGGGTTGTTCCAATCTCCAGCGTCCTCTGTCTTCTCACTTGGGATGGGGTTGCCGAGGACGTTCAGCTTGTTTTCCTGAATGTGGTTTTGAAGCTGCTCGCTGAGCATCTGGTTCAACTCCTCGGCCAATACGGACTGGCCGTATTGACGGCGAATGAGCTGCATGGGCACTTTCCCTTTGCGGAAGCCAGGCATTTGGGCTTGCTGTTGGTGACGCTTCAACGCGCGGTCAACCCTTGGGGTGTAGTCGTCTGAAGTCAGGGTGACGGCCAATTCGATGCGGAGGTCGTCGAGTGCAGTTTGTGCAATGTTCATGGCGGAGATTCTGGTTGCCTTACGGTTTCCTGAAAGTGTGCGGGTGGAGGGACTCGAACCCCCACGCCGAAGCACCAGATCCTAAGTCTGGCGTGTCTACCAATTTCACCACACCCGCGTCTTTCAAGGGCCGCAAAGGTAGGTCGTTTTTCTCGCAGGCCAAGCCATGTGCTGCGTTTGTCAACCCGGTCGCTTTCAGCGGCTTTGCGGATGATTTGTTTGCGTTGTGAAGTCAGCGAGATTGGGGTGGGTTTGGGCCATGTGGATTCCTGCGGTCGTGGCTTGCGCCCAGGCATCTGATCCTTGTTCCAAATGGGGGGAGGTTTCCATCCATCAGCATGTGGCGAGGACCCCTTGGTTTGGGATGGACGCGCGGGTCGGACGCAACATGCCTGGTGCACATTGGGTTGCCGGGATGCATCACCAAGGCTGGGCCGCTTGGCAACGGCACAGCGTGAGTGGAGGCCAGCACAAAGTCGTCGGGGGGCTCTCCTTGGACGTGCTTGTCCAGGTCGGGGTCGACCGATGGCCGCAGTTGCGGCAGGCAGATGCTTGGGCCTCGGCAGAGGCCCGGTTCAGCCATGTGGTGGAAGGGTCGGGGACATTTGCAGCGGAGGTGGGTTGGACCGCGCGCGGGGCCTTTCAGGGTCCATGGACATGGTCCGCGTCGTGGCAGCCCCCCAACCCAGCTGGTTTGTTGGGGTGTCCGGAGTTGATGTGGTCTCAGGAAGGACAATGGGGCATCCGGTGGAATCCCGATCCAACCTGGTTGGATGAACTGCGCCTGTGGCGTCGTTGGAGTCCGGGAATTCAGGTGTTGGTTGGAGGTCCGAGGTGGGTGGCGGAAGTGGGGTGGTCTTGGTCCCCAGCTCTCGTCACGGGCTCGCTTCCAGAGGGGACAACCAATTCCTTGACGCGGTTGGGACGTGTGAACCCTAGGCGGCATGGATGGCGTGTGGTCCGCGGACAGCGCGGTGTTCTGGCGTTTCATCACCTGGCTTGGCGATGGGAGGAATGACATGGAGTGTTGTGATCAAGGCGGCGGTCTTGGCGTGGATCCAGGTCACGTTCTCCATGGTTGCTGTGGCCCAAATGGGTCTTTCAGAATGGTCGTGGGATGTGCCCGTGGAGGTCTTGCGCACCTTGAGTCGGGCGGCGGAACAGGGCCATTGCAGCTGGGCTTCGGCCGAGGCGGTGGCGAGGCATGTCGAACTTCACGGCAAACCTTGGGCTGTTGAAACGGCCAGGCGTGTCGAAGGCCTGGACGCGGCCACGCAGCGTTGGCTTGAAAGACAACCTTGGTGGCGACGGTGGGCGATGGAGCAAGTGACAAGTGCTGCACAAGGTCCAAGCCCGAGCAAGCATTCATGGGTGATTCAACGGTCCTGGTCCTCCCAATCCTTGGCACCAACGGGCTTGGGCGTTTGGAGGGGAAAAACGTCGCGGGCCAAATGGACATGCACCACGGACCACCCCACGACTTGGGCTGGATCGCTTTGGGGCCGTCGTGGAAATTTGCGCTGGACGGTTGGCGACCACAGCGCAGCATGGGGGCAAGGCCTGACGATTCCGAGAGGTCGGACTTTCGGAACGGAGTGGCATGTGGGCGACCCGGGATTGCCCGCACCGGGCCGGTTGACGCCGTCCATGCAAACGGGACATCACGGCCTGATGCGTGGTTTGGCGGGCGAGTGGTTCCTGGGTGAGCGCATGTTTGGGGCGTCCATTGGACCCAGTCATGTGGCGGCATTGGCCAGGTCCCAACAAGACCCAGACGTGTGGCTCGACCTTGAAGGATGGATCTCCACAGGAACACAGAAGCTGGGTGCTTCGGGGGCGTTTGTGGTGGGGCCTCACCATGTTCAAGGTGCTGTGGCCATGGTTTGGCCAGATCGGGCGGTCCTGGGTCAGGCCTCTGTCCGACGGGCTTGGGGGGACACTTGGTTGCTCCAAGCGACAGGCCGGGGCCGATGGGTGCTTCACGAGCACGACGCTTCTCACCTTGTCTCGTTGTACAGCATGGCCTGCCGCCCCAGGCATGGGGGTGTACCCTTTCAGATGAGGTTGTCTGTGGACAACAGAGCGGCCATGCTGGAAGCAAGGGTGCGCCCCAAGCCCGGGTGGCGTTTGGCGTTCACCGCAGGCGAGGATGAAGCTGAATGTGGGGTGCGGCACCAGCGCGAATGGGGTCAAGTCGAGGTGACGTTCCACCGCTCCGGCGAGGGATGGGCTTTGGCGAGGCAAGTGAAGATGACCCACAGGCTGGAGGGGCCAAGGCGCGCAAGGCTGGGGATGTTGTGGATGGAGGGCGCTCAAGGAGGGGCCACGCAACGCGCGGTCTTGCCGTGGGCAGACAGGATGACGTGGATGCAAACCCCAACGGAGGGTGCGCGCGCCTCGCTTTGGGCGTCATGGAACGACAACGAAGGATCTCGAACTTGGTCGGTCCATGCCGCCTGGGCACCTTCTCAACAAGTCGCCTTTCGTTGCGCGCTTCGATTGTCGTGGGAAGCGTGAAGGGCTGTCCTATCTTGGCCTTCACGAACCTACAGACATGGCAAACACCAGCGACATCAAGAACGGCATGGTCCTCAACCACAACAACGGGTTGTGGCAAATTGTGGAGTTTTTGCACGTCAAACCTGGCAAGGGCGCGGCCTTTGTTCGCACCAAGTTGAAGAACATCGAGACCGGCAAAGTGGTGGACAACACCTTCAACGCTGGGCACAAAATCGAACCTGTGCGCATCGAGACTCGGGAGCACACGTTTTTGTACAACGACGACGAGGGGTACCACTTCATGAACACCGAGACCTACGAGCAGGTCCGGTTGGAAAAGCACTTGATCAGCGCCCCGCAATTCTTGAAAGACGGATTGAATTGTTTGGTGGTCTTCCACGCTGAAGAAGAGCGCCCCATCAGCTGCGACTTGCCGAGCCATGTGGAGTTGGAGATCACCTACACCGAGCCTGGCGTGAAAGGAGACACCGCCACCAACTCGCTCAAGCCCGCCAAGGTGGACACAGGAGCTGAAGTGCGTGTGCCCTTGTTCATCAACAACGGCGATTGGATCAAAGTGGACACGCGCAGCGGTGATTACACGGAGCGCATCAAAAAGTGAGCTCGAGGGGATGACCCAAGGGAAGGAACGCCGCCTCAAGGAGAAGCTCGAATTGCGAGACTTCAAGTTGAACGCGTTGCTTCAGGTCACCCAAGCCATCAACAGCGAGACGTCCGAGGCCGAGTTGATGTCCCAGTATGTGGGGGCGTTGAAGGAAAACCTCGGCATCGATCGCCTTGTGTTGTACGCCGCAGATTTGGACGGCGAGCGCTGGTCGTTGCTTGTGTCTGAAGGCACCGGTTCTGCGTGGCCGGCATCACGACCCGCTGCCTTTTTTGAGTCCTTGGACTTGGACGGCATTGGGTTGGCAGGCGCCATGGACGCGGACCAGCACCCCTCTGACGTGGTGGTGCCCATTCACCAACACGACGAGGCCATTGCGGTGGTTCTGGCGGGGGACACCTCGGATTCGCGGGGCGTCAGCCCTGTGGTGAAGCACTTGAATTTCCTCGTGACGCTGACCAACATCTTGGTGGTGGCGCGTCGCAACCGTCAAATGAACCGCCGGAACCTGGAGCAGGAGGCGCTCCGGCGGGAGTTGGAGCTCGCGGGCGAGATGCAGGCGATGCTGTTGCCCGAGCGCTGGGACCACATTGACTTGGACGTGGCGGGGCATTACCAGCCCCACACCGAAGTGGGTGGCGATTGTTACGACGCGTTCGTCACGGAGTCGAACGAGACGGTCATTTGCATGGCCGACGTGAGCGGCAAAGGCATGAGCGCCGCCCTCCTGATGAGCAATTTCCAAGCGCAAGTCCGGGCGCTATTTCGCGCACACACGGGAACCCTCACGGACACGCTTCATGTCTTGAACCGCCGGGTCATGGACATCGCACGCGGAGAGAAGTACATCACCTTTTTCGTGGCCAAACTCAACGCCGAAGGCGACCGTTTGGACTACGTCAATTGCGGCCACAATCCCCCGCTGTTCCTTCATCCTGGGGGGCGCCACGAGTTGCTCGGACTGGGGTCTGTGGGCTTGGGCATGTTCCGCGACATCCCCAGCGTGGAGGAGGGGCAAGTTCCAGTGACAGCAGGCTCCGTGTTGTGCTGTTACACCGACGGGCTCGTGGAACAGGAAGACGCGTCGGAAGTGCCGTTCGGAACGGAGCGTTTGGCGTCGTTGCTGAAGGGGCATGAAGGACAAGCCCTGGAGGACATTCACGACGACATTGTCGGCGCGCTTGAGGCGTTCAGGGGGGACACCCCACGGTTGGACGACACTGCGATGCTGAGCTGTCGCTTCAGGTGAGCGAAGCCTTCTTGTTCCCTTCGTTGGACTGACGAATGTCCATCACCACCAGGATGGCCAAGAAGCCCCAAAAAGGAGCGCTGGCCTTGTCGGTGTCGAGGAAGTTGTTCAGGACGCCGTGGACGAAGTAGGTCATGATGCCCAAGAAGAGCCCCATCGCCCAGGCCCTGCTCTCCGGGTCGGTCAAAGTCCTGTGAAGTTTGAACCCCAAGTGTAGGGTGGCCATCAGCAGGCTGAGGACGGCCAGCAAGCCCAAGATGCCTTGTTCCGCGAGCGGACCCAGGTACTCGCTGTGGGCGTTGCCCAAGTCTGCGTTGTTGGTGCTGATGCGGGTGCGAAGCGTGGAGGTTTGAAACGGCGCGTACTCGAATTGGTACGTTCCAGGTCCCCAGCCCCAAAACGGCCGTGCCTCAAACATGGCCAACGCGCACGACCAACGGTTGAGCCGTTCCAAGTTGGAGTCGTCCGTGGAGACGTTGGTGATGCTTTCGATGTGCTGCGAGAAGTTGTCGGAAGAATCCTGGTTGTTGCGCTCAAGTTGAATCACCAGCGCATCCCACGACAAGGCCAATCCCCCCAGAGCCACCACGCTCACCGCGAGCAGGGGCTTGAGCCGGACCCCGAGTTTCATCACGGCCCACAAGGCGCCCGCCGCAGCCAGGCTCACCCAGGCCGCCCGGGTGTAGGACAATACAGTTCCCACACTCAACCACACCACGCCAAGCCCCCACAGCACCCGGGCCAAGGAGGTCTTGTGCTTTTTCCAGACCATCGCAATGGCCGGAGGGAGGAGCATGGCGAGCACGGCGCCGTACGAAGTGTGGTCCTTGAAAAACGGCTTCATGACCCAGTGGCCGGCGCCTTTGCCAAACCCATGGCCGGCATGACGAACAATGGTGTACGACACGACGATGCACATGGG
Organism: uncultured Flavobacteriales bacterium; assembly: GCA_938084585.1. Classification (GTDB taxonomy): domain Bacteria; phylum Bacteroidota; class Bacteroidia; order Flavobacteriales_D; family Sanyastnellaceae; genus UBA11663. Next base: position 35,405 of record CALKFF010000004.1, read on the forward strand.
GACGAGGAGCAAGCCCAAAAACCGGGTTTGGGCTTTCGGCGAATGCTGGAACCACGCTGCGAGCAAGAAGTAGAACGCCACCATGAACCAGGCCCTGGAGATCCAAGCTTTCAGCGAAACCACGGGGTGGCTGCTGGGTAAAATGGTCAGCCCCATCCACACAAATCCCGCGAGGACGACCCACGTGACAGGGTGCTTCCAAAGCGTCCGATCCAGTCTTTTCCCAGACAGCCAACGCGCACAGGACAACAACAACAGGGCAAACAACATCGGCTCGGTCGGCATGTACCAACCCACCGACGTGAGCCCCAATTCACTCAAGTTGATGGACAGCGGCACCAGGGCCAACACCACCCCCATGTACAGGTCCAGCCGAGCAAAGGCCCAGCAGGCAAGCAGGGCGGCCACAGGCAAGAACAACACGTAGGGAACATCCACCCACCATCCGACCGCCGCCAAAAGCAGCATCGCGGATCCGGCCAGCCAGCCGACCGTGGTGGTGTTCAACTTGGGCACGGCCGAGGAGGAATCAGGCGTTGGACGCTTGGGCGCGTTGCAAGGTTTCCCAGGCGAGCATGCCCAGGAATGCCGCACCCACGGCGACGATGGCGGTCATGACGACAATCAGCCAACGCACGGGCTTGGCCTTCTTGTCGGCGGCGCTGGCGTAGTCCACCACAAAGCTGGACGGCAGCTGCGTTTCGGCGTCGACGCGCATCAGGTCCACCCGCTTTTGGAGCAAGGCCTTCTGATCATAAGCTGACTCGAGGTAGGCCGAGAGGTTGTTGTACCCGTTGGCCAGGGCGCCGAGTTGCTCCAAGTCCTTGCTGATGGTGCGTGCCGCTGCGCCGTTGTTGGAGGCGAGGGCCATGCCGTATTGCGCCGTCAGGCCCTCCACTTGCGCTTCAAAATCGTAGATCCCCAGGCTGTGCAAAGTAGCCAAGCTGTCTTCGGCTTCGGCGATTTGGGCCGTGGTTTGGTCCAGGGTGCTCAAGGCCAAATTGTACGCGTCGCGCGCCCGGTCGTTCCTCATGCGGTTGGCGATGCTGTCCACCAAGTGGGCCATGTCGTTGGCCATGTCCCGGGCCAGGAACGGGTCTGTGTCGAGGACGGACACTTTGATGGACCCGAACCGCGTCAGGTTGGCGCTTACGTTGCTTCCGTAAGTCAACGCCATGTCCGCCTGGGCGCCTGGCTCCGAGGGGTCGATGTTGTAGTGGGTGAACAGGTCGAACTTCTCGATGATCCGGTTGCGGATGCGGTGGGAGTTGAGGATTTGCAAGAGCCGCTCCGCATCCTCGGTTTCCCCGTACGCCAAGAGGTCGTTTTTCTTGGTTTCTTCGAAGAATTGCTCCCCGATGCTGTGCTGGGACGTGGCGAACATGACCACGGTGCTCTGGTAGTACTCGTCCATCATGAGCGACACCCCGGAGGCCACCACTGCGGCCAAAAATCCAACGCCCAAGAGCGTTTTCAAGTTCCGAGAAATGAAGACCAAAAGGTGGGTCGACTCCATGGGGTTGGAAGAAGGCATGTGCTGTGGTTTAAGGTGCTGGGCCGCCGCGAAGTTAATGGGCAGAGAAGGTACCTTTGAAGGCATGGCGCGCATTGCCTTGAACGGTCGGTTGTTGGTCCCTGGAAAGCTCGAGGGCATTGGGGTCTTCACCTGGAAGTGCCTCCAGGAATTGGTGCGTTTGAGGCCCCAAGACGAGTTCTTGCTTGTGGTGGATCAGCCGCACAACGAGATGTTTGAGCTGGGCTCCAACGTGGAGGTTCGGCGCATGCCCATTCCAGGGCGCAGGCCGTGGTTGCTGAAGTTGTGGTTCGGGTGGCCCTTGCGCGCGCTGCTCCGGCGGTGGGGCGCCGACGCCTTCGTCTCGCTCGAGGGGCCCTTGGCCTTGGGCATGCCGTCCAGTTTCCCTCAGTTGACGGTCATCCACGACCTCAACTTCGAGCACCACCCAGAGTGGGTGCCAGCGCGTTGGGCGCGCTATTACCAAACTCAGTTTCCGCGGTTCGCCGCCAGAGCCCGTCAGGTGGCGACGGTGTCCGACGCCAGCGCCCAAGACCTGGTCGTCACCTACGGCCTCCCGCGGAAGGACATTTCAATCGTGCCCAACGCCGCCGACCGCGCGTTCACGCCCCTCGCCTGTTCGGCCGCGGAGGATGTCCGCAAGCGACACACTGGAGGAGCGCGGTACTTTGTGTTTGTGGGGTCTTTGCATCCCAGAAAGAACATCGAAGGTCTGTTGACGGCATTTGAACGGTACGCGGACCGGGGCGGACTTCGTGACTTGGTCATCGTGGGGGCGGCGATGTGGAACGAGTTGCCGATGGACGTGTCGCCTTCGGTTCGCAAGCGCATCCACAGTTTGGGTCGCCTGCCTCACGACGAATTGCCCAAGGTGGTTGGGGCGGCCGAGGCGTTGGTGTTTGTGCCGTGGTTTGAGGGGTTTGGCATTCCCGTGTTGGAAGCCATGGCCTGCGGCGTGCCTGTCATTGCCAGCAACGTGACGTCGTTGCCCGAGGTGTGCGGAGACGCAGCGCTGGCGTTGGTGTCTCCCGGGGATTCAGACGAAATCGCGCAAGCGATGTGGACGGCAGAGCACGACACAGCGGCATGCGACACCGCTTGCAAGCGAGGATTGGCGCGGGCGAAAGACTTCAGTTGGGCGGCCAGCGGACAAGCGTTGAATCGCCTTGTCGACGACATGTTGAATCCTTCCCAATCCGATGCGGCATGCCAAGCTTGATGGACCAAGTGGTGCGCGGACGCGTGGAAGCGGGGTGCGACGAAGCTGGTCGTGGATGCCTGGCTGGGCCTGTCGTGGCCGCGGCGGTGGTGCTCACCCCCGACGTCGCCCGGACCTTGCCGCTGAACGACAGCAAGCAACTCACCACGACGCAACGCGACCAATTGCGCCAGGAAGTGGAGGCCCGTGCGGTCACTTGGGCGGTGGCTTTCGTCACACCGGAGGAGATCGACAAGATGAACATCTTGCAAGCCTCGTTTGAAGCCATGCGCCGTGCGGTGCGGGGTTTGGCCGGAGAGCCAGACCACTTGCTCATCGACGGCAACCGTTTTGTCACGGCCCCGGACATGCCTGAGCACAGTTGTTTCGTCAAAGGCGATGCCAAGGTGGCCTCCATCGCAGCGGCCAGCATCTTGGCGAAGACCCACCGCGACGAATTCATGCTGAAGGCAGCCAAGACGTACCCGGAATATGGCTGGGACACCAACATGGGGTATCCCACCGTGGCGCATCGGAAGGCGTTGACGGTGCATGGGTCCACCCCGCTGCACCGGAGCACGTTCAAGTGGGCCCCTCCGGCCCCGACGCTGTTCGACCCGTCGGATTGATGTGAACGAATCGTGAAGAATGCGCTGAAATGCTGGATTTGGTGGGTGAATGTGTAGTTTTGAACGTTCAATCCTCAAAACCAAGAACATGCGCATTTATTCCCTCGTGCTCGCTTGCTTCACCCTGATGGCCTCCTCGGCTTGGGCGCAATGCGACAACCTCTTCTTCTCAGAGGCTGCTGAAGGCAGCTCCAACAACAAGTACTTGGAGATTTACAACCCGACCTCCGAGACCGTTGATTTGTCGGGTTACGCTTATCCCAACGTGAGCAATGCGCCCGCCGTGGTGGGAGAATACGAGTTCTGGAATGCATTTGCGGCAGGGGCCACAGTGGCCCCAGGTGATGTGTACATCGTGGCCCATGGCAGTGCGGACCCCGCCATTTTGGCCGTGGCCGACGAAACCATGAACTTCTTGTCCAACGGAGACGACGGCTTCATGCTCGTGCAGGGCGACGAGACATCCTTTGTGGTGATCGACGCCGTGGGCGATTGGAACGGAGACCCTGGAAGCGGATGGGAAGTGGCAGGTGTCGCCAACGGCACCCAAAACCACACCATCGTGCGGAAGTCCTCCGTGCAGGATGGAAACGCAGGGGATTGGGTGACCAGTGCCGGAACCTCTGCAGAGGACAGCGAGTGGATTGTGCTCGACATCGACGATTGGTCCAGCCTCGACGCCCATGCCTTTGACGGTTGTGGCGCGCCCGTGTCAGGTTGCACCAACCCAGATGCAGAGAACTACGATCCTGCAGCGACCTTGGACGACGGCTCGTGCATGTTTGTCAACGCGTGCAACGTGGACGCCGTCGAGGTGGAAGCGAGCAGCTTCCAGTACGTACCTTCTTCGTTGAGCGTGGAGCCAGGCACCACGGTGACTTGGGCCAACATGGGCGGCACCCACGACGTGAACGGCGACACCGATTCGCAGACAGGCATGTCGTTTGGCAACCCAGAAGCCTTCTACATCGCCCCCGTGTCTGGAGACGCTTCAGGCGTGTGCATCGGTTCCTTCACGTTCAACACCCCCGGGGTGTACACGTACGACTGCTCCATCGGCTCTCACGCCGCTTTGGGCATGGTGGCCACCATCACGGTGGGCACAGGAGGCTGCACCAACGCGGCAGCCCCCAACTACAACCCTTCTGCCAACTTCGACGACGGTTCTTGCATTGAGGTGTCCACCACAAGCATCGCCGACATTCAATTGGGCCAGGAGACTGAAGTCTTCACCGACAGCGTGGTGGTGACTTCTGGCATTGTGACGGGCGTGTTCGGAAGCAACGTGAGCATCCAGGATGGTCAAGGTGCCTACAGCGGCATGTGGCTCTACGCCCCCGACGTGCCTGTGATGGTGGGTGACGCCATTGAGGCGACAGGCGCTGTGGTCGAGTACTTCGGCAAAACCCAAATCGGAAACCCCGCGGTGGTCATCACCAGCCAGGGCAACGACCTCCCCACCCCAGAGATGCTCACCACCTTGGACGCCAACGCGGAAGCATGGGAAGGGGTGTTGATTCAGGTGACTGGATCTGTGACCAACGCGGACCTCGGGTTTGGCGAGTGGGCCCTTTCTGACGGTTCAGGCGACCTCGCCGTGGACGACGCGGGTTACAACGCGATCGGCGCAGGAGTGGTGGCTGCCGACAACCAGTTGCAGGTCACCGGCGCCTTGGATTACTCCTTTAACGTATTCAAGGTGCAATTGCGCGACGAGATGGACGCCCAGCTGTACGGTTGTGCTGTCGAGGGAGCGGCGAACTACAACGATTTGGCGTCCATTGACGACGGCAGCTGCATCTACGAAGGCGGCGAGTGCGGCTTGTTCTTCTCAGAGATGGCCGAGGGCAGCTCCAACAACAAGTACATCGAATTGTACAACCCCACACAGAGCCCAGTTTTCTTGAGTGAGTACACGTTGGCCAACTGCAGCAACGGCTGCGACGATTTGGGTGCTTCGTCCTTCGTGACAGACAACTACGACTTCTGGACATTCAACTTCCCTGCAGACGCCCAGGTGGCTCCAGGCAGCACTTACATCATTGCCCACCCCCAAGCCGATTCCTTGATTTTGGCTGCGGCAAGCATGACGTACCAATACCTCAGCAACGGAGACGACACCTTTGCGTTGTTCCAATTGTCTGGGGCTGACACGTTGACCGTGGATGTGTTCGGAAGCTTGGGCGCCGATCCTGGGTCAGGCTTTGCAGTGGCAGGCGTTACCAACGCGACACAAAACGGCACCTTGGTTCGGAAGCCTTCCGTCAGCCAGGGCAACGGGGGCGACTGGGCGGCCAGCGCAGGCACCAACGAAATCGATTCGGAGTGGGTCATCAACCCCTCTGACGACTGGACCAACTTGGGCATCCACACCTTCCAGGGCGCGTGCGCGGTGGACAACTCAGGATGCACCGACTCCGGCGCGGTCAACTACGACCCCAACGCCACGGAAGACGACGGTTCTTGCATCTTCATCCCCAACCTGACCATCCAGGAAATCCACGGCAGCGACTTCGGTGGCACCGTGGTGACTTCGGGCGTGGTGACTGGGGTGTACGGCAACAGCGGCTCCCTCGGCGGTCAGCCTTCGTACGTGATTCAAAACGGCACTGGGGCGTTCTCAGGCATTTGGGTCATTGGCGACGGCGTCGCAGTGGGTGACCAAATCGAAGTGGCTGGCACCGTGACCGTGGTCTACGGCTTGCGTCAAATCCAGTCTGCTGTGCCCACCGTGCAGTCTTCAGGCCACGCGTTGCCTGCGGCGGAGTTGTTGGTGCCTTCAGCGATCAACAACGAGCAATGGGAGTGTGTCCTTGTTGAAATGGCTGGCACGGTCTCTGGAATCACTGCCAATTTTGGTGAGTGGAACTTGAGCGACGACATGGGTCAAGGCATGGTTGCCTCGCTTGGATACAACGCGGTCGACGACAGCGTGGATGTTGGCGGCATGATGGTTGCTGTGGTGGAAGAAGGTCGCAACTACCGTGTGACTGGCCCCAATTTCTACAGCTTTGGCAACTGGAAGGTGTGCCCCCGCGACACGGCGGACGTGGTGCGCGTGGGTTGCACGGACAGCAACTTCCCCAACTACGACGCCTTGGCGACTTTGGACGACGGATCATGCGTGAGCATCCCAGGTTGCACCAACCCAGATGCAGACAACTATGATCCTGCAGCGACCTTGGACGACGGTTCATGTGTCATCGTGGGTTGCACCGACCCCACGGCCTTGAACTACGAGGCCAATGCCACCCAGGCAGACGACGCGTCGTGCTATTACACCTTGCCAAGCGTCATCGTCAACGAGATTCACTACAACCCATGTGGTGCGCAAGGCGACGACTTTGACTACGAGTTCGTTGAATTGCTCAACATCGGCGACGTCACCGTGGACCTCGGCGGGTACGAATTCTACAACTCCACGGGCGGCAACGACCAATTGGGCGTTGTCTTCCCTGAAGGCACCAGCATGGCTTCGGGCGAATTCATCCTCTTGGTGGTGAGCGAGGAGGGCGCGGCGAACTACGCCAGCACCGGGGCACAAACCTTCGTGATGACGCAAGGCAACTTCAGCAACTCTGGAGAGGCCATTTCCTTGCGTGACGCCTTTGGAAACGTGGTCAACGCCGTGGACTACAACGACGCAGCCCCATGGCCTGCAGCGTCCCTCGGCATCTTGGGCAACAACTACGTGGAAAGCCCCGACGGAGGTTGCGCCACGTTGGAGTACATCCCTGAAATCTTGGAGTTGTTCTTGACCACCCCCACCGCCAACGGCAACGATTTCGGAGGCAACTGGCAGGCGTCTTGGGTCAACAACGGCACCCCAGGCATGGCGAACTCTTCTGCGTTCGGTTGCAACAACCCCGCGGCCTGCAACTTCAACCCCAATGCGATTTTGGGCAACGAAGCGGAGTGCGAATTCGACAGCTGCTACGGTTGCACGTACGTCTCGTCGAACAACTACGACTCCAACGCGACCATCGACGATGGAACGTGTGAATTCACCCTGGAGAACTCATGTCCAGCGGATTTGAACGGAGACGGTTCCGTGTCGACGGCCGACTTGCTCGAGTTCTTGGTGGACTTCGGCAACCCTTGCTGATTCCAGGTCAGGACTGAAACAACACAAGGAAGGGCGCCCTCGTGGCGCCCTTCTTATCTTCCGCCGCAATGATTTGGATCAAGTGGTTTTTGAGTGTGCTCGGTGGGCTGGGGGTGTTCCTGTTTGGGATGCGCACCCTAAGCGACGCCATCCGTCGCGCGTCCGCCACGCCGTTCAGACAATTCTTGTCCAGCGTCACCCAAAGCACCTGGGTGGGCACCGTCACCGGCTTCTTTGTCACCAGCCTCATTCAATCAAGTTCGGCCGTCACGGTGACGCTGGTGAGCTTGGTGAATGCCGGACTGCTGACCATCCGAGAGTCTGTGGGCGTGCTGCTCGGCACCAACGTGGGCACCACCATCACCGCTTGGTTGATCGTGCTGTCTTTGGGTGGCTTTTCGCTGAGTGACTTGGCGCTGCCGCTGGCCGGCCTCGCCGTCCCGCTGTTGTTGCTCGACCGCCGCGTCCCCAAGCAGATTGCGGACATCGTTTTTGGGTTTGCCTTGCTGTTCATTGGCCTGGACCTGTTGAAAGACCAAATGGCCGTGCTCGGCGCCCAAGAATTGTTCGCCACCTTTTTGCCCAACCTCGGAGAGGGGCTGGGAAGCAACGTGCTGTTCTTGCTGTTGGGCGCGGGGCTGACGGCTTTGATCCAGTCCTCGTCTGCCGCCACAGCATTGACCCTAGCCGCCCTTGTGTCGGGTGTCATCAACCTGGAGCATGCCTTGGCCATGGTCCTCGGGGAAAACATCGGGACCACCTTGACCGCCAACCTCGCGGCCGTCGTCGGCAACCGCGCCAGCAAGCGCGTGGCGCGCATTCACTTTTTGATCAACGCCTTGGGCAGCGTGTGGATGGTGGGCCTCATTCCTTTGTTGGCCGACGGCTTGTCAGGGGTGTTCGCAGGCGTTGAAGACCCCGAGGTGAGAAGCGGCTATGTCATGGCGTCCTTTCACACCACGTTCAACGTGTTCAACGGCCTCTTGATGTCGCTGCTGAGTGAAAACCTGGTGTCGTTGTCTAAAAAACTCGTGTGGTCCACCACCTCCCAGGAAGAGGTGGCCTTGGCGGAGGGCACGTTCACGGGCCGGATCGTGGATGCACGATTGACCCTGGAAGAAGTCCTTGGGGACTTCAGAAGGAGTGGAGGCACGCTGAAGAGGATGGTCTCAGGCGTCGAAGAATTGCTCGGACTGGTGGACCCAGGTGAGCGCTCCGACGTGTTGAACCAAATGGCCAAATGGGGTGAACGCACCAGCGAAGGCGCCCAATTGGTGTCTTCCAAGTTGGAAGCCGTGGCCCAGGAGGAGCTCAGCCCAGAACTCAGCGCACGGCTGTCCGCACTTTCGGCCATCAACCCAGCCTTGGAGCGTGTGGGCGACGCCTTGGTGAACATGTCTTGGCAACTCGACGCCAAGGGCCGTCAAGGGGTGTATTTCCTCCCCAAGCAGCGCACGAGCTTGATCGAGATGCTGCGGCTGCTGAAAGAAGCCCTGACCTTGATGGACCGCAACCTCAGGCAGAACGCCGCAGATTTGGACGCGGTGGCTGAAGTGGAGGGCAAGATCAACGCCCTGACTGAGCGCCTTCGGGAAAAGCACTTGAGGGATTTGGACAAGGGGAAGTATCCGGCGTCCAGCGGCGTGTTCTACAACGACCTCGTCAACGACCTGGAGAAGTGCGGCGACCGGGTGGCTTCCGTGGCCACGCATTTGGCCTCCGAAGAAGGCGCTTGAGTCAGGGAACGGGCAATCCGGGCGTCGACGCCACGTTGGAGGGGTTCAATTCCCGGTCCCACAGCGTCCACAAGAACCTCACCGAATCCGCTTGGGTGCCCCAGAGATGCCACGACGGCATGGCCAATTCCAACGTGCCATCGAGGGCCGGGCTCGACCCGGTGGGCGTCGCCACAGGTACGCGGTAGGCGTAGGGGATGAGTAATTCGGGCGCGTCCCAGGCCTCCCCATTCCACTCCTGATATTCTGCCATCAAATTGAAGTGGTGCTCGCAGGTGCTGCAAAAGGGAGGCAAGGTGTCGGCTTGGGTGAGGCCCACGTTGCCGTCGCCGTCTGTGAAGCCCAAGGTCATGACGGCTGAACCGTCTGACGCCGGCACGAAGTCGACAAACCGCAAGGTCGGCTCGTCGGGAAACTCCAGCCGCGGGAGGCAGCTCCCGAGGAGCACACAGGTCATTCCAAGCAAGGCCAAGCATCGACGCATGAAGCAAAACTACCGAACTTGCAGTCATGACGTTGGACCAAAGATTTTGGGAGCAGAGTGCAGGGGTGGAAGCGGTCCGAAGCGTCTTGTGGTCTTGGATGAGTCAGCCTGACGCAGACCGACGCCGCGACGAGTTCGACCGGTTGGCGTTGGCGCTTTTCCGCTGGCAAGCCCATCACAACGACGTGTACGGGGAATTTGTGCGCCTCATGGGTGTCGAACCTTCTGCCGTCGATGCCGTCGACGACATTCCCTTCATGCCTGTCGAGTTGTTCAAGTCGCACGAGGTCAAATCGACGTCTTGGCCCACGGATCACATCTTCCGCAGCTCCGGAACGTCTGCGACCCCGTCGCGGGCGGCCCACCACCTCGATGCGGCCGGTGGAGCATGGTACAGAAAGGTGGCCGCCTTGGCGTGGTCTTCCGTTTGGAACACGGAGGTGTCTGGTCACGACTGGATGGGACTGTTGCCCGGCTACGTGGGGCGCGAAGACGCCTCGCTGTTGGTCATGTTGCAAGGGTTTTGTGAGGCTGCTGGCCACACGGGCAACCGGTTTTGGATGCACGACCACAACAGCTTGTCACGCGCCCTGGCGGACTGGTCTGCGGATGCGGCACGCCGTCCGCTTGTGCTGTTTGGCGTGACCTGGGCGTTGCTCGATTGGGTGCGCAGCGCAGCCGCGGACAGGCCCGTGTGGGAGGACAAAGTGCTCGTGGTGGACACTGGGGGCATGAAGGGCAGGGGCGAGGAGCCCACCCGGGAGGAGGTGTTGGCGGAGTTGCGTCGGCGTTTGCCCCAAGCTCGCTTGGCCTCGGAGTATGGCATGACGGAGATGCTTTCCCAGGGGTATGCGAAGGATGGGCTTCACCATGTCTTCCCCAAGTGGGTGATGCCTTTGGTTCGAGACCCACGTGACCCGCGTGGGACACTGCCTGAGGGGCGCACGGGACGGGTCGACGTGGTGGACCTGGCGAATGTCCACAGTTGCGCGTTTTTGGCCACGTCGGACGCGGCGCAGTGGCGTCCAGAAGGGCTCAAGCTCCTGGGGCGTATGGACCATGCGGAGGTGAGGGGATGCAGTTTGTTGGCTTCCGGGTGAAATCATAACCTTGAATCGTTGTCAGGTTGCCATACTTCAACCATCTTGCGCCCGCGTAAGCATCACCTGCGACACCCACACCTTGGAACAGACATTCGCGCTTTTGGGATTTGCGTTGGCCGCCTACTCTGTGGTCGGCAATGACAGCATCCAAACCTTGGGCACTTTCCTGGTGTCCAACGAGAAGCGCAAGTGGTGGCAACTCTGGCTGTTTGCAGGCTCCATCATGGCTGTGGTGGTGACCCTGGGCTACCTCGGGTACGGCGAGTACCTTGGAGGCAAGGGCGACGACCTGACGTTTGGCAAGTTTGACGGCATTTTCAAAGACGGCGTGACCTTCCCGACCATCAGTGCTTGGTACGTGTTGCCTCCGCTGGCGTTGCTGTTCATCACACGGCTTGGCATTCCCGTCAGCACGACCTTCCTGGTGTTGACCTTCTTTGCGCCCAAGGCCTTGCCCCAAATGCTTATCAAGAGCCTGGGAGGCTACGGCGTGGCGTTCACCTTCGCCATCGTGGCGTTTTTCGCGCTGAGCCGTTTGACGGAGCGTCTGTTCATGCAGCGTCCATTTGACGGCGAGGACCACGGCTTGTGGACCAACAAGACGTTTTGGACGGTGCTTCAGTGGTCCTCCACAGGCTTTCTGTGGAGCCAATGGCTGACCCAGGATTTGGTCAACATCATGGTGTATTTGGGCCATCCTGACCAAGTTGGGGCAGGAACCTTTGCGTTCGCACTGGTCACCTTGCTCGTCATGTTGGGCTACATCTTCTACCGCCGAGGAGGAAAGATTCAGGAAATCGTGCGGGTGAAGACAAACACGCAAGACATTCGGTCGGCCACGTTCATCGACTTCTTCTACGGCTTGGTGCTGTTGCTGTTCAAGTTTGACATGCTCGGCATCGGGGCCAAAATCCCGATGAGCACCACCTGGGTCTTCTTGGGCATGCTCGCAGGCCGTGAAGTGGCCCTGCGCATCCGATTGACCGAGGCCAACCAGGACGGCCGTCAGGTGGCCAAGATGGTCTTTTCAGACCTCGGCAAGGCGACCATTGGACTGGTGGTATCCGTGATGCTCGTGATCTTCCTGTACCTCGTGGAAGGTCGAGACTTGACCGCGTTGTTCGGCTGAGTTCAGTCCGTGATCCGGACCAAGAAATAGTTTTTCTTTCCCCGCTGCAACAGCACCAGTCCTGTGCCGAGGATGTCCTCTGCAGTGAGGACCTTTTGGTCGTTGACCTTCGCCTTGTTCACGCTCACGCTGCCCTCTTTCAAGGCCCGACGCGCTTCGCCGTTGCTGGCCAAAAAGGGCGAGTCCCCGCCCGCCAACACATCGATGATGCCCACGCCTTCCTCCAACTCGGCGCGACGCAGGGTGCGTTGTGGGACGCCCTCGAACACGGACAGCAGTTCAGCCTCAGGCAACGCCCGGAGGTCGTCCTCGGAGCTCTTGCCAAACAACAACCTGCTCGCGGCAATGGCCGTGTCCAAATCCTCTTGTCCGTGGATGCGTCGCGTGACGTCCTCTGCCAAGGCTTTCTGCATGGCGCGGCCGCCCGGATTCTCGGCGTGCTCAGCTTCGATGCGCTCGATTTCTTCTTTGGGCAGCAAGGTGAAGATGCGGAGGTAGCGTGAGGCGTCTTCGTCCGCGGCGTTGATCCAGTACTGGTAGAATTTGTAGGCCGAGGTGCGGGACTTGTCGAGCCAGACGTTGCCGCCTTCGCTCTTGCCAAACTTGGAGCCGTCAGCCTTGGTGATGAGCGGGGCCGTGATGGCGAACGCCTGTCCGGCACCTTTGCGGCGAATCAACTCGGTGCCTGTGACGATGTTGCCCCACTGGTCGCTGCCGCCCATTTGGACTTTCACGCCGTGGTGTTTCCACAGGTGGTAGAAGTCGTAGCCCTGCACCAGTTGGTAGGTGAATTCGGTGAAGCTCATCCCCGTTTCAAGGCGGTTTTTCACGCTGTCCTTGGACATCATGTAGTTCACCGTGATGTGCTTCCCCACGTCGCGAATGAAGTCGAGGAACGTGAAGTCTTTGAACCAATCGTGGTTGTTGACCACGTCAGCCGCGTTGTCTCCTGTGAAATCCAGGAACCGCTCCAACTGTGCGCGCTGGGACGCGAGGTTGTGCTGGATGACGTCGACATCCAGGAACTGGCGCTCTGCGGTCTTTCCGCTGGGGTCGCCGACCATGCCGGTCGCGCCGCCCACCAGTGCAATGGGGGTGTGTCCAGCGCGTTGCCAGTGCACCAAGAGCATGATGGGCACAAGGTTGCCGATGTGCAGGCTGTCCGCCGTTGGATCGAAGCCTACGTAGGCTTTCACTTGTTCCTGCGCAAGCAGTTCCTCCGTGCCTGGCATGATGTCATGCAGCAGGCCCCGCCACTTCAATTCTTCGATCAACGTCATGCCACAAAGATAGTTTCCGTCACAGGGAAGGCATCAGCTTTTCAAGCTGGGCACTGCGGCTCCCTTTGACCAAAATTTGCCGCCCTTCAAGCGGGTGTGATTGCACGTAGGCGACCAACGCCTCCAGGTGATCGAAGTGCGTTCTGGCCTGGCCATCTTGCTGAGGCACCCGACCGAATGCCTGCCCCACCGTCCACAATTCCAACCCCCGTCCCAAGGCATCGTTCACTGTATCGAGGTGGGCCTGGTCGCTCGCCTCGCCCAGTTCCGCCATGTCCCCAAGCACCACAAGAGGGTGGAGGTGGTCCTTGCTGGCGAAAGAGGCCAAGGCATGCGCCACGCTGCTGGGATTCGCGTTGTAGGCGTCGAGCAACACCCAGTTCCGTGCCGTACGGACCACTTGGGACCGATGGTTGGATGGTACGTAGTTGCTCAAGGCACGCTGGCATGCCTCTTCAGTGATTCCAAAGTGTCTGCCCACGGTCCATGCCGCGGCGACGTTCATCAGGTTGTAGTCCCCTTCGAGGTGCACGTTGAAGGTGGTGCCACTTGGGCCTGCGACGGCGGCCGGGCCTGCTCCCTTCGAAGTGGACCAGGTCCAACCCTCCACTGAGATGGGGACATGCTGGACCACCCCCTCGGCGGCGCGCACCACCTTGGGGTCGGCCATGTTGACGAAGGCCGTGCCGTGTGTGGCCGCGAGGTGGTCGAACAATTCCTTCTTGCCTTTGTACACACCCTCTTCACCTCCAAACCCTTCCAAGTGTGCCAGCCCGATGTTGGTGATGCACCCATGGGAGGGTTCGGCGATGGTGCAAAGCAGCGCAATTTCCTGCTGGTGGTTCGCGCCCATTTCCACCACCACAAATTCAGGTTGGGCTGGGGCGCGCAACAGGGTCAAGGGCACCCCGATGTGGTTGTTGAAGTTCCCGGAAGTTGCATGAACCTCCATTCCCTCAGCCAGCACATCGCGCAAGAGTTCCTTCGTGGTGGTTTTTCCGTTGCTTCCCGTCAGGGCCAACACGGGACAGTCCCACGTTCGACGCAGGGCGCGTGCCGTGGCTTGCAACGCGTCCAACACGTCTTCCACGACCGTGACACGCGGCTCCTCCAGCCACTCAGTGCGGTTGCTCACGACATGGGCTGCCCCTTGTTTCAGGGCAGCTTCCACAAAGTCGTTGCCGTCAAATCGTTCTCCTGTCAGCGCCCAAAACACCAGGCCTCCGAGCGCGTCACGCGTGTCCGTGGACACACCCTGGGCTTGGTGGACCTCGTGCAAAAGGCGATCAACCGTATCGGTGGATGTGCGGAAAGGGGGGGTCATGGCTTCACGTCAGGACAAAGAAAACCCCCGAGTGGAATGCTCGGGGGTTGAATTGGTGTCATCATTGACCCGCGAACGGCACAGGGGTGCCGAGGCGGTCCATCGCGCATCGGAATCCGATGCTCGCGGAGCTTTGACGCTCGTCCAAGAAACGGCGCGTTCCTGGGATGAGGTAGTATGCACGGTCGTCCCAGCCGCCGCCTTTGTAGACGCGGCTGCGGTTGCTGATCATGGTCGATCCGCCGTAGTTGTACACGCGCTTGTCTTGCATGGCATCCTCTTCCGCGCTTTGCGCGGCGAAGTCAAACGAGCTGTTGCGGTCGCCATCGAGGTAGTCGATGTTGTCCGCCACGCGGTAGTTGGTGCGGTTGAGGTTCTCTTCCACGCTCTCTTTGCGCATCTGGATTTGGCCAGGCAACGCATCGATGTTCTCGCTGAAGCCTTTGCGGAGGTCCGCAGCGGCGATGGCGTCGCTGTCCACGATGAGGTCCATCGCGTCCTGCATGAGGGTCTGAGCCTCTTCAAAGCGCTTGGCCTTCATGCGCTCCTCTGCGTCGGTGACCTTCTGGTTCAGGTTGCCCATGAGGTCGACGTCTTCAGGTGTGAAGGCCCCGACGTTGTTTCCTTCTGTCTCGTAGACCTGCAAGAAGGACTTCACGCCGTCGATGTTGTAGACCACGTAGTCGTACTTGTCGACGGGGCGTCCTTCGGCGTTCAAACGACGGGTCTCGTACAAGTTGCCACGGAAGGGGCGGAATTCGTTGTTGTCCTGGATGGACAAGGGACGGTAGACGTCCATCACCCACTCGTTGACGTTGCCAGCCATGTTGTACAGCCCGTAATCGTTGGGGGCGTACTGGTAGACGTTCACGGTGATGTCGCCGAAGTCGTCCAACGCACCAGCCACACCCATGTAGTCACCGTTGCCTTTCACGAAGTTGGCGTTGATGGAGCCGTATCCTGCGGTGCGGCTGTCCCCGTTCCGAACGAAGTGTCCGTTCCACGGGTACGTCCGGCGCTCGGTCACCAATTCGCCAATGCTGTTTCCGATCAAGCCCAGCGCCGCGAATTCCCATTCTGCTTCGGTGGGCAGGCGGTAGGCAGGCAGCAACACACCGTCTTCCATTTTGACGTCGCGGAAGTCGCTGTTGATGCTGTAGCTGGGAAGGCCTTCACGCAGGCGTTCGCCTTGGTATTGGCCAGACAGGTAGGTCTCTGTGGTGAAGTGCTCTTCGTCAACTTGGGCGTCGGGGTTGTGCACGAGCAGGCCCTCACGCACGAGGATGCCTTCGTTGACACGGTCTGAGCGCCACTTGCAGAACTCGGTGGCTTGCAACCAGCTCACCCCCACCACAGGGTAGTCGCGGTAGGCTGGGTGACGCAGGTAGTAGTTCACCATCGGCTCGTTGTAGGCCAACTTGTTCCGCCATGCCGCGGTGTCTGGCAGCGCCCGTTCCACAATCTCCGGGTAGGATGAGCCGTAGACCCGGTTGAGCCATGAGATGTACTCCAACCAGAAGTGGTTGGTCACCTCGGTTTCGTCCATGTAGAAGGAAGACACGGTGGTGCGGCGCGGGATGTTGTCCCACTCGTAGTTCAAATCGTCGTCGACCGAACCCATTGTGAAGGTTCCGCCTTCCACGAAGATCAAGCCGGGGCCGGTCTCTTGCTCAAAGTAAGATGGGCGTTCGAAGCCACCATTGGCTTCAAAGTTGTAGGCCCAACCTGTCGCTCCCGAACGCTCGTAGTAGCATCCGCTCAAGGTCATGAGACCGAGCGCCACGCTGAACAAGCCAAGTATGTGCTTTTGCGTCATGGTGTGGGGTTTCAATTTTCAGATTTCGATTGTGCAGGTTTCGTTGTCAATTCAGAAGGTCGGGCAGGAGACCGATCTGAATTTGGACCTCTGGGGGGAGGCAAATTTCATGCTCAAGCTCAGCTCGTGGGCGCCACCTGTGGCGGGCGTCAAGTCTGAGATGGTGATGTCGTAGCTGTAGCCGAAGCGCATCATGCCGGTTTCCACACCCACCAACACGATGAGGGCGTCACGGGTGTCTTCGGAGAAGAATCCACGGTGCCAGATGCCGCCCACGAGTGGGCCCTTGCTCACATAGACTCCGAGGTTGAGTTGTTGGAACTCTCCTTGCACCCGGTAGAGCACGTTGGGGGAAATCCACGCTTCCACCCCGCGG
The DNA here is from genome assembly GCA_938084585.1 of uncultured Flavobacteriales bacterium. GTDB lineage: Bacteria > Bacteroidota > Bacteroidia > Flavobacteriales_D > Sanyastnellaceae > UBA11663. The sequence goes on from CALKFF010000004.1 coordinate 52,119, forward strand.
ACTGAGCGCTGCAAGGGCAACTTGGCCCCGGCGTGGCCGGTGAACTTCATGGGCAATCGGCTCACACCAACCACCAAACTTTCGTTGGGTTCGTTCAAGTGAGTGGCGGCTGCACCGATGTAGAACTTCTCGGTGAAGGCCAACAGACCCGCTCCGAAATCGACCTTCTTGACGGTTTCACCGCGCGGGGTGTCGGCCGTCTCGTAGATGAATCCGCGGCGCGGGTCGATCATGTCCCCAAAGGTCAGGTTGCTCCAATCCAACGCCTTCTGGAAGTAGCTGGCCTCGAGCGCGGCGCGCAGAGACAACTTCCGGGTGATGGCTTGCTGGTAGCTGTACATCCCGGTGATGCGGGTGGTGTTCAGGGTGTTTTGTCCGGCTTGGTCGTGCATGACCGTCAAGCCCAAACCGCCTTGGATGCTGCTGAAGTGCTGGTCGTAGCTGACCGCTTGGGTCACGAACGCACCACTCATGGCGGGCCATTGGTTGCGGTGGGACATCACCACGCGGGGTCCGCGTGCCGTGCCTGCAAAAGCGGGATTCAACAGCAACGGGTTGCTGTAGAATTGGGAAAATTCCGGGTCCTGGGCGTGTGCCTGTTGGGGCGCAACGGCCACCACCATGGTGCACACGGTGGCGATGAGCAGGAGGCAGGAGGTGAATTTTGTCATGGTCGAAAGGACTGTTGAACCCACAATACTACGGAATTTTGGCGACGTAGAGGGTCTGAACCTCGTGCCTTTGTCGATTGCATTGGCCTGTGCCAAGCCGCGGCCAGACCTCGGACAATAAGCCCGAAGTTTGTGCGTACCAAGACCCATGGGATTGAACATGATTGTGCCAATGCTACTCGCTAATTTGCAGGCGTTTTTGCCTTCGAATGCCTCGCCCACCGCAAGGTTGTCCACATGGAAACGTGGGTGGAGGGCCTTGTCGTATGTCGCCGCCTTGGTGTTGACGGTGTGTTCGACGTGGAATGCCCACGCACAAATTGTGCTGGAATTGGACCGTGAGTGGTCGGAGGAGGATGTTTGGCGGGCTTTGGAGACCCAGCCTGCGGGGCCCGAATGCACCGTGGTGAAAGGGTTGGATGCCCCTTGGTCTGGAGTGGAAGTGTTGGACCAACGGATGGAGTGGACGGCATGCTCGGCCGAGTTGGAAGCGCACCTCCATCAGGCCAATCCCACCAAACATGCCCAAGCATGGCGTTGGTTGGCCCAATCGTCACGGGGACAATCGCGAATTGTTGGAGAAGGACAGGCATTGCGATGGAACGGCGAGGGATGGGAAAGGCTGGTGCGCTTGGAGGCGACGCTTGGGGCATCCCCCGTCGCCGTTCACCGTGAAACGAGAGAATGGCCGACGGCCAGCGTGCGCGCCGAGGGCACGTGGTTGGCGTTTGCAACCACTGAAGAAGGCGTGCATTGCATTGGTTACGATGAGTTGGTGGAAGCCGGTGTCCAGCCGGACACCTTGGACGTGTTGGGGCTGCGGTTGTTTGGCCAAGGAGGTGGCAATTTGCCAGTCGACAACGACGAGGAACGACCGTTGGACATGCCCCAGCAACGCGTGGCGTGGCGCGGGTTGGGCGATGGGTCGTTTGACCCAGGGGACGAGGTGTGTTGGCACGCACGCTCCCACGAGCGCTGGCATTGGACGGCCGAGGACGGCTGGCGTCACACATCGCCCTTCTGGGGGGACACGGCGAAGTGGTA
>CALKFF010000005.1 GCA_938084585.1 uncultured Flavobacteriales bacterium
GTACATGCCCCGGGTGTTGAGCGATTCAGCAACTTGGCCTTCGGAGGTGTTGCGACCACTGGTGCCCGGTGGGACATGACCAATGGTTTTGGCACGAATCAACACACCAAGCAAACCCATGGCCCAACACAGCGCCTGCCACTCCCATGCCCCTGCCCTTTCTGGCGCTTCATAGGCCAACAGGATCGCTGGTGGCACCAAGATGAGTGGAATGAAACTGCGCCAGCGGAACAGTTGATTGCCGCGACGTGTGAGTTCGTGAATGAGCATAGGGTCCTACAGGTTCAGGATTGCACGTCGCGAAGGTCGGCCAAATCCCGGGGAGAACCGACCCGAATCCATGCCAGTGCAGAAGCCATGAGCGGGGCCATGACGGCGTCGCGTTCGAGGAACGGCACGTGCTGTCGGAACGTGTCCTGCAATTCCCGAAGCGCGGGGGCCATCGCGTGCTCGTCGCCCCGCAGGTCCGACGCCTGGGCTGCGCACATCGCTTCAATGCCAAGCACCTGCTCTGCGTGTTCCAAGACGCGCCACATTTGCAAGGCCCCGTTCGCGCCCATGCTCACGTGGTCTTCTTGTCCGTTGCTGCTGTCGGCGTTGTCCGCGCTGGACGGCGTGCAGAGCTGCTTGCTGTACGACACGAGACTCGCGGCCGTGTATTGCGGGATCATGTACCCGGAGTTGAGGCCCGGGTTGGAGGCCAAAAACGCGGGCAATCCCCTCTGACCACTGAGCATCTTGAAGATGCGTCGTTCGGAGATGCTGGCCCATTCGTGGATGGCCAAGGCCAGACGATCCATCGCCAAGGCCAGCGGCTGGCCGTGAAAATTGCCGCCACTCACGATCAAATCTTCGTCCGGGAAAACGAGCGGATTGTCCGTCACGGCATTCATCTCTGCTTCGAAGACAGCCCGGACGCCTTCCACGACGTCCCGTGAGGCGCCGTGCACCTGAGGCATGCACCGGAATGAGTATGGATCTTGGACGTAGGTACGTGGCTGCGCGGCGCGCTCCGAGCCTTCGAGCCACGACGCGACGTTGTGGGCCGCGATCATGGCGCCTGCTTGGTTTCGGATGCGGTGAATCGACGGGTGCATCGCGGCCTTCAGCCCGTTCCAAGCTTCGAGCGACCACGCTCCCAGGGCGTCGGCCCAATCGGCCAAGCGCGTCACGCGTTCGAGCGCCACCATGCCGGTGCCGAGCATCATTTGGGTCCCGTTGATGAGCGCCAGCCCCTCCTTGGGACCGAGCTCGAGCGCCGGCCAGCCCAGCTCGCGCAAGGCGTCCGACGAAGCCATTTGCCGTCCGTCCGGCATCACCACTTCCCCCTCACCAATCAGCGGCAACACGAGGTGCGCGAGCGGCGCCAAATCCCCGGACGCCCCCAACGACCCCTGGCTCGGAACCACGGGCAACACGCCCGCATTCCAATGGTCGAGCAGGCGCTGCACCGTCGCCACCGCCACCCCCGAATGGCCCTGGCTCAACGCCTTGACCTTCAACAGCAGCATGGCCCTTACAACCTCGCCCGGCAACGACTCCCCGACCCCGCACGCGTGCGAGATCAACAAGTTCCGCTGCAACTCCACGACGTCGTCCACGCGGGTTGTGGCCAAGTCGCCAAAGCCCGTGTTGATTCCATACAGGGTGTCTCCCCCTGAAGCGCGACCCAGCAAGTAGGCGTGGCAACGTTCGATTCGGGCGACGGCTTCCGCCGACAACGTCCGGGTCACCCCTTCCTCGTGCGAGAGCTGCCAAAACACGTCAGCCCCCCACCAACCCTCGGGAAGCGCTTGCCCTCGGCTTTGCGCTGCCGCTCCTTCGTGATGGCTCGTTTCCATGCAGGCAAGATACCCCGAGGTCGCTATCTTGCAGGTTCAATTTTCCCACATGCGATTCACCTCCTTCTTGTTCCTCAGCGCAGCCGCGACCTTGGTCTCTTCCGCTGCGTGGGGCCAAACCGAGGCTCGCCAAATCGAGTTCAACGAATTCGATTTGGACAACGGCCTTCACGTCATCCTCCATGAGGACCACTCCACCCCGCTTGTTGCCGTCACCGTGCTTTACCACGTCGGCTCCAAGAACGAACGAACCGACCGTACGGGCATGGCCCACTTCTTCGAGCACCTTTTGTTTGAAGGCTCCGAGAACATCGCGCGTGGCGAGTTTGATTCTTACGTGGAAAACGCCGGCGGCATCCTAAACGCCAACACGACCCAGGATCGCACCTTCTACTACGAGCTCCTGCCCAGCAACCAACTCGAGCTGGGGCTTTGGTTGGAATCCGAGCGCATGCTCCACGCCAAGATTGAGCAGATCGGTATCGACACCCAAAACGAGGTTGTCAAAGAAGAAAAGCGCCAGCGCTACGACAACCAGCCCTACGGCCAGCTCCTTCCTACAACGATGGCGATGGCCTACAACGAGCACCCCTACCAGTGGACGCCCATCGGGTCCATGGAGCACCTCGATGCTGCCGACCACAGCGACTTCATGGATTTCTATGAGACATTTTACGTGCCGGAAAACGCCACGCTCAGCATTGCCGGCGACCTCGACGTGGCGGAGACACGCAGCCTCGTTGAGAAATACTTCCAGGACATCCCCCGCGGCGGCCGCGACATCCCTCGCCCCACGGTTATCGAACCCGCGCGCACGGCGGAGGTCCGTGACACCATCTACGGCAAGGACCGCCTCCCGCTCGTGGTGCAGGCCTACCCCATCCCTGCGCAGGGCACGCCCGACTACTACGCCGTCGACATGCTCAACCAGGTTCTGAGCGGCGGCGAAAGCGCACGCCTGAACCAGCGCGTAGTGGAGAACGACCAGCTTGCGTTGTTTTGCGGAGCGTTCAGCTTTGGGCTGGAAGATCCCGGGCTGACGCTGGGCTTTGCGATGTGCAACATGGGCGTGGATCCAAGCGAAGTGGAAGCGGCGATGAACGATGAGGTGGAGCGCATGAAGCGTGAGCTCATCTCGGAGCGCGAACTCCAAAAGCTCAAGAACCAAATCGAATACGGCTTCGTGACCGGCAACCAAAGCATGGCCGGCATTGCGGAAAGCCTCGCCAATTACCACACGTACTTCGGCGACGCCAACCTCATCAACACGGAAATCGAGCGCTACTTGGCCATCACGCCGGAGGACATCCGCGCGGCCGCTCAGAAATACTACGTGCCAGAACAGCGCGTGACCCTTTACTTCTTGCACGACGCCAACTCTCAGCCATGATGTTGAATTCCACCTCCTTCCTTCGCCGCACTGGCCTCTTCGCGATGGCCTTTGCCTTGAGCACGTTGTCTTGGGGTCAAGTTGACCGCAGCAAGGCCCCAGATGCAGGACCTGCCCCCGAACTGAAGATTGGTACGCCCACCAAACTCAAGCTCGACAACGGCTTGCAGGTCATCGTGGTTGAAAACCACAGCATGCCCGCAGTTTCGTGGAGCATGACGCTTGACTACCCGCCGTTCTTGGAAGGCACGAAATCAGGCCTCACTGGCATCGTCAGTTCCATGATGGGCTCCGGCACCGAGCAACGTACCAAGGCCCAAATCGCCGAAGAGGTTGAATTCCTCGGCGCCTCCTTCCGCTCCAGCGCAACTGGCTTTTTCGCCAGCTCCTTGAGCAAGCACACGGGCGACCTCCTGCGCATCGTCTCGGACGCCATCCTCAACCCCACCTTCCCGGAGGCAGAACTGGAAAAGGTCAAGAAGCAGGTGAGCTCGGGGTTGGCCAACACGCCGACCTCTCCGGACGACATCGCCTCCAACCTGGTGGCCGCGACCAACTTCGGCGCACTTCACCCTTACGGCGAAGTAATGACCGAGGAGAGCCTCAACGAGATCACGCGCGACGACCTCGTCAAGTACCACAAGACGTACTTCCGCCCCAACGTGGCGTACCT
>CALKFF010000006.1 GCA_938084585.1 uncultured Flavobacteriales bacterium
CCAGTGGGTGTCGATGGACATGATCCAGTCCCACGACAGGGTGGAGCTGAACACCGCGAAGAACACCAGGAACAACGCGCTGCGCCGGAACTGCTTGTAGTGCAGGTCCAGGCTGGGTGCTTCGTCCTCCTGCAAAGACCAGTTGCGGAACGAGCGGGCGAAAATCAAGAAAGTCGCGATGTACACCAGCGTCCGGAACCAGAAGAAGGCGTCTCCGAAGTACGCGGCCTTGCCTGCAATCACGTGGTCGTAGTTGGGGTTCAACACTGCACCTTCCACCATCTCGTCCATGTACTCCACGTGGTCACCGGCTTCCACCATGTATTCGTGGTAGAGGGTGTGGTCCATCCAGTGGTACAGGTGATGCAAGTGCAATTTGCCTGCCACCAACACCACCACAATCACGGCAGCACCCCAAGGGAGGAACCCCCAGAGGGCTTCAAACCAACGCTTCAACACCGCCGACCAGGCGCTCTCGGTGGCGTACTGCAATGCGTAGAAGAACAAGGCGGCCAACGCCATGCTGAAGTAAAAGAACCCATTGATCAACAGGTTGGCCCACCAACGCTGGTGGTGGTCGCTCGTGTCGGTCAAGAAACCGCCGACCAAGGCAATTGCGCCAATGGCCATCAACACTTGGGTGACGAGCTTGAGTCGTCCTTCAAACTTGAATTCCATGATCAGTTGTTCATTGCCATGGCGCCGTCAGCCGCCGATTCAACCACATTGCCCGCATCGTCAAACTCCGGCATTTCGCCGCCTTGCTGGAGTACCTTGATGTACTCAATCACCAGCCAACGGTCCTTCTGAGACAATTGAGAGGCATGGGAACCCATGAGTCCTTTTCCGTAGGTCAAGGTGTGGTACATCTTGCCCACTGGGAGGTCCTTCAACTTGTCCGAGTAAGATGGAATGCCAGCGATGTGTCCGTTGCGTGACAACGCGCCGTCGCCTTTGCCCTCCTCGCCGTGGCACTGGCTGCACATCTTGGTGTAGATCTCCATGCCGGCCTCAATGTGGGCCTTGGTTGTGGTCAAAGGGCTCAAGAGTCCTGCACCAGCAGCCTCGTACCCCTCAGGGGTGTTCGGGTACGCATACGGCAGGCCAAACGCCTTGTTCGCCCCCACAAAGGGGATGGTGCCTGCCACAGGCTTGCGTGCGCTTTGGGTGTTCCGCTGCGACGACGCCACCTCTTCGGTCACGTAGTACGGGTCCATCCCATAGTCCACATAAGCCTCCACGGCAGGAGAACGGTACATGTCTGGCATGTACTCCAGTCCCGGACTGTTGGGGTCCGTGACACAGCCCGTCATGGCCACAACAACGGCGGCAACTGGGGCAAGAAGGGTCCAACGCTTTGACATCGCTTAGGCGTCTTTGATGCTGATTTCAAGCAAGTCCGTCTTGCGGATGGCGGCTTCAAGCTCGTCCGCGGACATGCTGTTGTTGTCGGTGCTGATTTCCACGACGAACTTGTCGTCCGTGGTGCGCGGGTCGGGGTTGGACGCAGGCATGCCTGGCAAGGTCCCGTTCCGCAACAGGTAGGTGATTGCCATGCCGTGCGCGCCGCACAACACAGAAAATTCGAACGTCACCGGAATGAAGGCCGTGATGTTCTCCAAAAGCGAGAAGCTCGGCTTGCCCCCGATGTTCATGGGCCAGTCTTGGATCATGAAGTACCACATGCCCAGAATCGCGAGCGACGTGCCGGTCATGGCGTACATGAAGGAGCAAATGGCCAAACGTGTGCGCTTGATGCCAATGATGGGGTCGATGCCGTGGATCGGGAACGGTGAAAACACATCCTTCACCCGCACACCCTGGCCGACGAGCTCAGAGGCCGCAGCCATCACTTTGGCGTCGTCGTCGTACATGACGTGGAAGATCTTGCTCATTTGGCTTGCTCGTTTTTGTAAGACTCACCGCTCGACTTCAAGATGGTCTTCAACTCGTTCAAGGCGAGCACAGGGAAGAACCGTGCGAAGGCCAAGAACAACGTCAAGAAGATGCCGATGGTGCCAATGAAAATGCCGATATCGATGCTCGTGGCGTGGAATTCACCCCAGCTTGAAGGCAGGTAATCGCGGTGCAAAGAAGTCACGATGATCACGTAGCGCTCGAACCACATGCCGATGTTCACCACGATGCTCAACGCAAACGTGGCCACCAAGCTGCGGCGGATCTTCTTGAACCAGAACAACTGCGGGCTGATCACGTTGCAGGACATCATCATCCAGTACGCCCAGCTGTAAGGGCCGCTGAATCGGTTGATGAAGGCGTAGCTCTCGTACTCCACCCCGCTGTACCATGAGATGAACAGCTCGGTCAAGTAGGCCACACCCACGATGGATCCAGTCACGATGATGACGATGTTCATGTACTCCACGTGCTTGACGTGGATGTAGTTCTCCAAGTTCATGCCCTTGCGCATGATCAACAGCAAGGTCTGCACCATCGCAAAACCCGAGAACACCGCACCCGACACGAAGTAGGGCGGGAAAATGGTGGTGTGCCATCCTGGAATCACAGACGTCGCGAAGTCCATCGAGACGATGGAGTGCACCGAGAACACAAGTGGAGTTGCGATCCCTGCCAACACAAGGCTCACCTCCTCGAAGCGGTTCCAGTGCTTGGCGCGCCCGGACCAGCCGAACGCCAGAACTCCGTAGATCTTCTTTTGGATGGGGCCCGTCACCCTGTCACGGATGGTGGCGAAGTCTGGAATCAATCCGATGTACCAGAACACCAACGACACCGAGAAGTAGGTCGAGATGGCGAACACGTCCCACAACAGCGGGCTGTTGAAGTTCACCCACAGCGATCCGAACTGGTTGGGGAGTGGGAGCACCCAGTAGCTCACCCAAATGCGTCCCATGTGGATGCCTGGGAACACTGCCGCCATGATGACCGCGAAAATGGTCATGGCCTCGGCCGAGCGGTTGATGGCCATCCGCCACTTCTGACGGAACAGCAACAACACCGCAGAAATCAAGGTTCCTGCGTGGCCGATGCCGACCCACCACACGAAGTTGGTGATGTCCCATGCCCAGTCCACGGTCTTGTTCAAGCCCCAGGTGCCGATGCCTGTGCCCAAGAGGTACAGGATGCAACCCACGCCGTAGACGGCGATGAGGCTGGAAATTGTGATCATGATTTTCCAACCCAAAGGTGCTGGCCCCATGATGGGACCCACCACGTCGTCCGTGATGTCCTTGTAGGTCTTGTGCCCCAGAATCAGGGGTTCGCGAATGGCTGCTTCTCTCTGCATGTCGAGGGGATCAGGCTTCGTTGGACTCAGTGTTGCGCACCTTCGTCATGTAGAAGATGTTGGGCTGGATGCCCACCTCCTCCAAGGCGTGGTACGAACGGTTGTTGTTGGCGTTGGTGCGCACTTTCGACGCTTCGTCGTTGAGGTCACCAAAGTTGATGGCGTGGGTGGGGCAAGCCTCCGCGCACGCGGTGAGCACGGTGCCGTCTTCCACAGGCGTGCCGGCCTTCTTGGCGGACAACTTGCCTTCTTGGATGCGCTGCACGCACATGCTGCACTTCTCGATGACGCCACGTGCACGCACGGTCACGTCGGGGTTCAACACCATGCGGGTGAGTGAATCCTGAGAAGGGTTGGTGTGCTGGAACTTCGCGTAGCCCTGGTAGTTGAACCAGTTGAAACGACGCACCTTGTAAGGGCAGTTGTTCGCGCAGTAGCGCGTTCCGATGCAACGGTTGTAAGTCATTTGGTTCAACCCCTCGTTGCTGTGGGTCGTGGCCGCCACTGGACACACCGTCTCACAAGGAGCGTGGTTGCAGTGCTGGCACATCATCGGCATGTGAACCGTCTGTGGGTTCGCCGAGGGGTCTTCCATCTTGGTGTAGGACGAGATGACGCCCACACCTTCCTCCGCGCCGCGCTCTTGCGACCAATCCGAAGCGTAGTAGCGGTCGATCCGCATCCAGTGCATGTCGCGGTGGCGGCGAACTTCGTCCTTGCCGACGACAGGCACGTTGTTTTCAATGTGGCAAGCCGTCACGCACGCGCTGCATCCTGTGCAGGTCGTGAGGTCGATGGTCATGCCCCAACGGTGACCCACACCTTCCACGGGGTGGCTCTTCCAGAGGTCAAAGGCAGACGTCTTCTTGCCGTCGCTGGCGTCGATGATGCCGTCGCCGTTGACGTCCTCATGGACGGTCAACGTGTGGTTCTTGTTCCAAGACGCTTGGCCCTTCGGCTTGCTCGCCTCAGCGAGGTAGCTGTCGAAGGTGGTTTCCTTCACCACGGAATCGCGGTCCATGACCGTGTTGTGGATTTGGGTCGCCGCCAAGGCAAACTCTGCGCCGGTCGCTTCGACGGTCACGTCGTACGCGTCGTAGCGAGGTGATCCGTCTGCCGACACTGTCGCAAAGCCAAAGACGTTCGCGCCAATCGGCATGGGCTTGCCCTCTGCCGTTTGCAGGTGCTCTCCGTTCTCGCCAGTGGCGAACGCGGCGCGTCCGATGTTTTCACCTCCGTCTCCCCGGCCGTAACCGAGTGCGATGCCAACGGTGCCAGGGGTTTGGCCTGGCTGCATGAAGGCAGGCAATTCGACCGACTGGCCGTTCACCGTCACCTTCACCACAGAAGCCTTGTCGCGCTGGGCGATGTAGGTGTTCAATCCCAACGCTTCCATGTCCACACGGGCCATGGTCACGTAGTTGTCCCAAGTGACTTTCGACACAGGGTCAGGCGTCTCTTGAAGCATGGGGTTGCCGGCTTGGTCGCCAAACCCGATGGCTTGCTTTTGGTACAACGCCAATTCAAATGCGCCACCCTTGGCTGCAGACAATTTGCGGACAGAAGCGCTCACATCTTGGCCCATGGCCGCTGCTGAAGCAGGCATCGCTTCGCCCGTCATGTAGAACCCGTCGTGCAACGACCCGTTCCAAGACACGTCGTTGTACATGGCCTCGGACGTGTAGCCACCGCTGTGCGTGGTGCGAACCACGTCGTACCAAGCGGCAGGCTGTCCCGCCCATGCCAAGAAGGTCTCTCCCGCAGCGCGGGTGTCGAACAACGGCTGAATGGTCGGTTGAGCCAAGTCCACACGGGTTCCTCCGATGCGGAGGTCCATCCAGTTCTCCAACCAGTGGTGGTCGGGGGCCATGGCCGTGCAACGGGCTGTGGTTTCATCGGCGAACCAAGAGGTGCTCACGCTGAACTTGACCTTGGCCAGTCCGGTGCGGAACGCTTCTTTGTCTGCGGCGTGGTAGGCAGGGTTGGTGCCGTGCATCACCAAAGCAGACACGCGGCCTGCGTTCATGTCTTGCACGAGCTGGGCAAACGCCGCGTCGTCTCCGGCGAACAAGCGATCTCCGCTGTACTTCACCGTGGTGCCATCTGCTCCCAACGCGGTGTTGATCGCGGCTGCCACGAGCTGGGCGTCCACATCGTTCGCACCGGCCACCACCAATCCGGCAGCACCTGCGCGCTTGAGGTCGTTCGCCGCGGCCTTCACGGCAGCAGCCACGCGCTCGTCCAATCCAGTAACCGAACCTTGACCGGTGACAGCTGCATGAAGCGCTGCCAACACTTTGCCGTGCTCAGATGGCTTCACCATGGTGCGCGTGTCGGCGTTGGTGCCGGTCAAGCTCATCACGGTCTCAAAGGCATGAAGCTTGGACATCGTGCCGTTCTCCGGACGACGTGTCTTCACCCACTCTGACTCGTAGTATGCCGCGTCGCCCCATGTGCCCAAGAAGTCGGCACCAACGGTGACCACCGTCTGGGCGGCTGAGAATTCAAATCCTGGGAAGGTGTCCACGCCGGTGTGCAGCTTGGCCGCCTTGCGCAAGGCGTTGTGGCTCACTGCATCCACCTGCACATGGTCGGCGCCGTGTGACTCGCAGAAGGTGTCGATGGTGCGTTGCAGCGACGGGCTCAACACGGTGTTGGTCAACACCACCTTGCGGCCAGAAGCAGACATCGCTTTGGCCACTTCTGCGTCCAACGCGTCCCAAGAAGAACCGGCACCAGCGATGTGAGGCCCTTGAAGGCGTGCGCTGTCGTACAAGCCCATCACAGAGGCGTTCACACGCACGTTGGCGTGGCCGACACCTGTGGCGGTGTTGCTCTTGATGAAGATCGGACGGCCCTCACGGGTCTTGACCAACACATTCACGTAGTCCTGACCGTTGTAGTAGGTCGAGGCGTAGTGGTTGGCCACACCAGGAGTCACCTCTTCAGGCTTGTTGGTGTAGGGGATGCTCTTGACCACAGGGGTCTCGCACGCGGCCAATGTGGCGGCGGCCAGAGAGAAGCCCATGAACTTCAAGAAGTCACGACGGCCTGTGGTGGCCGAAGTCAAACCCTCGTTGCCGAGCGCCTCGTCAATGGCTTCGTGTTGCGGGAATTCTTGACCCTGGAGCTCTTGGAAAGCCTCCGTCTGGTGCAAGTCGTCGAGTCCCGTCCAGTAGCGTTTGTTGTTCGCCATGTTCATTCGAATCTGTCGTGGTTGCTCGTTGCGATCAGTAATGGCACTTGGCGCACTCCCAACCACCCATTTCTTTGACCGTGATCTTGTCGTCCTCGAGGATGCGACGCAATTCCTCGTTGCCTCGGACGTCGTCCTTCATGCGGTCGTGCATTTCCTCGTAGTAGTCGCTGCTCGCGAGGTCGATGGACGCCTTGTTGTGGCACTCGATGCACCAACCCATGGTGAGGGTGGGCTTGCTCAACTCGATCAACCCTGGGTACTTGTCCACCAAGGTGTTGATGTGGTCCACAGACGCGATGCGGCCAGCGCTCCAAGTCTCCACGTCGCCGTGGCAGTTTTGGCACTGCAACCCTCCAACCACAACGTGCTGTTGGTGGCTGAAGTAGACGTGGTCCGGCAAGTTGTGCACCTTGTTCCACTTGATGGGCTCACCGCCAAAGCTGTCCTGTGGCGCCGAGTGGCCGTTGTTGCCCTTGCCGTCCAAGTACGTCCCTGTTTCAGGATCAAATCCAATGGCCGCGTAAATCTTGCCGATTTCCACCTCGCCGTAACGCGACCCCTTCTTCACCGCCTTGTGGCAGTTCATGCACACGTTGGTGGAAGGAATGCCAGCGTGCTTGGACTCATAGGCACTGTGGTGGCAGTACTTGCAATCCACTTCGTTCTCGCACACGTGCACCGAGTGGATGAATTTGACAGGCTGTTCAGGCAAGTATCCTTCGTACACGCCAACCCCCATCAAACCTTGGTAGCCTTTCACCACGCCAAACGCCACCACAAAGACACCGAGGATGGACACAAAGACCATGTTGTTCCAGGCCCAAGCGCGCAGGCGCTCGAAGTAGCTGAGGTCCTCCAGTTGCGGCTGGCCCTCGCGCTCACGAATGGCGTTGGTCAATCCGCGGTTCACGCCAGAGGCGCTCATCGCGATCAACAGGAACATGACCAAGAGGATCACAAACCACAACGTGGAGCTGTCGCTGGACTCCTCCACCGGCATCTCGTCGATGTTGATGCATCCGTTGTCCGAGTTGTCCGCCACCGCCACATCGGGTGGGTTTTGAACGTAGGCCATGATGTCGCGCACGTCGTCGGCAGACACCGCTTGTGCGCTCATCCAACCGTACGTGCCCACGTACCGGTCCACCAAAGACTTGATGTACCCGTCGCCCGTGGCGGCCGCACCTTGGGGGTTTTGGATCCACTGGACCAGGAGTTCATCGCTGGCGCCCCACCGGTCGGCAATGCCCGCCAAACCAGGTGCGGCCAACACGTCCGCCGTCACCAAGTGACAAGAAGCACAGTTGGCGTTGAACAACGCTTGTCCGTTTTCCACGTCGCCTCCTTCCCAGATGGATTGCGCAGACAGCGTCTGCGCGGTCATCAGGGCCGCGACGGTGAGAATGCGCCCCAAGCCCGCAAGCCCTGGGAATCGCTTAAAATTCTTGTTTCGCATGTCGATTGAGTACCCTCTCAATTTGAACGCGAAAATAAGGAGAATCACAGGTCCCTCGCCAATCCGTCACAGGAATGTCACGAACAATGGGCATTTAGAATCGTTCCGAGGGTTCGAAGCGCATGGTGGCCATCTCGGACGCCCGTCACGGTTCACACAAGTTGGTGTGGCCTCACGCCCTTCGGCACGCATGGCGCAGATATCTTTGGGCACCATGAAGACCCCCTCCTCGTTCAGCTTGTGCATGTGGCTCTTGGCGGCCGGCGCCGTCCTGCCCCAGACGTCCTTCGCCCAAACCGACACCACCCAAACCGAGGGAGAAACATGGTGGAAAGGGCTCTTCCGAGGCGGACAAGAAACACCCCAACCCATCCCCGAGCCCACGCAGGACTCCCTGGACACACCAACCCTGACGACGATGGACTCCGTGGCGCTGACGCCGGCACATGTTCCCGAACGACCCGACGCCGTCCTGGCCACCTGGAACATGCCAGACACGCTGAGGTCGTTGGACTCGTTGGCCAAGCTGGACCCCGCGCCAATGCAAGGTTTCCGGGTGCAGATTTACTTCGGGGACTTGCAAGAGGCCCGTGCCGTGCGGGCGGCGTTCAACCGCGCTTGCCCCGACGTGGCCAGCCACCTCCACCCCATCGACCCCAACTACGCGGTCACGGTGGGGAACTTCAGGGACGCCTGGTCCGCCCAACGCGCTGTGCAAAGCGGCGCCCTCGGGGCATGGGACAACGTCTTGGTCATCCCCAGCGAGATCGACCTTCCAGCGTTGAAATGAGGGCCTGCGGTGTGAAACGCAACGCGGCCCGGCTCAGGCTCAGTCTTCGAGCTTCTGCTTGACTTCGACTTCCTCGTAAGCCTCCACCACGTCGCCGACTTTGATGTCGTTGAAGCGGTCGATGTTCAGGCCGCATTCGAAGCCTTTCAACACCTCCTTCGCGTCGTCCTTGAATCGCTTGAGTGAGCCCAGGGTGCCAGTGTACACCACCACGCCTTCGCGGATGACTCGAACCTTGCTTGAACGCAAGATTTTTCCTTCGGTCACGAAGCAACCGGCAATGGTGCCCACCTTGGAGATCTTGAAGGTCTCGCGGATTTCCGCCGAGCCCACAATGTTCTCTTCAATCTTGGCGCTGAGCAAGCCTTCCATCGCGTCGCGCATCTCTTCGATGGCCTTGTAGATGATGGAGTAAAGCTTGATCTGAATCTCTTCTTGCTCCGCGAGCTTCCGGGCCGACGCCGAAGGGCGCACCTGGAAACCGATGATGATCGCGTTCGACGCTGAGGCCAAAAGCACGTCCGAGTCTGACACCTGGCCCACCGCTTTGTGGATGATGTTCACTTGGACCTTCTCTGTGCTTAGTTTCTGGAGCGAATCGCTCAACGCCTCGATGGAGCCGTCCACGTCGCCCTTGATGATGAGGTTCAATTCCTTGAATTCCCCGACTTCGATCCGACGACCCAATTCCTCGAGCGTGACCGTCTTCTGTGTCCGGACACCTTGTTCACGCTGCAACTGCTGGCGCTTGGTCGCGATGGCGCGTGCGTCCTTCTCGTCCTCGAAGACGTTGAATTTGTCCCCGGCGTTCGGGGCGCCGTCAAAGCCAAGCACCGACACCGGCGTGGCAGGGCCCGCCTCGTCCACGCGTTGGCCACGCTCGTTGAACATGGCCTTGACCCGTCCGCTGTGCTGGCCTGCAAGCATGGCGTCGCCAATTTTCAGGGTGCCGGCTTCCACCAACACGTTGGTCACGTAGCCACGGCCCTTGTCCAAGCTGCTCTCGACGACCGTGCCGAGCGCACGCTTTTCGGGGTTGGCCTTGAGCTCGAGCATTTCCGATTCCAGCAGCACCTTCTCAAGGAGCTCCTCCACGTTGGTGCCAAATTTGGCCGAAATTTCTTGGCATTGGTACTTGCCGCCCCAATCCTCCACGAGGATGTTCATCTCCGCCAATTCCTGGCGAATGCGGTCGGGGTTGGCCGTGTCACGGTCCACCTTGTTGATGGCGAAGATCATAGGGATCTCAGCCGCCTGGGCATGGTTGATCGCCTCCTTCGTCTGGGGCATGACACGGTCGTCCGCCGCCACCACGATGATGGCCAAGTCGGTCACTTGGGCACCACGGGCGCGCATGGCCGTGAACGCCTCGTGACCTGGGGTGTCGAGGAAGGTGATTTTCTTTCCGCCGTCGAGCTCCACCGCATATGCACCGATGTGCTGGGTGATGCCGCCCGCCTCGCCAGCGATGACGTTGGCCTTGCGGACAAAGTCGAGCAACGACGTTTTTCCGTGGTCGACGTGACCCATGACGGTCACGATCGGTGGGCGAGACACCAGGTCCTCCTCGGAGTCTTCCTCGACCACGATGGACTCTTCCACCTCGGCGCTGACAAATTCCACTTCAAAGCCAAATTCTTCGGCGATGATGGTGATGGTTTCCGAATCCAAGCGCTGGTTGATGGACACCATGATGCCCAGCGTCATGCACGCCGAAATGATTTCGTTGACCCCGCAATTCATCATCGTGGCCAACTCGGCCACCGTGACGAATTCGGTCATCTTCAAGATGCTTTCTTCCAATTGCGACTGGAGGTTGCTCTCCTCGTGGCGCTGTTGGATGGCGTCGCGCTTGCGGCGACGGAGCTTGGAAGACTTCGACTTCTTGCCGCCACTCAAGCGTGCGAGCGTGGCGCGAATTTCCTTTTGGATGTCCTCCTGGCTGACTTCTTTCTTGGGCTCATTGCGGCGGCCACGGCCACGCTGGTCGCCTCGACCGGCTTGGTTGCCGGCCTTGCTGACGTCCACTTTCTTGACGCGCACACGCTTCCGCTTGCCGTCCTCTCCAGTCGTTTTCTTTTTCTCGACAGGCAATTCAATCTTGCCCACCACCGTCGGTCCGGACAGCTTTTCCGCACGAGCCCGGACGACTTCCGGTTCGGCGGGTTTGGCCGGCGCCTTGGCTTCAGGCTTGGCTTTCGCCGCGGGCTGTTCAGCCGCAGGTTTGGCGGCAGGCTTCTCCTCAGCTGGAGCTTCCTCTTTCTTGGCCGTTTTCTTGGCGGGCTTCTTGGGCTTCAACGCCTCCAAGTCCACCTTGCCCACCACCTTGGGCCCTTCCTGAGCGTCGGAGGCAGTTTCAGCCGGAGCTTCTGCTTTGGGAGCCTCGGCGGCAGGTGCGGCTTCTTCTTTGGCCGCGGGAGCCGGAGCCTCCTCCTTCGCAGGGGCCGCTTCTGGGGCTGGTGCAGGCTGGGTGCGCTTGACCACCGGCGCCGCCTCACTCTTGCGGAATTGACTCAAGTCAATTTCTGGCTCCTCTTCCTCCTTCTTCACCTCGCGTTTCCGGGCGCTGGCAAGCGTGATGCTCTCGCGCTCTTGGATGCCCGTCGCACTGCGCTGGGCCTTCTGCTTGGTTTCCTTGTCACCCTGGAAGTTGGACTTCACAAGCGCATAGGTCTCGGGGTCCAACTTGGTGTTGGGCTTGGCCTCGACCTCGATGCCTTTGGACGCCAAAAAGTCAACCACGGTGGTCATGCCAAGGTTGAATTCACGGGCGACTTTGCTCAGGCGTACGGGTTTGGTTGATTCGGCCATTTAGGATGATTTCTGGGTGAAAGTATGAAACGAGGGGGTGCCGGGGGCGGGGTGGCTGGCAGGTTGTTCGTGGAGCTCCTTGAATAACTCTTACGCGTCCAGTTCCGCCTTCAGGATGGAAATCACCTCGCGGATGGTTTCCGCCTCCAAGTCGGTGCGCTTCACCAAATCCTCTTCCTCCAAGTTGAGGACCGAGCGGGCGGTGTCGCAGCCAATCTTGGTGAACTCGGCGAGGATCCACTCGTCGATTTCGTCGGCAAACTCCTTCAATTCCACGTCTTCTGACACTTCGTCGTCTTCGCGGTACACGTCGATGTCGTAGCCGGTCAAGAGGCCTGCAAGCTTGATGTTGTTGCCTCCCTTTCCGATGGCCAAACTCACCTGGTCTGGCTTGAGGTAAACCTCGGCTTTGCCTGTTTCGCTGTGAAGCGCCATGGACGTGACCTTGGCTGGGCTCAACGCACGCTGCACGAGCAACTCCTCATTCTCAGTGAAGTTGATCACGTCGATGTTCTCGTTGCGGAGCTCGCGCACAATGCTGTGGATGCGGGATCCCTTCATGCCGACGCATGCGCCCACGGGGTCGACGCGGTCGTCGTACGATTCCACCGCCACCTTGGCACGCTCGCCAGGGGCACGGACAATCTTCTTGATGGTGATGAGGCCGTCGTAGATCTCGGGCACTTCCATTTCGAAGAGGCGCTCCAAGAACTCTGGGGCCGTGCGGCTCAAAATGATGCGCGGGTTGTTGTTGCGCAACTCCACCGCGGCCACCACGGCCTTCACGGTGTCGCCTTTCTTGAAGAAGTCGCCGGGGATTTGGTGTTCCCGTGGCATCACCACTTCGTTGTCCTCGTCGTCGACGAGCAACATTTCACGCTTCCAAATCTGGTACACCTCGGCGGTGACCACTTCGCCCACACGCTCCTTGTACTTGGCGTACAACGCGTCCTTCTCCATGTCGAGGATTCGACCGGCGAGGTTCTGGCGAAGGGACAACACGTTGCGACGTCCGAAGCTTTCGAGTTTGATTTCCTCAGAAAGTTCCTCGCCCACTTCGAAGTCGTCCTCGACCTTCAAAGCCTCGCTCAAAGACACCTCCACGTTCTCGTCCTCCACTTCACCGTCTTCGACGATTTCGCGGTTCCTCCAGATCTCGAGGTCGCCTTTTTCAGGGTTGATGATGATGTCAAAATTCTCATCCGACCCATACTTCTTGATGATCATGTTTCGGAAGACCTCTTCCAAAATCGCCATCAAGGTTTCTTTGTCGACGTTCTTGAATTCCTTGAATTCAGCAAACGATTCCAGCAAGTTCAACTGCATGTTGACTCAGATTGTGGGGCTCAAGCCCGCGGTTTGTTAAACGAGATGATCACTTTTGTCCAATGCACGTCGCCGTAGGCGAATGTGTGGTCCTCTTCGAACCACGCCTTGGCTTTCCGGCCTTCAATGCGTCGCTTCTCGCGGGTTTGGACCACGAAATGGTCCTCCTCCACGGCCTTGAGTTCGCCCTCAATCTTGGCGCCCTCGATTGGCATGACCGCCACATCCCGGCCCACGTTCTTCAAGTACTGACGGTGAAGCTTGAGCGGCTGGTCCAACCCAGGGGAAGTGACGTCCAACGAAAAATCTTGCACCTCGCGGTCCAAGGACCCCTCGATGTGGCGGCTCAGGCCCATGCAAAACTCAATGGACGTGTTCTCGTCGTGGTCGACGATCACCCGGATGTTGCTCCCGTCGCTGACCACCACATCCACCAAGAACCCAGGGGTTCCTTCCAGATGGGCCTCGGCCAGGGCTCGAATGTCTTCTGTACGAATCACGTGTTGCACTTTGTGGTGACACGACGCAAACTCAGGAGACAAAAAAGAGGCCTTGTGGCCTCCATCCTTTGCTTCGTCTTGTCTTTCCGTTGCAAAAGTACACAATTCAAGCCTTCCGAGCTACCTTCACTTCATGTCGTACATCCTGCGCATGATTGAAGAGGGCGAGCACCAGCACCAAGACTTCAAGTTGCGCGTGGACGACCCCCACAAAATTGCCAAAACATTCAGCGCCTTCGCCAACACCGAAGGAGGTCGTCTGCTGATCGGCGTGCGGGACAGCGGTGAAGTGGCTGGATGCAGGGTCGAGGAAGAATACCACATGATTCAATGCGCGGCAGAGGTCCATTGCACGCCGGCCGTGGCCTTCGAAACCCAGGTTTGGAAGCACAATTACTTCAGCGTGCTCGAGGTCAAAGTCCCCCAAAGCCCCAAGCGTCCCCACTACGTAGAACACCGCAACGCGCAGGGAGAACCTGTGCCAGGCGCCTGGCATGCCTTCTTGCGCAAAGACGACCGCATCCACAAAGCGTCGCCTGTGATGGTGAAGGTGTGGCAATACGAGATGCGCATGGACCGCTCCGAATTCCGGTACGACGAGTACGTCGGCCGCTTGTTCAAGAAGTGGCGTGACGGGCATCAATTGCGCTTTCACCAAGTGGCACGCACGGCGCGTCTGGAGTTTGACCAAGCCGAGGATTTGCTCGCGTTGTTGACCGTCTGGGGCATCGTGGAAGGCGCGTACGGCAAGCAAGGGTGGCGTTACGGATTGGCCTCCGAGGAAGCGCTGACCTTGCTCGAGAGCGAAGGCGCAGACGCCTTCCGTTGGAAGCACGCAGGTTGACCGCTGCGGCTGGACACAATATCCCGAACTTCGCCACGTATGAGGCCCAAGATGACCGCTCTTCGACCCCTTGTTTGGCTTTTGGCCTTGTCCAGCACCGCCCTGCACGCGCAGTACGAAGTGTCGAGCTGGCGTGACCACTTCCCTTACAGCGAAGCCAAA
Organism: uncultured Flavobacteriales bacterium; assembly: GCA_938084585.1. Taxonomy (GTDB): domain Bacteria; phylum Bacteroidota; class Bacteroidia; order Flavobacteriales_D; family Sanyastnellaceae; genus UBA11663. Next base: position 14,357 of record CALKFF010000006.1, read on the forward strand.
CAAGTCATGGTGGCTGGGGACGAGGTGGTGGGACGCACCGACTTCGCGCTGTTCACCATCGACACGGCGAGTTACGAAGTGCAGCGTTTGGTGAAAGGCCAGGGGCTGACCCAAGGCAAGCCCACCGCCATGGCCCACGACCCCGTCACGGACTTGTGGGTGATTGGCTACGACAACGGCGGGGTCGACCTCAAAGACGCATGGGGCGTGACCCACCTCCCGGACCTGCGCATCGCCCAAGTGGTCGGCACCAAGCGCATTCGCAACATCGCGATCTACGACGGCCAAGCCCTCCTGTCCACGGGTGTCGGCGTGGTGGTGGTCGACTTGGCCAAACGAGAAATCTCAGACACCTGGAAACTCAGCCCTTCCGACACGCCGGTGCAAGCCCGTTGCGTGGTGCAGCATGGAGGCCAGTGGCTCGTCGGCACCGACGGTGGGGTCTTCGCAGGCGCGGTCGGCGACCCCTTCTTGGCCAACCCCGACCAATGGACCCCGTGGGAAGGCGCCCCCGAGCTTGGGCCTGTGTTGGAACTGCAACGCTTTGGCGGGATGTGGTGGATGGCCACCGAAACGCCCGACGAGGGCCATGCGGTGGTGTGGCGCGGCAACGCCAGCACGCCTTGGGCTGTGGTGGACGGCTGGGACCCAAACGGGCTTGAATACGGCGGCATGGCGGCCGGCGACTGGGTGCGCCAAGAAGACGGCACCCGAAGCCAAGGCATCTTGCTGGCGTCCTGTTGCCAAACCTGGGGCTTCAACGAGGAAGGGTCTCCTGTCGAGGTGGCCCCCACCCTGCCCGACTACGTGCGCATCCACGATGTGGCGTTTTTGAAGGGCGACCCCCAAGGCCGGGCCTGGCTCGCGAGCCGCATCGGCGGAGTGGTGACGTGGATCCCCAACCCCACGGCCGAGAGCATCCCCCCTCGTGGCAACAAACCCAAAGGGCCTCCCCACGCCAACGTGCGCCGCATGGACTGCTGGAACGACAACTTGTGGGTGGCCACAGGGGCGGTGAGTGCATCGTGGACCCCCCAATACCGGGCGGACGGGGCCTTGAACTTCACGGACAACGACTGGCTTGAACTTGGCTTGCCAGAAAGCCAAAACGACATCGAAGGGATCCGGGACATCCTCGACGTGAGCATCGACCCCACCGACCCCAGCCACGTGGTCTTGTCGTCTTACGAGGAAGGCTTGATTGAGGTGCGTGACGGGCAGGTGGTTCGGGTGTTGAACGCCGACAACTCGAGCCTGCAATTGTCGGGCGTGGGAGGGGCCGTACGCTCGGCCGTGGGCGGCATCGACTTCGACCGCCAGGGCAACCTGTGGTTCACCAACCCATGGGTCAACACGGGGCTTCACGTTCTGCTGCCCGACGGCACCACGGTGGCGATGGATTTGGGCGACACGGGACAGGACTTGTTGTTCTCCGACGTGGAAGTCACAGGCGACGGCTACGTCTGGGTGGTGTTGCCGCGCGGCAAAGGCGTGCTCGTCTACGACCCAGCCGGCACCCCTGGCAGCCCCCAAGACGACCGTTGGACCATCTTGACGGCCACCCCCGGACAAGGCGGACTTCCTTCCAACGACGTGTTCTGCATCGAGGAAGACTTGGACGACGAAATCTGGGTGGGCACCGCGCAAGGCCCCGCCGTCTTTTACCAAAGCGCCACGGTGTTTGACGACGTGGTGAACGCCAGCCAAATCCTCATTTCGCAGGACGGCAACCTCCAGTACTTGCTCGAAAATGAAGTGGTGCAAAGCTTGATCATCGACGCCGGCAACCGCAAGTGGGTGGGCACGCAAGGATCGGGGGTGTACGTGTTGAGCGCGGACGGGTTGACCACCGACCATCACTTCACCGTCGACAACAGCCCCCTTCCCGACAACGACATCCAAGACATCGCCATGGACTACGGCAGCGGCGAGGTCTACCTGGCCACCGGCCAAGGGTTGTTGTCTTACCGCGGCGAAGCCACGAATTGGGACCGAGACATGGGGAATGTCCGGGTGATGCCCAACCCCATCCGGGCAGACCACACAGGCCCTGTGGTGTTCGATGGGTTGGCCTACAACAGCACCGTGCACATCACAGACGTCTCAGGGATTCGCGTGGCCGTCCTCGAAAGCAACGGCGGACGGGCCACCTGGGATGGCAACCTCGACAACGGGAGCCCCGCGCCGTATGGCGTGTATTTGGCCTTCGCCACGGACAGCCAAGGCAAAAAGGGAGACGTGGTCAAATTCGCAGTGCTCCGATGAACCGCAAGCCCAACCTGCCGCCCTCCAAGATGCCGGATGTGGGCACCACCATTTTCACGGAAATGACGGCCCTGGCGCAAGCGCATGGGGCCCTGAATGTGGCCCAGGGATTCCCCGACTTGCCCACCCCCGAGGCATTGAGGCAAGCCGCCACGGACGCCATGGAAGACGGGCACAACCAGTACGCGCCCATGCCAGGGAACAAGGCGCTTCGCACTTGGATCGCCGAGGTTCATCACGCCGGGGCTGGGTATTGTCCAGAGACGGAAATCACCGTGGGTGCTGGCGCATCGAGTGTGCTCTACGCCGCCATGACGGCCTTGCTCCAGCCCGGCGACGAGGTGGTCGTGCAAGAGCCCGGGTACGACCTCTATGCACCGGTGGCTGAACTCAACTTCGCCAGGGTGGTCCGCGTGCCGTTGGACGACGACCAAGCGCTTCACCAAGCGGTGGGCGCCCGCACCCGAATTGTGGTGCTGAACAGCCCCCACAACCCCACAGGCAACGTGCTCACGGCCGCCCAACTCGACCGGTTGGCCGACGCCTTGGAAGGCACCGACGCGTGGGTGTTGAGCGACGAAGTGTACGGGCCCATGGTGCACGACGGACGCGAGGCCCCGGTGCCTTGGCGGCATCCGAAGCTTCGGGATCGCACCTTGGTGGCGGGAAGTTTTGGGAAGCTCTTCCACGCCACCGGCTGGAAGATTGGCTGGATGGCCGCCCCATCCGAGATCACGCGTGAGCTCCGGAAAGTGCACCAGTACGACGTGTTCTCCACAGGGGCCCCGTTCCAAGAGGCCTTGGCGCGCTACCTGGTCACAGAAGACGCCAAGACCCACTTGCGCGAGTTGGGACCCATCTACCAAGCCAAGCGGGACAGGCTGCTTCAAGGCCTCGAGGGCACGGCATTCACCTGGCAACCTGCCGAAGGGGGGTATTTCCAAGTCTTGGATGTGGCGAGCCACTTGTTGCCTGGAGAATCGGACCGCGACTTGGCGATGCGCTGGACCCGGGACCACGGCATCGCCACCATCCCGATGGGCGCGTTTGGCCAGGTGGCCCCCAGCGTGCGCGTGTGCTTTGCGAAAGAAGACCGAACGATCGACGAGGCGGTGGCCAAACTTCGGGCCATCCCCACCACGTCGGCGGCCGCTGCGGTCCCATCCCAATCGAGCACATCGTCGAACTCCCCAACCCAGGACACGCTCCGTGTGGTCGCGTTGCAAGCCGACCTTCATTGGCAAGATCCTGAAGCAAATCGCACGTCGTTCGCCGCCAAGTTGGACGAGGTGTTGCAGGAAGAAGCGGCGGATTTGGTGTTGCTGCCTGAGATGTTCACCACCGGATTCAGCATGGACACCGGCAAGGCGGAACACCTCAACGCCGAAGGCCAGGGGGTCACACTGAAGTGGATGCAACACGTGGCCCAGAAACACGGCGTGGCCCTCGGGGGCACGGTGGCCGTCCGAGACAGCCAAGGCGAAGCGTGGAACCGGTTTTGGTTGGCGACCCCGGAAGGCGACGTGCACGCGTACGACAAGCGCCACCTCTTTCACCTCGCCGGCGAAGGGAAGCATTACCGGGCAGGGACGGAACGGGTGGAAGTGACATGGCGCAGCTGGCGGTTGCTGCTGCAGACGTGCTACGACCTCAGGTTCCCAGGGTTCGTGCGCAACCACGGGCCGGAACCCTACGACGCGGTGTTGTATTTGGCGAACTGGCCCGTACCGCGCAGCGCAGCATGGAGGACCTTGCTTCAAGCCAGGGCCATCGAAAACCAATGCTTCGTCGCCGGGGTGAACCGCGCTGGCACCGACGGCTCCGGGCACCACTACGCCGGGGACAGCCTCTTGATCGACATGGCGGGGAACATCCTGGCAGATGCAGGCGGCGCAGGCTCACCTGCTGTGTTGCGCGCCACGTGGCACAAATCCGAATTGACGGCCTTCCGCACATCGTTGCCCTTCCTCCAGGACGCCGACCGGTTCGGCATCCGTTGAGGGGCAGGGACAGCGGTCGCTCATCCCTGGCGCAGGACCTTGTCCATGGGCCGGCCCTTGGCCAGCTCGTCCACCAGCTTGTCCATCATTCGAAAGGACTTCGTCAGGGGGTTGTCGAGCTCCCCAATCCGGTACCCGCAAATGCTGCCCGTGATGAGCGAGGCGTTGGCGTGGAATTCAGCCGATTGGAACAGGTCTGAAAACGTGGAAATCGCCTTATGGTGGGCGTCCAATTCATCCGACGACAACCCCGTAAGCCAGGTCAACACCTCGCGAAGCTCCGCTTCAGTGCGGCCCTTCTTCCCCGCCTTCGTGACGTAACATGGGTACACCGACGAGAAGGTCATCTCGGCGATGCGCTTGTGGTGCGCATCGGTGGGCGCAGGCAACTTACTTGAACGCGTTTTCCCCGGTGATGTCGAGGCCGGTGATGAGCAAGTGGATGTCGTGCGTGCCTTCGTAGGTGATGACCGACTCCAAGTTGGCCATGTGGCGCATGATCGGGTATTCGTTCATGATGCCCATGCCGCCGAGGATTTGACGCATTTCACGTGCGATGTGAATCGCCATGTCCACGTTGTTGCGCTTGGCCATGGAGATTTGGGCCGAGGTCGCACGGCCTTCGTTGCGCAACACCCCGAGGCGGTGTGTCAACAGCTGGGCCTTGGTGATCTCGGTGATCGCTTCCGCCAACTTCTTCTGCTGCAGCTGGAACCCTCCAATCGGACGGCCAAACTGAGTGCGCTCCTTGGCGTAACGCAAGCCGACGTCGTAGCAGTCGAGGGCCGCGCCGATGGCGCCCCACGCGATGCCGTACCGCGCGCTGTCCAGGCAGCTGAGCGGCGCACCCAAGCCCGAACGGCCTGGCAAAATGTTGGACTTGGGCACCCGGACGTTGTCGAAGATGAGCTCCCCCGTGTCAGACGCGCGCAGGCTCCACTTCCCTTTCATGGTGGGGGTGCTGAACCCTTCCATGCCACGCTCCACAATCACGCCGTGGATGCGGCCTTCCTCGTTCTTGGCCCACACCACCGCCACCTGGGCGAAGGGTGCGTTGGAAATCCACATCTTGGCCCCGTTGAGGATGATGTCGTCGCCGTCTTCCTTGTAGTTGGTGACCATCCCTCCTGGGTTGGACCCGTGGTCAGGCTCGGTCAGCCCGAAGCAACCCATCCATTCGCCGGTCGCCAGCTTGGGGAGGAATTTCTGCTTTTGCTCCTCAGTGCCGTACTTCCAAATGGGGTACATCACCAACGAGCTCTGCACAGAAGCCGTCGAGCGCAATCCGCTGTCGCAGCGCTCCAACTCCTGCATGATCAAGCCGTACGCGATTTGGTCCAACCCTGCGCCGCCGTACTCCTCCGGGATGTAGGGCCCAAACGCCCCAATCTCCCCCAACCCAGCCAACAGGTGCTTGGGGAACTCGCAGCGCTCCGCCGCGTCTTCGATGATGGGGCTGACTTCCTGCTTCACCCACGCACGCGCGGTGTCGCGGATCAACTTGTGCTCCTCGGTGAGGAGCTCGTCCATGTTGTAGTAGTCGTGGCCTTGGTAGAGGTCTGTACGCATGATCATTGAA
>CALKFF010000007.1 GCA_938084585.1 uncultured Flavobacteriales bacterium
CTTGAATTCCTTGCGGAAGGCCCGAATGGCCACTGCCGCCATCACACCCAAGAAGGCCAAGAATCCCAATGCAGGATGTCCCGCCGCCACAAGCCCGAGCGTGGCCAACGCCAATCCTCCGTAAACCTTGCGCGACCCTGCCTCCTCGAGGAGCATGAGGTGTCCCAAGGCCACGAATGCCAGGAGGTACGCCAGCAATTGAGGCAAGATGCCGCTGTCCACAAAGCTGTGGACCGAGGTGTCGCCGAGGACGCCGCTTTTGGTCAAGAAGGTGGAATAGAGCACCAACAAGAACGACAGGATGCTGAGGTACACTGTGGAGAACAGGGCCGTCGGTTGCTTTCGGTTGCGGTTGATGAGCAAGAGGTGGGCCGCGGCGACAAGGACCATCCAAGGAACCAGCGACGAGTTCTCCACGGGATCCCATGCCCAGAACCCACCAAAGCTCAAGGCTTCGTAGGCCCAAGCCCCGCCCATCAAGATTCCAGCGCCTAGAATTCCGACCGCGAAGAATGCCCACGGCAGGACGGGTTGGATCCACGTTTTCAAGTCACGACGCCACAAGGCCCCCACGGCGTAGGCGAACGGGACGCTGCACGCCGCGAATCCGAGGAACAGGGTTGGCGGATGGATGGTCATCCAGTAGTTCTGCAAGAGTGGGTTCAGCCCTTGGCCGTCGGCAAACTGCGGGATGGCCGTCAGGTAATCGGCCCGCATGGTCCACGGCAAACCGATGTTGTTGGGGGCTTCACGAAGCAGCAAAAAGGGGTCGAGTCCCAATTGAAAATCCCCGAAGTAGATTCCCAAAAGCATGACCCCCAGAAAGGCCTGGATGCTGCTCAGCACCGTCATCACCTCCCGCTGCCAATCGTCGGCCCGCTTCAGGATGAACAGCGCAAGCACGTTGTGCCAGAACATCCACAACAAGAACCCGCCTTCTTGGCCACCCCAAAATGCGCTGAGCACAAAACGCATGGGCATTTCGTTGTTGAGGTGCTTCCAGATGTATTGGAACTCATACCGGTGCCCAAAGAAGAGCACGAAGATCAGCGCGATGACCCCCAGTGTGCTGCCGGCATGGGTCAAGTAGGCCCGCCGCCCCAGGTGAAGGTTGCCTTTCCAAAAAGCCCCAGTGGCCACCAGGGCCGACACAAACGCGAGCGCCACCAGAAATCTGCCAGCGTACGCCACCCCAATCCATTCTCCCAAGTATTCCATCAGGCGTCAGCCTCCACCAAGTGGTTTTGTTCGTTGTACTTCGACGGACACTTCATCAACATTTCTGTGGCCCGAAAGTGCGCTCCGTTCGCCTGGCCGTAGAGGTCAATGCTTTCGCTGCGCTCGAGTCCGGTTGGTTTGGCCTTTTCAAGCCATACCTCATGCACCACGCCTTCGCGGTCCTTCATGTGGAACTTGGTGAGGCTGGTGTTTTGTTGCGGATTGTATTCCACCGGCATGTCCGTGACCAACGTGCCGCTGACTTTGTACTCGGTGCCAGGGTCGGCGAACGCCACGGCGAAGCCCACGGAGCGACTGGTGCTGGTGATGGACGCCACAAATGTCCCCATCAAACCGGCGACAAGGAGCAACAAAACGATGTGGGTGCGCTTCATGAGTGACGTTCGATTTCTTGGTTCAAGTCGCGAGCTTGACGGCTGTGGACCAGACTCCAAAGGCCCAGTCCCACACCGATGATCACCGCCACGCCCACAACCACGCCCATTTTCCCATCGTTCACCAACGGGTCAGACCACGTTGAGGTGGTCAGCAGGAAAAAGGGCAGTCCCGCTTTTGTGGCGCGCTGCAAACGAGACTCGGCCAGAGTTGCGCGCATCCGTTCCAAACGCAACGTCTTGGCGTACATCCAGGTCCCGAGAATCATCCAGCCCAACACAGCAGGGTAGAAGACCGCCCTGAGCGCGCTGTCCAAATCGTAGCTGCTGAAGGCGGGGTTTCCGCCCTTGCCTGGGTGAAGGCTCTCTGTGAAACGGGGCAGAACCATGAGAAGCACCACCAACAAACAGAAGCCAAACAGGTTGTACACCGCGGACAGTCGGGTCCGAAGCGCTTCATCTTGCACGGAGCTCCGGAGCACCAGGTACCCTGCGTAGACCATGACCGTGACGAATGCGCCGTTGAGCTGGGGGTCGTCGACCCACCATGCGCCCCACGTGAATTTGGCCCAGAGAGATCCGGTCAACAACCCGAGCACCCCAAACCACATCCCGGTTTTCACGGACGCCATAGCCTTCATGTCGTGCTCTGCGGTGCCCGAGGTGCCCAGGCTTCGAATGCTTTGTGCGAAGCTGATGCCCATCAAGAGGAACATCGTGAACCACATCGGCACGTGCAACATCAAGTTCCGGATGGTTTCCATGATGTTGGGCTGAAACGGGAAGTGGAAACCCAAATCAGCTTGGGACAGCCGATCCAGGACCTCATCGTTGTCGGGCGACTTGGTCTTGGTGCTGGCGGTCAGCCCTTGGGCAAAGAACCCGTTGGCGAAACTCATCGTGCCGTCGACGGGGCTGTTGACAAAGACGTCCCAGCTCAACGCAGGCAAAAACTTGTCCAGGGTCACCCGGCCCGCCAAGTGACGGTCGTCAACGACCTCGAGGTCACGGATGACCACGAAGTGCTCACCGCGTTTCAAAAACACCAGGGGAATCGATTCGGAGAAATGGGTGTTGTGCCCCTCAATCTCGAGGGCAAAGGTCGTTTGACGTTCCTGGTCGTCGCCCGGGCTGACACGCACATCCACGATGCCAGGGCCCAACGGCACGGTGAAGGTCATCACCAACACATAGCCCAACAACAACACGCCGAAGGCCCGAATCAGACGGACCCCCGGGCTCGGCGAGGAAGGGGATTGGAGCACACTCATCACGCGCGCCAAAGGTACGGGAAGAGCACGACCCCGAGCGTCCCTGAACCTGCCGCCAATGCCCCGAGAAATGCGAAATTGTGCCAAGTGTCGGCCACCAAGACGCCTTGCATCAAGTCGCTCCCCAAGGAGGTGGAAACCAAGACCACGGGAAGCACCAATGGCAACCCCAGCACAGCCGTCATGCCAAACCCGGCACCTGCGCGCGCCGCAATCAAAGCAATCAAGGTGAGCGTGGCCCCAAGGGCCAGTGCCGTGAGGGCCATTCCGGCAAGGAATCCCCAAAGCCGGGGACCGTCCAACGTGCCCCACCCCATGAGCAGCCCCATCAAGGCGGTCAACAGGCAGGCCAACCCCGCCAAGACGGCGGAATTGTGCAGGGTTCTTGCCATCAGGTAGTGCACGGGGTTCACGACGGTTTTCAAGTAGGCCAACACTTCTGGGCGGTCTTCCTCGAGCGTCCGGCTGACTCCGTTGAACGCGGTGAACAACAGCATGACCCACGCCAGCGCGTTCCACGTGGTCGGGTCAGGACGGCCCCGCACGACTTGGTAGGCCGCGTAGGTTGTGGCGATGGCAAACAACGCAAGTCCCACCAACCCATGTTGGGAGCGACGCTCGGCACGCCACAGGTAGGTGAACAAGCGCCAGGTCTCACGCATGGCACTCAGACGATGGCGAGCGGTTTGGCCACTTTGGCGAAGAGGCGTCCCATGTTGCGGGCGTCCTCGATGGCCCGATGCTGGGTTCCGTCGAAGGAAAGGCCTTCCATCTCCATGGCATTCTTGAGGCCGATTTGATTCTTGGAGCCTTTCCAACGGCTGTAATGGCGCTGCAAACAGGCCCAATACTTCAACCAGGGGAGCTCCATGTTGTGGAGCCGGGCGTCGTTCATGAATTGCCGACGGTCAAATTCTCCCCAGCTCATGAGCATGCTTCGGGTTTGGTCAAACCCAACCCAATCCTCGAACATCTCAATCGCCTCGTCGAACAGCGGCGCATCTTCGATGTCGTCCTGGACAATGCTCGTCAGCTTCGTGCAAAACGGGCTGATTTCAGGGTGGAGCTTGGGCCTGACGAATTGGCAAAAATCGTCCACCACCTCGAGGCGCTCGTTCATCTTCACGGCGCCGATCTCAATGATTTCCACTTTTCGCGGTTTCCGACTCCGCCAACAGGTGGCTTCCAGGTCGTACACGATGAATTGCCTTTCGCTCATCGGCCGCAAGATACGGCGGCCCGGGTCCTGGTTTGGCACGTAGCTTTCCGGCATGACAAAACAAAAGCCCAAACTCGTGGTCCTCACTGGGGCTGGCATGAGCGCGGAGTCGGGCATCGCCACGTTCCGGGGTGTGGACGGGTTGTGGGAAGGCCACAGGGTGGAGGAGGTGGCCTCGCCTGAAGGCTTCGATGCCAATCCGAGCTTGGTGCTGGAATTCTACAACCAGCGACGTCGGCAAATTGTCGCGGCCCAGCCCAACGAAGGACACCTCGTGCTGGCCCGCTTGGAGGAGGTGTTTGACGTGCACATCGTCACCCAAAATGTGGACGACCTCCACGAACGGGCCGGAAGCCAGCGTGTGCTCCACCTTCATGGAGAAATCAGAAAAGCCCGCTCCACAGGAAACCCAGAATGCGTGCTGGAGCTGGAGGGAACCGAGTTGTCCTTGGGGGACCTCGGGCCTGACGGCCATCAACTCAGGCCGCACATCGTGTGGTTTGGTGAAGAGGTGCCGGCGTTCGGGCAAGCGACCAAAATCATGGACGCGGCCGACTTGGTCTTGGTGGTCGGGACGTCGTTGCAGGTCTACCCAGCCGCGGGCTTGGTGGGGTTGGCACCCGTCGGGGTGCCCATCGTGGTGGTGGACCCCCATTCGCCCCTCGAAGGAGGGGGGCGCGTGGAAGTGCTGCCAGTCGGGGCCGTGGAAGGGCTCGCGCTGTTGGAGACGCGATGGTCCTCAGCGGACCCGCAGGCGCCAGGCGCCGACGTTTGACGTGTCCTCGAACTGAGGCTTGGTGGACTCTTTGACACGGGCCACGGCACCCAAGGTGAGTTCGGCGGCCGTCTCGTCGTCGCAAGGCCACGGGCGTGTCAATTTGTCGGGTGAGAAATGCTCGCCGACAAAGCCGGTATCGAATTGACCAGAACGGAAGGCTTCGTGGTTGACGGCGAAATGCCCGAAGTCCAAAGTGGTGTCCACCCCGTGCACTTCGTAGTCTTCGATGGCCCTCAGCATGCGCTCGATGGCCGCTTCGCGGGTCGGGCCGTGCGTGCAGAGTTTGGCAAGCATGGGGTCGTAGTGCATGCTCACTTCACCGCCTTCCGCCACGCCGTCGTCCACCCGGATGCCAGGACCAGATGGTGGGGCGTACCGCGTCAACGTGCCGGTGCTTGGCAAGAACCCGCCGGGCACATCCTCTGCGTAAACACGGAGCTCGAGGGCGTGACCTTGAATCGACAAGTTTTCCTGCGTGAAGGACAGGGGATGTCCTTCGGCGATGCGGATTTGTTCTTGGACAAGGTCCACCCCGGTGATCAATTCGGTCACAGGGTGTTCCACCTGAAGGCGGGTGTTCATTTCCAAGAAGAAGAATTCGCGCGAGGCGTCCACCAGGAATTCCACCGTGCCTGCCCCCACGTAATCGCAGGACCTGGCCACTTCAATGGCGCATTGGCCCATGGCTTCACGCAGGTCGTCGTCGAGCAGGGCAGATGGGGCTTCCTCCACCACCTTTTGGTGCCGGCGCTGGATGCTGCACTCCCGCTCAAACAGGTGCACCGCGTTGCCGTGCGTGTCGCACAACACCTGAATTTCGATGTGGCGGGGCTGTTGAACAAGTCGCTCAATGAAGACCGCCCCGTCGCCAAACGAGCGCTCCGCTTCGGAGATCGCGCGTTGGAGTTCCTCTTCAAGCAGCGCCGGGTCGTGCACGGCCCGCATGCCTTTTCCGCCGCCACCTGCACTTGCCTTGATCAGGAGGGGGAAGCCGATTCGTTCGGCCTCGCGCTTGGCCTCTGCGGGATCCGACACGGCACCCTCGGTGCCAGGCACCATGGGGATGTTCCGCTTCGCCACCGCATCCTTGGCGGCCAATTTGGAGCCCATGACCTGAATGGCGTGGGGGTGGGGGCCGATGAACCGGATGCCAGCCGCTTCCACGGCCTCGGCAAAGGCGGCGTTTTCGCTCAGGAAGCCGTAGCCTGGGTGGATGGCGTCTGCGCCTGTGTCCAAAGCGGCTTGAACGATGCGTTCGATGACCAAATAGCTCTCGTTGGACGGGGCGGGCCCAACACAGACCGCTTCATCGGCCGCGTGAACGAACGGGGCATGCGCGTCTGCTTCACTGTGAACCGCCACAGTCGCCAGCCCCATCTCGCGGGCTGTGCGCATCACGCGCAAGGCAATCTCTCCTCGGTTGGCCACCAGAACTTTGGTGATGGGGCGAATCTCTTGGCTCATGGTTCGTCAGTTTCTCAGCGAAAGTAAAGCAGGCCCAATGGGCGACGTCAGGGCATGAAAAAAGGGCAAGCGATTCTTGTCGCACCGCTACAACCGCATACCCTTGCTGCCTTCCGGCCCTGGGGGATTCTGCGGGAGCTGGTCGCAAGAGACTTGCCCCACCGCAAAGATAGAGCACAGCCTGTCCGTACCTTGCGCTTCATGAACAAAATCTCCGTCGCTGCGCCCCACGGTGTGTACGCTGCCTTGGGTTCGTTTGTCCTGATGTTGGCTGTTTACCTCATCCAAAGCGAATGGATGGTGGAATGGTGGGTGAGCTTGTCTTCCACCGCGTTGAACCTCGTGTTCATGTTTGTGGCATGCTCGGCGTTTCGGAAGGCCCAAGGCACAGCCACCTTTGGTGAGGCTTGGACGGTCAGCATGGTGGCTTCCGGTGTGGCCGCGTTGGTCGGCATGCTGCTGAGCATGGTGCTCTTCTTTGTCATCGACCCCAGTTTGCCTCAATTGCTCGTGGACTTGTCGATGGACCAAAGCCGTGAGATGATGGAGAGTTTCGGCATGTCTGGGGCCATGGTGGAGATGCAATTGGACGAGGCGAGAAAGCAAGTGGAGGCGGCCTTCACCCCAGGAGGCATGGCCAAAAACACGGTGTGGGCCATGGCGTTTTGGGCAGTGTTGTCTTTGGTTGTGGCGGCCATCATGAAGCGGGCACCCAAGTCTGAATTCGCATGAGCATGTCCCAACATGAGCCCAACTTGGACGTGTCTGTGGTGGTTCCGTTGCTGGACGAACAGGACAGCCTGAAGGAACTGCGGCAACGGATCGGCGAGGCGATGGCAGGGTTGAGCTACGAAGTCATCTTCGTGGACGACGGCAGCCGCGACGAATCGTGGAACATCATTGAAGGTTTGCATGGTGCCACGCCTCAAGAAGTCAAGGGCATTCGATTCGCCCGGAACTACGGCAAAAGCGCGGCCCTTCAGAAAGGATTTGAAGCGGCACAAGGCCGCGTGGTGTTCACCATGGACGCCGATTTGCAAGACGACCCCAAGGAGTTGCCCGCCATGCGCCAGCAGTTGCTGGACGGCGGTTTGGATTTGGTCAGCGGGTGGAAGAAGAAGAGACACGACCCGCTCAGCAAGACCATCCCCACGAAGCTTTACAACTGGGCCACCCGCAGGGTGAGTGGCATTCAACTGCACGATTTCAATTGCGGATTGAAGTGTTACCGTTGGCAAGTGGTGAAGGCCATTGAAGTCCAAGGCGAAATGCACCGGTACATTCCCATGCTGTCCAAGATGGCTGGGTTCGATCGCATCGGGGAAAAGGTGGTGACCCACCATGCCCGTCCTTACGGCACGAGCAAATTTGGACTGGAGCGGTTCACCAACGGACTGTTGGATTTGATGACCGTCGGATTCATGGGACGCTTCGGCAGAAAACCCATGCACTTTTTTGGCTTGGTGGGCATGCTCATGTTCCTTTCAAGTGCAGGGCTGTTTTTGGCGATGGGTGGCTACAAGTTGTGGGCCTTGCAAACGGGCCAAGAGGCCAAGAACCTCGCGGACCTCAGCTGGTTTTACGTCGCCTTGACGGGCATGGTTTTGGGAGCCCAGTTCTTCCTGGCCGGGTTCTTGGCGGAGATGGTGTCACGCAACGACCCCAAAAGGACCGACTATCGGGTGATGAAGACCCTCAGCGGGCAATGACCGCGGAACCCACAACTTCTTCCAGTCCCACTCCGCCGTGCCAAGCGGCGAACTGCCCCGCGGCCACGCCGCGCTGAGGCTCGTCGAATTTCATGTAGTGCTGTCCGTCGTCGGCGTGGATCAATTGGCCGGTTTGCAGCGCTTGTCGGTAGCGAATTCTGAGCCCAAAAGCCTTGGCCGCGCCCACTTCGAGAACTTGGGTGGGGTCCACCCAGTGCGGCGTCTCCAAGGGAATGACCTTCCGGAAGAGTCCGGGGTGATGGTCGCCCTGACCCACGTAGACCGTGTTGGTGTCGACGCATGTGCCAATCACGAAGAGCGGCTCGGGCTTGCCGCCAACGTTCAAACCTTTTCGCTGCCCCACCGTGAAGAAGTGGGCGCCGTCGTGCGCGCCGACCACTTGACCCATGTCAGGCTTCAAGTCGAAGGGCTGTGACGAAGCTTCAAGGGTGTCCTCAGGCCGCTGAAACACGGCGTGGTTTCTCGGAATTTCAACGATGTCGCCTCGCTTCACCGAGAGTTGTTGCTGCAAGAAATCGGGCAGACGCACTTTGCCGATGAAGCACAAGCCTTGGCTGTCCTTCTTTCCCGCCGTCGCAAGACCGGCGTGCTCTGCGATGGCACGGACTTGCGGCTTTTCCAATTCTCCGATGGGGAAGAGGGCGCGGCCAAGCTGGGCCTGGTTCAACTGACACAAGAAGTAACTCTGGTCTTTGTTGCCGTCCAAACCTGCCATGAGGTGGTGGACACCTTGGTCGTCTGTGCTGCGTCGGCAGTAATGCCCCGTGGCCACGGCATCGGCGCCCAATTTCAGGGCAGCATCCAGAAACAGGTCAAACTTCACTTCGCGGTTGCAGAGCACATCCGGGTTGGGCGTTCGGCCGGCCGCATACTCTGCAAACATGTAGTCCACAATGCGCTCTTTGTACTCGGCGCTGAGGTCCATCACCTGGAACGGGATGCCGAGGTGGCTGGCCACGAGCATGGCGTCGTTGGCGTCGTCGATCCAAGGGCACTCGTTGTTGATGGTCACGCTTTCGTCGTTCCAATTGCGCATGAACAACCCAATGACCTCGTGTCCTTCTTCCACCAAAAGGTGGGCTGCCACACTGGAATCCACGCCCCCGGACAATCCTACAACCACTCGCATGCCGCAAAGTTAGAGCGACTTACGGATGTGAAGGTTGCAAATCATTTGGATTTCCACGACCTTGAGGCAACCTACGGATTTCACCTGCGTCATTTAGACGGCCTCCATCATGCACGAAGCAGAGTTGCGCCCTTACATCGAAGCCTGTCAGCTCGGCGAACGCCGAGCCCAACGCTTCATATTCGAGCGGTATTACCGCTTGATGTTTGGGGTTTGCCTCCGTTACATGTCCGATCAAGACAGCGTGCAAGATGTTGTGCAAGAAGGGTTCCTCAAGGTGTTCAACAACATCGGGGGGTACACCTTCAAAGGTTCTTTCGAAGGCTGGATGCGTCGCATCATGGTCAACACGGCCATTGATGCCATCCGTCGCAGAAATGCGGCAGGGTGGGTGTTGGGAGAGGAGGCCTCTTTTGAACCTGTGGATGAAGAAACAGGTTGGGAAGAGGACGATGAGGTGGATGCGACGTTCAACGTGCACGATGTACTGGAAGCCATGGAGCAATTGACTCCTGTCTACCGCGCCGTGTTCAACCTCTATGTTTTCGACAACCTGGGGCACCAAGAGATCGCATCTCGCTTGGGCATCAGCGTTGGAACCTCGAAGTCCAACCTCGCAAAGGCGAGGCGAAACATTCGAAACATTCTGTTGACCTCAAAAGCCCATTGACCCCATGCCCGAAAAGCATCCATTCGACGACCAATTGCGCCAAGCCTTTCAAGGGTTTGAGCCTGAGGTGAACGCGCCTTGGGATGCGTTGGAGCGCGAGCTGGATGGGGTGAAAAGCGCGCCGGAATCGTCGCCCGCCAACACCGCAAACCGGTGGGCTGTGGCCGCGGCCGTGGCGGCCGGTGGTGCGCTGATGTGGCTCGGCAAGCCGGCGGTCGACGAATTGATTGTGGCCGCGACCGAAGTTCCGTCTGAGATGCGTTCGATTCAAGCGGAGCCTGTTCCCTTCGAAAACGCGACAGACGCGGCCTCCTTCGAGTCGGCTTGGGATCAATTCACCCAAGAGACGCCGACGTTCCAGGAGGACGTGTTGGCAGAGGACTTGAGAGAGGGTGCGAAACCAGACGCCGCGGAGCCTGTCGAACCCTTGGTGAATGCCATGGCTGGCGCTTTGGACAACATGGCAGACGACCTCACTGCCCCAGAGGTGAATGACGAGGTTCCCAGCCTCGAGGTGCTCCTTGCGAGCCTGCCATTCACTTCGTCGTCGAGCGAGGCATGTGAGGGAGTGGAAGTCTCGTTCGAATTGTCTGGCTTGGACAAATCCTTAAGCTTTTTGTGGAATTTCGGAGATGGTTCGTTCAGCAACGATCCGGCCCCACGCCACACCTTCATGACGCCTGGAACTTACGACATCACCTTGTCGGTTCGCGCGCCGTCAAACGGCATGATCCGCACCAGGACCATCCAAAACATGATCACCGTTCTGCCCAAGCCACAAGCGGATTTCTCTTGGGCATTTCCTGAAATGGCGCACTCCGGCAAGGTGCGTGTCAAACTCCAGGACCACACTCCAGACGCGACCGCCACGCAATGGGTGGTCGATGGAGAGTCGGGCAACAGCCATTGGATTCAACTGGAAGTGCCAGGGGCGTACCCTGTGAACCTCGTGGCAAGCAACAAGCACGGATGCTTGGACGACGCCAAGCACGACATCGTGGTGGCAGACCGTCATGGTTTGGGCGCATTGGCTCGTTTCAGTCCTGACGGCGACGGACGATACGACACCTTCTTGCCCCCGGCCCTGAACGAGACGTCGGATTTGTGGGAAATGGTGGTTTCTGACGCCAAGGGCCACGAAGTGTACCGCACCCGGAGTGTGGACCAGCCATGGGATGGCACGTTGCCCGACGGCACCCTGGCCCGCAACCGGTCCAAGTACCATTGGACGGTGAGGTGCCAGGCGGAAGACGGCACCGGAAAGCTGTTCACGGACGAGGTCCGTGTGGAGCGCTGAGTCGTTCTTGACTTGCTGACATTTTCTTGAAGATTGCCGTGAACATGTGCAACGGTTGAAGGGCATTGAGCGTCTTCCCTTTGTCCTACTTTTACGAGGAATTGAAGCACAATGAGTAACCACTTTTCAGGAGGTTTGAAGCGCGTGTTCGGAATGGCCTTTCTGTGGGCCTTGGCCGGGTCGTTCTACGCGCAAGAAGGCATCATCATTCCGATTTCTGACGAAGGTCAAATCGTGATTGATTGCGACGCTGGCGAGACGATTTATTTCGTGGACGACAACAGCGGGAGCACCGACTTTCAGGACCCTTACTCCAACAACAACTTCACCATCACGCTTTGTCCAAGTGAACCCGGCGACGCGGTGCAGGTAAATTTCCTATCGTTTGACCTCCAAACCAACGCCAACCCCAACAACAACGACGTGCTTTACGCCTTCAATGGCTCGGACACAAACGCGGACTTGGTGGGGGCGGGGACGGGCAACTCGTTTGTGGGCGTCAGCATCACGGCGAGCATCGACAATCCCACGGGGTGTGTGACGTTCTCCTTGGATGTGAACAACAACGCCACCGGTGGAGACGTGGGATGGGTGGCCGAAGTGAGCTGCGTGACGCCTTGCAGTTATCCTGAGGCCGGCATTTCGTTGGTCAGCCCAGCGCCGTTCCCCGACAACCCCATCAGTGTGGGGGTTTGCCCAGACGAAACGGTGACCTTCGACGCGAGTGCTTCGGTTCCCGGTGCGCCGGAATTCCCAGTGGACAGCTTGATTTGGAACTGGGGAGACGGCTCCGTGGAGACCACGGCTGCTTCTGATGGCTTCCAATTGGGACACAGCTACGGCGAGCCTGGGGAGTACATCGTGACCATGGTGGTGCAAGACGTGAACAACTGCAACAGCACCAACCTCTTGCCGCACCAAGTCCTGGTGTCCACCATCCCCCTTTTCAACACGGAAGTCTCGACCCCGTTGTGCGAGGATGCCCCAGGTTTCTTGAATGGGAACCCGGTGCAGAGCATCACTTGGACGGCCCTGCCACCTGTGGGGGTGTCAGAATTGGCGGACCTGCCGGATGCGACGGGGGTGGCATTCACCTCCGAGCTGTTCATCGACTTCTTTGACACCGACCAGGTGCTCGAAGATTGCGACGACATCGAGCTGATCACCGCCAACATCGAGCACAGCTTCATCGGCGATTTGAGCTTTTGGATCACCTGTCCTGACGGCACGGAAGTGTTGCTCATGGACAACGGGGCTTCTGGTGGACCCGACCCGACGGGATGCACCCCTGAAGATTTGGGGGGCAACGACCTTGGGATTGTCGACGTGGAGGGCTACGACTATTCTTGGAACATGGATGCCGAGTGGGTGCTTGACGACTCGAACAACCCCGATGCCGCCAGCCCCATGCCTGCAGGGACGTACCTGCCTTGCGGCGACTTGTGCGATTTTGTGGGATGTCCGCTCAACGGCATTTGGACGTTCAACGTCATCGACCAATGGGCGGCCGACAACGGCACGCTCTACGAATGGGGCATCGACTTCAATCCTGAAATTGTTCCAGGCGTGACCACGTTCACCCCGGTGATTGGATTGGACTCGGATTCTTCCTACTGGCACCCCGTGGGCGACTTGGACAACATATTGACGCCTGCAGACTTGGGCGTGGTGGAGGTCAGCGACGACGGAAACTACGTGGACCTCATGTTCCCCGACCCTGGGACGTTCGAGTTTGGATACATCGTCACCAACAACTTCGGCTGCACCTGGGACACCACCTTGACGGTGGAGGTCATTGACAACCCTGGAACCTTCATCACGGCCGGGGTGGACTTGGAGTACTGTGGAGGTGAAATCCAATTGCAGGGGGCCTTGGACGACGGGTCACCCGTGGTCTGCGGAAACGCGGCCGGCACCTACAACCACTGCTATGGGTACGGCGACAATACGGTGTTCAGCTACTGTCCCGACAACCCTGGAGATGGAACCATGATGACCATCAGCTTCACGGCAGGAGCCATGGAGGGATTTGGGCAAGATTTTGTGACGGTGTACGATGGTCCCGACGCGACAGGACCCGTGCTGGCCACGTTGGATGCCGTCTTTGCTGGCCAAAGCTTCACAGCCACCAACCCGGACGGGTGCATCTCGTTCCAGTTCACAAGCGACGATTTCTTCTGCAGTTGCACAGATTTTTGCGCCTTCGAGCCCGTGGAGTGGTGCGTGAGCTGCGGTGGAGCGTCGAGCACCTGTGGGTTCGATTGGTCTTGGGAACCCGCCGAGTTCTTGGTGGACCCCAACGTGCCGCAACCCATCATGAACACCTTTGACGGCGAACCCATCGAATTCACGCTCTTCGTGGAGCCTGTTGGATTTGACAACTGCCAAGCGACAGACGTCATGGTTGTGGAGCCCGGATTCTCGTTCGAAGTGGAACAGCAGCAGCCTTCATGCTTTGCCAACGACGGCATCATCGGGGTGGAGGTGTTCGAGGACGCCTTCGCCGAGGAGGGGCCGTTCACCATCCAACTTTACGTGAACGAAGCCGCAGGTTCAGAGCTTGTGGAAGAGTTGGTCTGGGACAACATCAACGACTTCTATTACAACGACCTTGTTCCGGGCGACTACACAGTGGTGGTGTTTGACGGCCAGGGGTGCATTTACAACTTCCAAGTGCTGCTGGAAGATCCGCTGCCCTTGACGCTCGACATCCCCAACGTCCAAACCATTTGTTTGGGCGGCACCGCGAACTTGGAGGTGAGTTCACCTCAAGATCCCTTGAACGCGTGGACGTACGAATGGGACAACGGATTGCCCAACGGTCCTGTGCAGCAGGTTTCGCCCAACACGTCTACGGTGTACACCGTCCAAGGCTTCGACATCAACGGTTGCCCCACAAGCGAGTACCAAGTGGGTGTGAACGTCTTGGCCGGCATCAACGCCGATTTGGTGGCCTCTGATTTCTTGTGCAGCGGTGAAGAAGCGTTCCTCGACGCCTCTGCGACCAACGGTGGTTCTGGATCGGGATACGAGTACACTTGGACGTTTGAAGGCGCGGTCATCAACGAAGATGAAGCGAGCATCTTTACGGTGCCGCCATCTTCAGGTCAGTACTGTGTGACGGTGGAAGACGACTGCGAAACGCCACCATCGACCGTGTGCGCCGACGTGGTGCTCGAGTCGCCTGTTCCCATTCAGTTCTCGGCGGACACCACCGAAGCTTGCGGAACGGGCATCTTCTTGTTCACCAACGAAACCGATCCTGCGCTCATCACCTCAAGCTTGTGGGCGTTTGGTGATGGCACGTACAGCGGCGAGAGCAACACCATCAAGACGTTTGAAGATCCTGGGTTTTACGACGTGAGCTTGACGATCACCTCGCAGGCAGGCGGTTGCGAATACACCCACGTGAAGGAGGCCTACATCAATGTGTACCCCATTCCCGATGTAGGCTACTTCGCCGGCCCACAACCGACTCGGGCGCCCGACACCAAGATTGAATTCGACGGGTACTCGGAAGCCAATGTGGTGGAATGGTTCTGGACGTTCAACACCTTCAACCCCCTCGGCTACAGCTACGAGCAGAATCCGACGTTCCAATTCCCCGTGGCAGAGGGAGGCACGTACCCTGTGCAACTTCAAATCACCGACGCCCAGGGATGTGTGAATGTGGTGAACCGAGAGATTGTCATCCAGGACATGTTCAACCTGTTCATCCCAACGTCGTTCACGCCCAACAACGACGGAACGAACGATGCGTTCTTCGTCGAGGGCACAGACATCGATCCGGAGCGCTTTGAATTCGAGGTTTGGAACCGGTGGGGAGAGCTGGTGTGGAGCACCACAGATCCCGAGGACGCGTGGTACGGCCAAGTGGGAGAGGAGGGACAACACTACGTCCCCAACGGTCCCTATTCCTACCGCATCGAGGTGCACAGCCTCTCAGAAGAAAGCTATCGGAAAGAAGTCTTCGGCGTGGTGACCATCATCCGCTGATTGCAATTCTTGAGACCAAGAAAAAGGCACCCCTCAGGGTGCCTTTTTCACGGCTGTCGTTGAAGCTCAATTGGACGAACGTCCGAGCAATTCATCCATGGTGCCTGTCGCCACGCTGTGGTAGTTGGGGCGGGCTTGTTCGTAGATGGCGTCGGCCATCGCTTGTTGTCCTGTCTCCACCATGGCCCTGTACAACGGCGTCAGGAACTTGCGACGTCCCACGTGAATCAAGAACGTTTCCAAGCGCTCGTACGCTGGCGTGTGGTGGCTGCGCACGGCTTGTTCCAGCCAAGCAAAAAGCACCTCGTTGTTGCCGGTGGCGTTGACCGACCAAGCGTCGTCCAATTCGGCAAGGCGGTCTGAAGAGATGTCGTCGGGCAGGTTGGAAAGGAAGCGGTACTTCTCTTGATACAGCCATTGGTCCCATGGCAAATCAGAGGCCGTTTTGTCGCCATGCACCCAAGCTTCTAAGGTGGCGTCCACCAGGTCCAAACGTGCACTTTGGACCTCAGGGCAATTGTCAGGCAAACCTTGGCCATCCACCCAGGCTGGCACATTCACGGCGGCGCGCAACGCTTCTGTGGTGAGCAAGTTGTTGTCGAGGTAACCCAAGAAGCTGTCGGTGTCCATCACTTGGAAGGCGTGCGACGTGAAATACGTTTTCAAGAAGTCGTCGAAGGCAGAGCGTCCCACGGTCTCTTCCAACAGACGCAAGAAGAAGTATCCCTTGTCGTACGCAATGGCGGTCATGCCGTCGTCGGGATTGCGGTCTTTCAAGTGCAAACGCAAGTGGGTGTCGCTGGGGTTGACGTCCATGATGGCGTCCACCTCGTCCACCAAGCCTTGGTAGCTCAGTGTGCCTAACATCTCGCTGATGTCGCGGCCGTAAACTGCCTCCATGATGCGCTGCTCAAAGTAGACGGTGAATCCTTCGTTGAGCCAAAAATCGTCCCACGTCGCATTGGTGACCAGGTTGCCGCTCCAGCTGTGGGCCAATTCGTGGGCCACCAGAGACACCAAGCTTCGGTCACC
The DNA here is from genome assembly GCA_938084585.1 of uncultured Flavobacteriales bacterium. Lineage (GTDB taxonomy): Bacteria > Bacteroidota > Bacteroidia > Flavobacteriales_D > Sanyastnellaceae > UBA11663. The sequence continues at coordinate 16,200 of CALKFF010000007.1, forward strand.
CGCAATGATCGTGGGCGTGGCGAATGTGAGCCTTGGGTTTTCCATGCCGCCGAACGGGAAAGCGGCAGGCAAGACCAAAAGGTCGTAGCGTTCCCACGCGTATTTGCCGTAGAGGTTTTCTGCGGCCACCAGCATGTCCTCCATCTCGGAGAATTCGAACTCTGCGGCGTCGATGAGGTCTGGTGTCGCGTACACCCCGGTGTGCGCACCCACCTCACGGAATTCCACATCTCCAACTGCCAAGGCCAGGAGGTAAGAAGGGATGGGTTGGTCCATGCGGAACGTGTAGACCCCGTCGTCCGTTTTGGAGGTGGGGTTCACAGCGCTCATCAACGCCATCAACTCCTTGGGGACCCGAACGGTCGCGTCGTACGTGAACCGGATGCCTGGGCTGTCTTGGCAAGGCACCCAGGTGCGGGCCAAAATGGCTTGGCTCTGCGTGAACAAAAAGGGGCGCTCACCCTCAACCCACAAGAAGGCGTCTGCCTGGTCGGTCGTGCTGTAGGTCACAGCGACCTGTTCCGAAGCCGACGTGACGGGAATACTCAGGGGTTGGCCTATGAAGGGACGCTCTGGTCCGAGCTCAAACTCGACCTCCTGTCCATCCACGATCACGGCTTGGATGTCCAGTCCGCGGCAGTCCAACAACACACGCTGGGCGTCGTCGGCCACGTCGAGTAGGTAAGTGGCCGTGGCGTGAATTTGACGTGAGGCAAAGTCCACTTCAGCGTCCCACGACAGGTGTGTCGTCACCGCTTCGGAAGGCTTGGCATAACTGTGGTGGTCTGTGGCTCGTTTCATGTCTGCGATTTGGGCCGCCTTGGCGGAAGGGGTTTCAGTGGGCTGCGTGTCACTGCAACCGACCGTGGCCAATGTCGCACACGCGATGGCCACAAGAAGAGAATGTTTCATGAAGGTCGAATGAGCGACCAAGGTAGGCCATCACGAAGCAGTCTTGTGCGAGGTCAGGAGCCTTCCCACAAACACCACGACCAACGTGCCAAGGGCACACTTCACCAAGATGGCAGGAAACAGCTTGGTCATGGTCTCCCACCAGGACGCCTCGACAGGGATCAAAGCCCGTTGCCACATCAAACCCAGCACCACGATGGTCAATTGCCCCAACAACAAAAGCCCCGCACCTTTGGCGTACTTCACGTTGGAGTGTCCCTCAGCGAGCCAGCCCACCATCACCGCCGCAATGGGGAAGGCCAAGAGAAACCCACCTGTGCTTCCTGTGAAGTGCTGCCAGCCGTGTGCACCGTCGGCAAACACGGGCAACCCTGCGCCCCCAACCAACAAGTACAACACCACGGAGGCTGTGCCTGTGCGCCACCCCCACAACAAGGGCCACAACACCACGAGCAGGCTTTGTGGGGTGATGGGCAAGGACCCCTGAAAGGACCAAACTTGTGGCGCCAACAACCCCATGAGCACGAGTCCGAGGCCGACGAGCGTCGCTTCTTCAGCCCAAACGTTCCCGAGTGTCACATGCCGCCTGAACATCGCAGGGTCAGTGGCTTTGGAGCGCCTCTTGAATCAAGTCCAAGTTGAACTCGATCTCGTCGTTCTCTGGGTGCACGTCTGCCACGAGCCCCGAGGCGTTCAACTCCACCGACTTCAGTCGTTTGCCACCTGTGGGCAACGCCAGCTCGTAATTCGGGTCCACCCAAGGCCAATCTTCGCCAAGGATTTCACCGTCGTCCAAAACGCGGTGGCCCCGCATCATGACCAACGGGATGTGCACGGACGTGGTTGTCCCGTCTTCCCAAGTGAGGGTCAAGTCCTGGGGCATGGCCATGTCGCCCAAGCGGGCAAGTTGAACGACTGCGGAGTCGTTGTGCACCTGGACGCCAGACACCTGATAGTCGACCGCATTGGTGGTGTGCATCATGTCTTGGAAATACCAATCCAATTCCAATCCGGATTCACGTTCCACGACGCGCTTGAAATCGTGCGGGCCCGGGTGCTTGAACGACCATTCCTTGAAGTACCGACGCATGGCGGCGTCCCGCGCTTCGGGGCCGACGATGGCCCCAAGTTGTTCGACCAAGACTTCCCCTTTGGAGTAGGCGCCCACGCCGTAGGCCCGGTTGGTTTTGTAGTGGTCCGCGTGGGTGATCAGGGGCTCTTCGTTGCCCGACAAGTGCTGACGGATGTAGCTGGCGTAGGCCCAACCGTGTGGATCTTCGGAAGGCTTCATGGGGTCGGCAAAGAGGTGCGCCATGCAACGGGATTCCGCCCACGACGTGAACCCCTCGTCCATCCACTCGTGCAAGCTCTCGTTGGTGGCCACCATGGCTTGGAACCAGCTGTGTGCCATCTCGTGCACCGTCACGCCCACCAGGCTGCGCAAGGATCGCTCGCCCGTGATGAGGGTGATCATGGGGTATTCCATGCCCCCGTCGCCTCCTTGGACAACGGTGTATTGGGGGTAGGCGTAGGGTCCAATGTCTTCGTTGATGAAAGCCATGGCCTTGGCGGCGTATCCAGCGAGTGCGGTCCAATTGCTGTCAATCTCGGGGTTCGCCTGGTGGACCAAATTGAGGTCCACGTCACCCACCGCGACGGTTTCCGTCATGTAGTCGGGGTCGGCCGCCCATGCAAAATCAATCACGTCCTCCGCCTTGTAAGTGCTTTGCGTCCTTGGGGTGCCCTGCGGTCCATCCACTGATTTTTCGGAAGTCTTCACCCCTGTGGCCGCGACCACGTAGCCTTCAGGCACGTCGAGGGTCACTTCAAAGTCACCCCATATGCCGTGAAACTCTCTGCCGATGTACGGGTTGCTGTGCCAGCCGTGGTGGTCGAATTCACACAGGCGAGGGTACCACTGGGTCATGCTGTATTCGACGCCTTCCTTGTTCATCCAACCGGACCGACGGATTTGTCGGGGCACTTGGGCCGTCCAAGCCAACTCAAGCGTCACCGACTTGCCAGGGCGAAGTGCCTTGGGAAGGTTCACCACGAGGACGGTGCCGTCTTCTTCGAATTCAGCGTCTTGGCCAAAAGCCTTCACCCGTTCCATGTGGATCCAGCCCCATTCGTCTTCGGGCAATTCCACAATGCGGCTGCCCACCCGGCGGTCGGGGTCTTCGATGGTGCGTGAGCGGACGTCCATCATACTGCCAGGTTGGAAAGCGTTGAAGAACAAATGCCAAAACACCTTGTCCAAGGTTTCCGGGCTGTTGTTCTTGTACGTGACTTTGGCCACACCCTGGTATTGGTGAGAAGCGGTGTCCAGCGTCGCTTGCATGTCGTACGACACGGCTTGTTGCCAGCCTGGGTATTGGCCCAAAGCTGAAGTCACGGTAGTGGCCAGCATGGCCGCGGTCCAAAGAAGTCGAAGGGACATGGGGAGGGGTGTTCAGGATGAAGTGAGGGTGCGCTTGAGCGCGAGCATGTGAAGAAGGCCCACGGCCGCTTCCACGCCCTTGTTGCCATGGACGCCACCGCTGCGGGCTTCAGTTTGGGCTTCATTGTCGTCGGTGAGCACGCAAAACATGACCGGCTTGCCGGAGGAGAGGTTCACGTCCATGATGCCTTGGGCTGCACCGCTGCACACGTAGTCGAAATGCGCGGTTTCCCCGCGGATGACGCTCCCAATGGCAATCACGCCATCCACGTCGTCGCGGTCGGTGTGCCACTTGGCGCCCAACGCGAGCTCGTAGCTGCCAGGCACCCAAGACACGCGGATGTGTTCAGGCTGGACGCCGGCAGAGACCAGCAGGTCCTTCGCGCCTTGCATCATGCGCTCGGTGTACGTTTTGTTCCACTCAGACACAACAATGCCCACTCGAAAGTGGGCACCGTTGGGCAAGTCCGAGGACTCGTGTTCGCTGAGGTTGTGACCTGCGGTCGCCATTCGTCAAAGAGAGGCGGCCAAACCCGTTGCGCTGGACGCGTACGTCGAGTTCGGGTAGTCTGAGGCCAAATCTTCCAACACGCGTTGTGCCTTGGACGTGTTGCCAAGTTCAATCAATACGAGGGCCTGCTTGTAAGCGCACATGGGGGCGAGGGCGTTCGCAGCCAAACCCGCACCGGCGGCGCTGGCGGCAGAAGCGAAGTGGCTTTGGGCGGCGTCGAGGTCGCCGAGTTCCACGTAGCAGTCGCCGAGGTTGGCGTCCACCAGGGGACCAAACACGTCGTCGGAGAACCCAGCCTGGCTGAACGCCTCCACAGCTTCGTCAAAACGGGCGGCGTCGCGGTGCATGATGCCCAATTGGAAGGCGGCACGCGCTGCGGCAGGGGTGCCGTTGTGGTCGTTCAGCACTTCCTCCAAGCCGGCGCTCAAGCCGTCGCCCAACATGGCGAGGTCAGCGCTGTCTTTGGAGAAGTAGTGTTCCGCCATGAACGACGCTTCTTCTGCAGCGTGATTCTTGGGGGCCACAATCAAGCTGCTGTAGCCGATGACCACCAGGATCACCGCAGCCACGGCGCCAAGGCCCAGGCTCAATTGCTTTTTGTTGTCGTCGACAAATTTTTCGGATTTGCTGTACAGCTCCTCCACGTCGAGCATGGTTTCGTCTTGGTTGGTATTCTTCGCCATCGTAATTGTGTAATGGAGCCCAAAAATAAGAAATTCGCACCATGCGTTTGAAGGAACTTCATTTGGTCAATTTCAAGAACCACCGAGGGGCGGACTTGGTGCTTGGGAATCAGGTGAATTGCTTTCTCGGGGACAACGGAAGCGGCAAGACCAACGTGCTGGACGCCGTGCACTACCTCTGTTTTTGCAAGAGCTATTTCAACCCCATCGACGGCCAGAACATCGCCCATGGCGAGCCGTTCATGTTGGTGCAAGGCGATTTTGAACGTCTGGACGTTCAAGAGCGTGTGAGTTGTGGATTGAAACGTGGCACGAAAAAGCAGTTCAAGCGCAACGACAAACCGTACACCCGGCTGGCGGACCACATCGGTTTGTTCCCGGCGGTGATGATTGCCCCAGACGACGCCGCACTGATCCACGACGGAAGCGAAATGCGACGGAAGTGGCTGGACGCCGTCATCAGCCAGTACGACAGGGGGTATTTGGAAGCCCTCATCGACGTCAACAAGTCGCTTGCACAACGCAATGCCTTGCTTAGGTACTTCGCCGAGAACAGGACGTTCGACGCGACCATGCTTTCTTCTTGGAACGCCAGAATGGCCCCGAAAGCGGCCAAGATTGCTGCGGCGCGGACCACATTCATGGACGACTTTCTGCCCGGATTCTTGTCCGCCTACGAGGAGATTTCAGGTGGGGGAGAGGCGGTGTCCCTGTTGTTGAAGACCCACATGGTGGGAGACGCCCCAGCCATTGAGGAGATGATGGAGCAAGCCCAAGACGACGACCGCCGGTTGCGTCGGACGACTGTTGGCGTGCACAAGGACGACGTCGTGTTCAAATTGGGAGATCACGCGCTCAACAAATTTGGCAGCCAGGGCCAACAGAAGTCGTTCTTGGTGTCCCTCAGGTTGGCGCAATTCGCCTTCATCGAACAGGCCACGGGTGTGAAGCCCGTGTTGTTGTTGGACGACATCTTCGACAAGATTGACGAAAAGCGGGTGGAAGCGTTGATGCGGAGGGTGACCAACGGGGCGTTTGGCCAGGTGTTCATCACAGACACCCACCTTGGTCGGATTCCTGCCATGTTTGAGCAAACGGGAGCGGATGTCAAGGTTTTTGAAGTGAAAGGAGGGGAGGTGAGCCCCTTAGAATCTGAAGGCTCATGAGGAGAAAGCGCCCACCCCTGCGCACCTCCGCCGACCACGAGCGCGCAGAAAACAGCTCGAGGCCGCTGGCCGACGTCATCCAACACTTCATGAAAGTGTCCCGAATGGATGGAAAGATGCAGGAAATGGACGTGCGCAAGGTGTGGGCAGAGGTGTTTGGCCAGGCCGTTGAAAACCGGACCCGGAAGCTTCGGTTGCAGCGCGACGGCACGTTGGTTTGCATGCTTGACAGCGGCCCTTTGAAGGAAGAATTCCAGCATGCGAAGCAGGACATTGCAGATCGAATCAATGAACACATGGGCAAAACCGTGGTTCTCAAGGTCCGCATCCTCTGATGTTCACAGGAACGGGTGCAACTTGCAAGTGAAATGAGAAGCCACGCGACGAGACGGTTTTGGGCCTTGGCTGGAGCTGGTGTTGTTGTGCTTGCGTCTTGGTCTTTGAGGCCAGAGGGGTTGCACGAGCAAGGCAACCCGTATCACAGCCGTGCCTTCCTCACGGCATATGCGGCGCTGCCTGATTCGTCCAACGCCTTGTTCACGGGCAGCGGTGTGTGCGCAGGATGCCATGGTCATGACCAAGCCGGCCTTGCCAATGTGAGTGCAGCTGGCGAGGATGTCAATCCCACAGACCAATGGATGAGCTCGCTCATGGGCAACAGCGCCAAGGATCCTTTCTGGCGGGCCAAGGTGGCCCACGAGGTGGCCGTCAATCCCAGCCATCAGTTGGAACTTGAAGACAAGTGCACGTCTTGCCACGCGCCTTTGGGCCATTTCAACGCCCATCACTTGGGGGAAACGCACTACAGCATGGCCCAAGTGTTCCAGGACAGCCTGGCCCTGGACGGCGTCAGTTGCGTGGCATGCCACCAACAAGCGCCCACCGCGGGCAACGCCTTCAGCGGGGAACTCGAATTTGATTCGCTGACCATCTACGGTCCATATGGTGCAGGCAAGGACGATGCGCCGTTGCAACAAGCGCCCATGCAGTTGTACACGCCTTACCAAAACATCCAATACGGGGCGCACCTCGATGGGTCTGAGGCGTGTGCTGGGTGCCACTCTTTGGTCACGCACACGGCCGACATGGAAGGCAACTTGACGGGGCAAGACTACGTGGAGCAGGCCACCTACCACGAGTGGCTGAATTCGGCATTTGCCGACGACGGGGACACGCCCAAAGATTGCCAGGATTGTCACATGCCGCTGGTGGACGGTGGTGTCATCATCGCGTCCGGACAGGCGTCTCTGGGGCCACGTGCGCCTTACCGAAAGCACATTCTGGTGGGGGGCAACGCCCAAATGTTGGAGATCATGCGCGACAACACCGAGCTGCTCGGGTTGGCTGCAAGTGAGTCTCAGTTCGACAGCACGCTGGCCTGGACGCGGCAATTGCTTCGAGAGGAAACTGTGGGCCTTGAGGCCCTTCAGGCGGAGTGGGTGGATGGCTTGGGCACCTTGACCTTGGAGGTGGAGAACAAGGCTGGGCACAAATTCCCTTCCGGTTACCCGGCGCGTCGCGCTTGGATCGAGGTGGTGGCCAAGCAGGGAGGAGACACCTTGTGGCACAACGGCCGGTGGTCCGAGGGCGGGTTTCTCCACGGGGTGGATGAAGGCGGATTGGACACGTATGAGCCCCATTTCGACGTCATCTCACAAGAACACGACGTGCAGGTCTACGAATTGGTGGCGGTGGACGTCACCGGCGCACCCACCAACGTGCTGGAACGGGCTGCAGGTTCTGCGAAAGACAACCGGTTGTTGCCGTCGGGTTTCTCGTTGGACCATCCCGTGTACGACACCACGAGGGTGGAGGGGCAGGCGCTGTCCGATTTGGATTTCACCGAGAATGCGGGTGCAGGCAAAGACCGGGTGACCTACGACATGATGGCCGACCTGCCGCTGGGTTCCAATGTCGATGTCGACGTTCGTGTGTGGTATCAAGCGATGCCCCCGCGTTGGGTCAACCCCATGTTCGATGTTCAAGACAGCACCATCCAGGCGTTCAAGGCCCTGTTCGAAGCTCAAGGAGCTGCCCCCGAGTTGGTTTCGGAGTTGTCTTTGACGATTCCTGTCACGTCCAATGTGCAGGAAACGTCGTTGACGGCGGCAGGGCGGTTGTATCCCAACCCGACGACAGACGGCCGCGTGACGGTGCAGGCGCCGCAGCACTTGGCCAACGGCATGTGGGAACTTTATGCTCCAGACGGTTCACGAATCGCCCATGGGGCATGTGAATCGCGGATGTCTTTGGAGTTGCCGCAGGTGCGCGGAACGTATCTGTTCAAAGCCCATGGCTCGGGCGAGCCTTGGGTGCAGCGCGTCGTGCGGCGTTGAGCGTCAAAGGTGGTCGTTGGCCAAATTGGCCAACGCCGATCGTTCGCCTTTTTCCAACGTGATGTGGCAGTAGAGGTCTTTGCCACGCAACCTGTCAATGAGGTACGTCAGTCCGTTGGATTGCTCGTCGAGGTAGGGCGTGTCGATCTGGCGGATGTCCCCAGTCAGGATGATTTTCGTGTTTTCACCGGCACGCGTCACAATGGTTTTCACCTCATGCGGTGTCAGGTTTTGGGCTTCGTCGACAATGAACACGACGTTGGACAGCGAGCGACCTCGGATGTAGGCGAGCGGTGAAATCGTGATTTTGCCGTCCTTTTTCATGTCCTCGATGAGGCGGTACTTCCGTTCGTTGGGTCCGAATTGCCCCTGAATGAACTTCAAGTTGTCGAACAGCGGCTGCATGTAAGGGTTGATCTTCTCCTCGGCATCGCCTGGAAGAAAGCCCAAATCCTTGTTGCTCAGCGCCACAATCGGCCTGGCCAAAATGATTTGGTCGTAGCGCTTGTGTTGCTCCAGGGCGCCGGCCAAGGCCAAAAGCGTCTTGCCTGTCCCGGCGACCCCGCACACCGTCACAAGGTTGACGTCGGGGTTTTGAATGGCATGCAGTGCGAACGCTTGCTCCGCATTCCTCGGCTTGATTCCAAATGCGTACGTCTTGTCCACCCGCGTGATGGCGCGTTTCTGTTCGTTGAAATAGCCCATGGCTGAGGCAGAACCGTCTTTCAGGACGTAGAAGTGGTTGTTCTCCCTGGCGTTGCCCAGCGCCGACACCTTGCGGCTTTGGCCATCTACGTGCATGCGGCGGATGACATCACAGTCGATGTTCTCGAGCGTGGTCTTGCCCGTGAACATGTGACGGTTGTCCTTGACCTTGCCGGTTTGGTAATCTTCGGCAGGCAGGTTCAGCGCCTTGGCCTTGAGCCGAAGGTTGATGTCTTTGGACACCAACACCACCTTGGAGTCTGGTTCTTGGGCCTGCAAGCACAACGCGGCGTCCAAGATTTTGTGGTCGTTGGTGTGCTCCGAGAACACCGTGTTGGTGACCGCCCCTGCGCAACTGTGGTCCATGACAATTTTCAATGCCCCATTCTGGCCGTTGTCCAGGGGGACCCATTCGTGCACTGCATGGTCTTGGATGAGCTTGTCCAACGCCCGGATGCAAGCCCGAGCCTCGAAATGTTTGGACTCGTTTCCCACCTTGAACCGGTCCAGCTCTTCCAGGACGGTGATGGGCAGGGCCACTTTGTTGTCTTCGAAATTCTTCAGCGCCGTGTGGTCGAACAACAACACGCATGTGTCCAGCACAAAGATTTTGGTTGTCACCTTCCCTGAAATTGCTGGCTTTCCCTTGGCCTTGGCAGAGGGGGCTGGTTTGGATGAGGATGTCTTTTGGAGTCGTTTGGGTGCAGGAGGTGTGGCCATGCCCTCAAGCTAGCCGGTAAAAATCATGAATCCACGGGCCTTGGACGGCCACTTGTCCACACCAACGTCCGGCAGGATGTGGAAGAGCGGAATCTCAGCCTTCTCCGGTCCATTCAAACCCGTCGTCCTCCTCATCTCCATTGTCGCCATCGTTGGACAGGTATACATCCAGCAGGCCCTCTGGAAGGTCCAACACGAGTTTCCGTTCTTCTCGCTTCACATCGACCTTCACATGGTCAGGCAAGGGAATGAATCCTTGGTTGCCGTTGTCGAACTCCACCTCCAACATGGGGTAGGCGCTTTGGTCCACCACATGCACGATGGTCGCCACAGCTTCGCCAGTGCTGCGGTCGATGGCCGTCCAACCTTGCACCTCGTGGAAGTAGAATTTCCCGTCTTCCATGGGAGCCATCTCGGCCAGCGGCAGCCACACGTCTTTGCCTGACAGTTGCTTCGCCGCGGTTTCGGTGCTTACATCGGCAAGCCGCACCACAAAACGATCTTTGTTGCGCCGCAGGGATTCCACCGCGTAGGGGACCAAAATCCCTTGCTGAGGAAGCCACAAGGTGTCCACCCCTTCATAAGGCTCTGAATCGTCCACATCCATCCAAAGGACCACTTCACCTTTGAAGCTGTACGGTTTGGTGATTTTGCCGAGCAAAAAGCAGTTGTCCTGGGTCATGATGCAAAGGTCAGAATTTGGGGCAAAAAGAAAGGGCCGCGCAGGCGGCCCTTTCGTATCCATTCAGACAAATCACGCTTCGGCGTCGTCCTTCTTTTCTTCTTCAGCAGGTGCTTCCTCAGCAGCAGGTGCTTCCTCAGCAGCAGATGCTTCCTCAGCAGCAGGTGCTTCCTCAGCAGCAGGTGCTTCCTCAGCAGCAGGCGCTTCCTCAGCAGCAGGCGCTTCCTCAGCAACAGGCGCTTCCTCAGCAGCAGGCGCTTCCTCAGCAGCAGGTGCTTCCTCAGCAACAGGCGCTTCCTCAGCAACAGGCGCTTCTTCAGCAGCAGGTGCTTCTTCAGCAGCAGCTTCGGCGGCAGCGGCAGCAGCTTCTGCTTCAGCGGCAGCGGCCAATTCAGAGG
>CALKFF010000008.1 GCA_938084585.1 uncultured Flavobacteriales bacterium
CCACGCAGCCCGAAAACGCTCCTGAAACCAAGGCCGACATCTTGCTGCTGGACAAATGGCGGCACGTGGGGTTCCACCTGATTTCCGACTGGCAAGGCGGTGAGGTGGACTCGGTGTTGGACGACCCGACGTTTGGGTTTGCCTTGACGTACATGAAGCACGACCGCCACGGCCTGTTGGACGGGGGATTCGACATCGGGTTCCAACCCATGGGTGGGTTCGACACAACGGCCTTTGTGGTCCAAGACGGCAAAGCGCCGCTGGAAGGACAGCTGCGGGTCCGGAACCAACTGGTGCACGCCCACTACCTGTTGCGCTTCACGCTGTTTCAGCGGGCCAAAATCCAACCCTTCGCCGAAGGATTTGTGGGCGCCCGAGGGTCGCTCTTGGGTGCTCGGTTCACGGCGCACGGCTCGGACGACTTCACCCCGGTGAACGACGTGCCCTTCTTCTCGGCCAACTTCAGTTACGGCTACGCCTTGGGGGCCCGCGTCCAAATGGGCGAACGAACTTTCCTCACTGCACGGTACGGCGAAATGCGTCACTTGGACGGAGGCAACGTGGTGCAAGTGGCCGACGCGGACCGGCTCACCATTGGACCCGACGGCACCGTGACGAGCAACGCCACGACCGGGGTGACCCTTCCGCCCTACTCGGTGCGGGTGGGGTTGGCCATGAACTTTTAAGACGTGCGCATCGCCTCCACAGGAGGCATGCGTGCGGCTTGACGGGCGGGCGCAAGGCCCGCGACAAGACCCGACGTGACGGCCACCGCCAAGGCAATGAGCACACGTTTGGGGGCGATGTGCAAGGTCATGCCCACGTCGGCGAGGTTGACGCCCCACACCAAGACTTGGATCGCCAGCAGCGCCAGCAGCGCGCCAAACACACACAGCGTCACCGCCTCGAACAAGAATTGGATCAAAATGAAGGCGTTCTTGGCGCCGATGGCCTTTTGGACGCCGATGATTTTGGTGCGTTCACGCACCGACACGAACATGATGTTGGCAATGCTGAAACACCCCACGAGGATGGCGAAAATGGCAATGAACCAGCCGCCGGCCGCGAGGTTGGTGAAGATGCTGTCCAAGATGCCCGTCAGCATTTCCATGCGGTTCACGGAGAAATCGTCCTCGCGTCCGGGACGCACGCGCCGCACCGCTCGAAGCTGCTGCACGAGTTCGTCCTCCAAGGCCGCCATGTCGACGCCGGGCTTGGCCTTGATGGCGATTTGGGCGTTGTCGTCGGCGCGCGAATCGTAAATGCGCGGCGCGAAGGCCGACGGCACGAGCATGAATTCGTCCAGCCCTGTGGACACCACGCTCTCGCCTTCCTGGCCGAGCACGCCGATGACTTCGATGCGGATGCCGCGCACTTTCAAGGTTTGGCCCACCGCATTGTGGCGTCCAAACAACTGCTGGGCCACCTCATACCCCACCACCGCCACAGGGCTGCCGGCCGCGCTTTCGCTCGCACTGAAGTAGCGGCCGTGCACAATGTTCAAACTGATGACCTGGTCGTACTGGTGCGAACCTGCACCCACGACCACCCCAGGCATCCGGTTGTTTCCCGCCTCCGCATCGAGGAAGGTCTTGGACTGGTACATGCCTGCCGAGGCCAGCGTCAAACGCGGCATCAGCAACTCGAGGTCACGCTCGGTTGGCGGGCGGCGCTGCACATACTTCCACCACGGGTAATCGCCCCCGGCGGACCACGGCCATTTGGTCACAAACAGCACGTCGTCGTCCAGCATGTTGAACGTGTCCCGCAGCTCGGTTTCCAGCGAGTCCACCACCGTGAACACCGCGCTGATCACGAAGATGCCGACCATCACCCCGAGCAAGCTCAGGAAGGTGCGCAGGCGGTTGGTCCAAATCGCGTGCCACGCGAAGGACAAACTCTCTCGAAACAACCGAAACCACAGCATGCAACGAAGCTACTGCATCGTAGATTTGCGCCTTTCAAAAACCCCGCATTTCTCAGGTCATGTCAGACGCCCGCCACATCAAATCTGCCCTCATCTCGGTCTTCCACAAAGACGGTTTGGAACCCATTGTGGCCGAATTGAAACGCCTGGGCGTCACGATCTACTCCACCGGGGGGACGCAAGCCGCCATTGAGGCGATGGGCGCCGAGGTGGTGCCTGTGGAATCGCTGACGGACTACCCGTCCATTTTGGGAGGGCGCGTCAAGACCTTGCACCCGAAGGTGTTTGGGGGGATTTTGAACCGCCGCGACCACGAAGGCGACCAAGCCCAAATGGCGGAGTACAACCTGCCCAACCTCGACCTCGTCATCGTGGACCTCTACCCCTTCGAAGCCACCGTCGCAAGCGGCGCCTCGGAGGCCGACATCGTCGAGAAAATTGACATCGGAGGCATCGCCCTCATCCGCGGCGCGGCCAAGAACTTCAACGACGTGGTGGTGGTGCCGTCCATGAACGACTACGGCACGCTGGTCGACATCCTGAAGCGCGACGGCGTGACCAGCTTGGAAGAGCGCAAGGCCCTCGCGGCACGCGGGTTCCGTGTGAGTTCGCACTACGACACCATGATCCACGCCCACCTCAGCGGGTCGAGCCTCGACAAGGGCAGCGTGGACACCTTGAACCTGAGCGTGCCCCAAAGCCGCACCCTGCGCTACGGGGAGAACCCACATCAGGCTGGCCAATACTTCGGCGACTTGGACGGGCTGCTCAAGCCCTTGCACGGAAAAGCGCTGTCCTACAACAACCTCTTGGACGTGGACGCCGCAGTGCAGTTGATGGAGGAATTCAAGGACGACGCGCCGACGTTTGCCATCCTCAAGCACAACAACGCCTGCGGATGCGCCACCCGCGAGACCTTGGCCCAAGCCTACGCCGACGCCTTGGCTGGCGACCCAACGAGCGCCTTCGGAGGCGTGTTGATCGCGAACCGGGCCGTTGATTTGGCCACCGCCAACCACATCCACGAGCTCTTCTGCGAAGTGGTCATTGCCCCTGGGTTCGACGACGACGCGTTCGCCGTGTTGTCCCAGAAGAAGAACCGCATCCTCCTCGAACGCCAGCCTGGCGACTTGCCCAAGTCAACTGTGCGGTCTGCCCTGAATGGGTACTTGGTCCAAGCACGCGACAACGGCATGGAAGCGGACGAGACCTGGACGTGCACCACGGCAACCGCCCGGCCCGAGAGCGCGGAGGACTTGTTGTTCGCATTGAAGCTCGTCAAGCACACGAAATCCAACACCGTGGTCTTCGCCAAGAACGGCCAGCTCTTGGCCAGCGGCACCGGCCAAACCAGCCGCGTCGACGCGCTGAAGCAAGCTGTGGAGAAGGCCAAGAATTTTGGATTTGACTTGAACGGCTCAAGCATGGCCTCGGACGCCTTCTTCCCCTTCCCAGATTGCGTGGAGCTCGCGGCCGACGCTGGGGTGGTGGCGGTCATCCAACCTGGAGGCTCGATCAACGACCAAAAAAGCATCGACGCCTGCGACGCACGTGGCCTTGCGATGTACACCACCGGGGTGCGTCACTTCCGCCACTGATTTCACACCCGTTGGCAACTGACACCGGCGTGTTGGGGCCAAAGTGAAACTTATCAACCATCGGCGCACATTGCCCTGAATGGGCGCGGCGTGACGGGCCCACCCGTCTACCTTTAGGGTATGGGATTGTTCGACTTTTTCACGCAGGAAATTGCCATGGATTTGGGCACGGCAAACACCATCATCTACTACCAAGACAAGGTGGTGGTGGACGAGCCCTCCATCGTGGCGAAGGACCGAATGACGGGCAACGTGGTGGCCATTGGTCGCTTGGCCCAACAAATGCATGGGAAAACCCACAAGAACATCGAGACCATCCGCCCGCTCAAGGACGGCGTGATCGCGGATTTTGAATCTGCGGAACAGATGATCAAAGGGATGATCAAGCTCATCTCTGGAAAGAAGTCTTGGTTCAACCCCACCCTGCGCATGGTCATCTGCATCCCCTCCGGCATCACGGACGTGGAGAAGCGCGCCGTGAAAGACAGCGCGGAGCACGCCGGCGGCAAGGAGGTGTACCTCATCCACGAGCCCATGGCGGCGGCCATCGGCATCGGCATCGACGTGGAAGAGCCCATGGGCAACATGATTGTCGACATCGGAGGTGGCACCTCAGAGATCGCGGTGATTGCCTTGGGCGGCATCGTGACCGACACCAACATCCGCGTCGCTGGGGACGAGTTCACCCACGACATCGAAGACTACATGCGCCGCCAGCACAACATCCTGATTGGGGAGCGCACTGCAGAACAAATCAAAATCGCCGTCGGGTCTGCCCTCACCGAGTTGGAAAATCCGCCCGAGGACTACGCCGTTCATGGACGCGACTTGATCACGGGCATCCCCAAGGAAATCGTGGTGACCTACTCAGAGATCGCGAGCGCGCTCGACAAGAGCATCTCCAAGATTGAGGAAAGCATCCACAGCGCGCTGGAGAACACGCCACCCGAGCTGTCGGCCGACATCTTCAAGACGGGCATCTACCTCGCCGGAGGCGGGGCCCAGCTGCGCGGGTTGGACAAGCGCATCCAGCACAAGACCAAACTCCCTGTGCACGTGGCGGACGATCCGCTTCACGCCGTGGCGAAAGGCACCGCCATCGCGCTGAAGAACATCGACCGTTTCCCCTTCTTGATGCGCAACTGATCCCAGGGCCGTGCGGAACCTCTTGGCCCTTCTCGCACGAACCCACCGCTGGCTCCTCTTCTTGGGTCTGTGGGGGGTCGCGTTGGGCTGGATGAGCACGACGTACAGCCACCAACGCACGGCCATGTCCAAGTGGTCGCTGCGCGCCTCAGGCTCCTGGTTGGAGACCCTGGGCCAAGTGAGCGACTGGGCCCAATTGGTGGAAGCCAATGAACTGGTGATGCTCGAAAATGCCCGGTTGCGGGCCACGGTGGAGCGACTGCGCGAGCCCGGTGCCACCCCTTGGACTTCTTCCCATGCCCAAGTGCTTCGAAGCCCAGGTTGGCAGGGGTCACCTTGGATGGTGCTCAACCGCGGGGGACAGGACGGCTTGGCGCCTGGTGCAGGCGTGCTGTCGTTGGGACACGCCGCAGGCAAAATCGTGGACACCACCGCCCACGAAAGCTTGGTCCTCACCCTCACGCACCCCGACGCCCAATGGAGTGTGCGCGTCGGGCGAAAAGGGCAAGCCGTGCGGCTTTTGGCGCGCAAGGGCGACGTGCGACGCGCCTCGGTGATGGACGTGCCGCTCGCCCAATTGGTCTTGCCCGGAGACACGGTGTTCACCACAGGCCACGATGGGGTCTTCCCGGCGGACATCCCGGTGGGAACGGTGGAAGACGTGGCTCGGAGCGGGGCGGATGAATTCCAAACCCTGACCGCGACCCTGGGCGCCAATTTTCCCGCAAGCCGACACGTGGTGTGCTTGGCATCTGCACGCAACGCCAGGATTGACGAGTTGTTGAACACCCAAGCCCCGCAACCATGAACCCCGGGATCCCACTTCTGTGGACCTTGGCGTGGGCCACTGTGTTCCAAGTCCTGCTGTTCCGCTTTGGCATCTTCTGGGGAGGCTACGGGTTGTTGGCCGTGCACCTCTACGCGCTGTTTCGGATGCCTGTGGGGTGGTCCCCCACCGCCTACCTCGTGGTGGCCGCAGGCACCGGGGCCGTCATGGACGTGGTGTGCTTCACCGGAGGCATGCACTTGGCGGCATGCACCACCTTGGGCATGGCCTACCCGTCGCTGATCGCCGCCATGGAATCGCGGGACGGCCTCCGGCAAGGGCACGTCATGAACCCCCACCAAGACGGATGGGGTCGCTACGCCGTGTTCGTGGCCTTTGGGCTTGCCATCCACTGGATGGTGCTGTTTGGTCTGCAAAACGGATGGGGCCTCATGGGCCGAACCCTGGCGGAAACGGCCGTGTCCACGGGCCTGAATGTGGGCGTGTTCCTGTTGTTGCAGGGCTTGTTCAACCGCCCGGGACGTGCGTCAGGTGGGGCCGCAAGCGCCTACCCATGGAGTTGAATGGCAACCACCTTTCTGGCCGTCAACGCATCGTCGGCGCCATGGTGTTGGCCGTCGGATTGGTCTTCATCATCCGTCTGTTCCAAATGCAGGTCACCACGGACGAGTACCGCAACCGCGCGGAGCGCCTCACCGAGGAACAAGAGCTGCTTCACCCCACCCGAGGTCTTTGCTTGGACCGTCACGGCGAGTTGCTCGTGAACAACGTCCCAGGGTACGAATTGATGGTGGTGCCGCGGGCCATGGCCGGTGTGGACACCGCGGCGTTGGCGATGCTGCTGTCCCTCGAGAAAGACAACTTGGTGGCCAGGCTCAACAAGGCCCGACGCTACTCGAGGTACAAGGCCTCGCCGCTGCTTCGCCAGCTCAACGCCGAGGAGTACGCGGCGCTCAGTGCGGAACTTTGGAAATACCCGGGGTTGTCCATTCGGACGAAGCCCGTGCGAGAGAATGTCTTTGGCATTGCAAGCCAAATCGTGGGCGAGTTCCGCGAAGTCGACCGCCAAGACATGAACGACGACGCCCGCTACCGGCTGGGCGACTACAAAGGGAAGTCCGGGATTGAAGGCCTGCACGAACTGGACTTGCGCGGAACCCCTGGCATCCGACACCACCTCGTGGACGTGCGCAACAACGTGCGGAACACCTTGACCGAGCTCGATTCCTTGCCTGTCCCAGGCGACGACCTCACGCTCACGCTGGACGCCGAATTGCAGCGGTACGCCGAGGACCTGATGCGCGGCAAGCGCGGCGCCGTCGTGGCCCTGGAACCCTCCACGGGCGAGGTCTTGGCCTTCGTGTCGGCCCCTTCGTTTGACGGGAACCTGCTCACCGGAACGAGCCGGGGGGCGGCGTACGACAGTTTGGCGAAGCACCCGTGGAAGCCCCTGTACAACCGCGCGGTCCGAGGCACCTACCGTCCGGGCTCCATCTTCAAAATGGTCCAAGGCCTCATCGGCATGCAGCAAGGTGTGATCTCGCCCAGAACGCACATCGTCTGCAACCGAGATATCATTGGCTGCCACGGCGCGCACACCCAAGACGACCTGAGAAGGGCGGTGGTGCACAGCTGCAACCCCTACTTCTACGACGTCATGCGTCGGATGGTCAACCAGCACCCGGACAAGGACAAATTCGACAACGCCAGGTTGGGGCTGGGCTGGTGGACGGAGCGTGTCAAGGACTTCGGGTTTGGCACCGACCTCGGAGGTCATGTGCCTGGGACGGGGTCGGGTTTGGTCCCCGACACGACCTACTACAACAACATTTACGGCCGGCGCCATTGGACCTTCCGTACCATCTACTCCATCAGCATCGGGGAAGGCGAGCTGCTGGCCACCCCCATGCACATGGCCAACCTCGCCGCCATCATGGCGAACCGCGGGTGGTACATGGAGCCGCACCTCATCCGCGACATCGGGGGCAAGGGCAAACCCGAAGCGCTGCAAGTCAGGCAGGAGGTCGACGTAGACGAGGTCCATTTCACGGCCATCCTGGACGCGATGCAGGACGTGATTGAAGACCCTTCGGGAACCGGTCGTCGCGCCCTGACCCCGGGGATTGCCACGTGTGGCAAAACAGGGACCGTCCAAAACCACGGCAAACCCGACCACAGCGTCTTCATGGCATTTGCCCCAAGGGAAAACCCTCAGATTGCCTTGAGCGTGTACGTGGAGAATGCGGGGGCCGGAGGCGAATGGGCCGCACCCATTGCCGGCCTCCTGGTGGAGAAATACATCCGAGGCGACGTCGACAACAAGGCCCGAGAGTCGCGGGTCATGGGGGCCACGTACCCGTTGGACCCCACCTTCGTGGACCCTGTCACCTTGGCACAAACCCAGGCCGCGTCGGGCGACCCAGAACCCCAAGACGCACCATGAGCAGCCGTTCCCTCAACGTGGCGGCACGCTTGGACTGGACCACCCTCTTGACCGTAGGGGTTCTGGTCGTGCTGGGCTGGTTGAACATCGTCAGCGCCACAGCCGAGGCCGAGGTCGTGTGGGACATGGGCGGCAAGGCTGGCAAGCAATTGATTTGGATGGGCGTCTGTGCAGTGCTCATGGTGGGGCTGCTGGCGGTGGAGGGGGTGTTCTACATCCGAACGAGTGTGGTGCACTACGCCGCGGTCATGCTCCTTCTCATGGCCGTGCTTGTGGTGGGCAAGAAGGTTGGCGGCGCACGTTCCTGGTTTGGGGTGGGCAGCTTTGGCATCCAACCCAGCGAGTTCGCCAAGACCGCCACCGCCCTCATCCTGGCATGGTTCCTCAGCCGAGATGGCCGGCCGTGGCGCACGTTCAAGACCCGGCTGCAGACCCTTGCGTTGATTGCGGCGCCTGCGGGCCTCATCTTGCTCCAACCTGACGCCGGCACGGTGTTGGTTTTTGGGGGCTTCATCTTCGTGCTCTACCGCGAAGGGCTCAGCGGCAACGTCCTCTTGGTCGGGGTGGGCATGCTGGTGCTGGCCGTGCTGACCATCCTGCTCGGCGCCTCGGAGAGTTGGTACCCCTTCCTGGGCAACGAGTCGGGTTTCTGGTGGTTCCTGCTTTCGCTGGCGTTGCTCGGCACCCTGGCCCTGCTCCTCGTGCGGGCCGCCACCCTGCCGCGCCGGAGGAAAGCCGTGTCCCGTTGGGGCATCGCACTCCTGCTGGGAGGCATGGCGTTTTCCACGGGCTTGCATTTGGGCATGGAACAGGTGCTCAAAAAACACCAACGCGAGCGCATCCACGTGCTCTTCGGCATCGACGTCGACAACCCCGACGCCGACTACAACATCCGCCACGCGAAAGCCGCCATCGGCTCGGGTGGGTGGACCGGGAAGGGCTGGGCCCAAGGCCCCATGACCGCCTATGGCTTCGTGCCCGAGCAAGAGACCGACTTCATCTTCTGCACGGTGGGAGAAGAATGGGGGTTCTTGGGCAGCGCCGGGGTTGTGGGGTTGTTCATGTTCCTCATCCTGCGTGTTCTGCATCTCGCAGAGCGGCAGAGGTCGCAATTCACCCGGGTGTACGCGTACGCGGTGGCCAGCATCCTCTTCATGCACTTCCTGGTCAACGTCGGCATGGTGATCGGCCTGGCGCCCGTCATTGGCATTCCTCTGCCTTTCTTCAGCTACGGCGGATCCTCGTTGATGGGCTTCACCCTGTTGTTGGGCATTCTGCTCCGGTTGGACGCGGAGCGCTTCGCCGTCTTGAGGTGAGATTCGTCGACGATAAAGACCTGCTCGTTTGGGTTTTTCAAAAATTCATCTATCTTCGTTTCATGACGATGACCACAAACATGTGTTGTTGCTGCAACTGTCCGACGGACAGGGGCCGCTTGCGCATGCGTGGATAAAGTCAACTTCAAACGCAACCTCAGGAAGCCCTCGTTCGTAACGGGGGCTTCTTTTTTTATTCCATTTTCCGATGACCGCCACACTTCTTGACCCCAGAATTTCCGCCCTTGACGAATTGCGTTGGCAAGTCGGCAACACCCCGTTGCACCGCATCGTGCACCTGAACCCCAAGCCCGAGGTGGAGGTGTATGCCAAACTGGAGTGGCAACAATTCGGCGGAAGCGTGAAGGCGCGTCCTGCCTACAACATCCTTTGGAATGCCCTGGCCTCGGGCGCCCTCAAAGGTCGCCGGTTGTTGGACGCGTCGTCCGGCAACACAGGCATCGCCTACGCCATCTTCGCCGCGGCGGCAGGCATTCCGGTCACGTTGTGCGTCCCGGAGAATGCCTCGAAAGAACGCAAACAAATTCTTCGCTCCTTGGGCGTGGAGCTCGTGCTCACCAGCCCGTACGAGGGCACCGACGGGGCCCAGGAAGTGGCCCGGGCCATGTCTTTGGCCCACCCGGAGAAGTACCACTACGTGGACCAGTACAGCAACGAAGCCAACTGGAAGGCCCACTTCGAGCACACGGCGCCTGAGATCTGGAACGAGACCCGCGGTGAAATCACCCACTTTGTGGCGGGCCTCGGCACCACAGGCACCTTCACCGGCACAGGCCGTGGTCTGAAAAAATTCAACCCTGACATCGAGTTGGTGGCCTTGCAACCTGAAACGGCCCTGCACGGGCTGGAGGGCTGGAAGCACCTTGAGACCGCCCGCGTGCCCAAGATCTACGACCACACCATCCAAGACCGCACCATGCTCGTCTCCACCACGGAGAGCTACGACATGATTGTGCGCGCCGCGAAAGAAGAAGGCCTGTTGCTGAGTCCATCTGCGGCGGCGAACCTCGCCGGGGCCCTTCGCGTGGCCGAGTCGCTGGACGAAGGGGTTGTGGTGACCGTCTTGGCCGACGACGCCTCCAAGTACAGCGACGTGTTGGACCAACTGATGCCTTGACCATGTTGCAGCTTGACATCCAACCCGACGTCCTGGAACGCATGACTTCCCACGCCGAAGCGGCCTTCCCCAACGAATGCTGCGGCTTCTTTTATGGCGCCGAGGAAGAAGGCAAGCGGGTCATCACGGCGACCACGGCGGTGGACAACCACAAAGAAGGCGACCAACGCAGGCGGTTTGAAATCTCCGATGTGGACTACATGAAGGCCGAACGACACGCGGCCAAGGAAGGCCTGACCCTCTTGGGCGTGTACCACAGCCATCCCCTGCATCCGGCCATTCCAAGCGAACACGACCTCGCTGTGGCCATGCCCTTTTTCAGCTACCTCATCGTCAGCGTGCAACCGGAGGGCACCGCCCACGTGCGCAGTTGGCAACTCGACGACTCCCGCACCTTTCAAGAAGAACCCCTGGTGACGCTGCCCGACGCGTGGCGCGTTTGACCTGCAAGCCCCAAATCTGACAACACATTCATCATGCCCACATTGATCATCCCCACCCCCTTGCGCAAATTCACCGACGGCCAAGGCACCTTCTCGGCGCCGGCGGACACCGTCAAATCCCTGCTGGCCAGCCTTGCGGAAGCGCACCCAGGACTGAAGCCACACCTCTTTGAGGACTCTGGCGCGTTGCGCAGTTTCATCCGGGTCTACGTCGGCGACGAAGACATTCACGCCCTTCAAGGAGAGGACACCCCGCTGGACGGGCGGGACGACGTGAGCATCATTCCCGCCATTGCCGGCGGCGTGGGTCGTTCCATCCTTTGACCTGACCGAGATGGACCACGTGCAATTCAGCAAAGAGGAGCTCGAGCGCTACAGCCGGCACCTCATCATTCCAGAATTCAACATTGAGGGGCAGCGCAAGCTCAAGGCTTCCAGCGTCCTGGTGATTGGATCTGGCGGGTTGGGCTCCCCCCTGCTCCTTTACCTGGCCGCGGCCGGCGTGGGGCGCATCGGGGTGGTGGACTTCGACACGGTCGACGCCAGCAACCTTCAACGCCAGGTCCTCTTTGGGGTGCAGTCCGTGGGGCAGCCCAAGGCGGAAGCCGCCAAGGCACGGCTGGCCTCGTTGAACCCGCACATCGAAATCGACGTGCACAACACCAAATTCACAAGCGACAACGCCCGTGAATTGGTTCGGCAATACGACATCGTGGCGGACGGGACGGACAACTTTCCTACCCGATACCTCGTGAACGACGCATGCGTGCTGGAAGGCAAGGTGAACGTGTACGCCAGCATTTACCGGTTTGAGGGACAGGCCTCGGTGTTCAACCAACTCCTGCCAGACGGGAATCGGGGGCCCAACTACAGGGACCTGTTTCCCTCGCCGCCCCCTCCCGGCCTTGTTCCGAGCTGTGCTGAAGGTGGCGTGATCGGTGTCTTGCCAGGCATCTTGGGGTCGCTCCAAGCCCTGGAGGTGCTCAAGGTCATTTCTGGCGTGGGCGACACGCTGAGCGGCCGGCTGTTTTTGTTTGACGCCACCACCTTCACCACACGCACGATGAAGGTGCGGAAGGACCCGCGCAACCCGCTGAACGGGGAAAACCCCACCCAAACCGACCTCATCGACTACGAGCAGTTTTGCGGCGTGGGGGTGCCGGCGGCCCAAGAACGCGACGTGCAAGAAATCGACGTCCACACCTTGAAGGCCTGGCAAGACGAGGGCAAAACGCATGTCCTCATTGACGTGCGGGAGCCCTATGAATTTGGCATTGCAGAAATGGGGGGCGACTTGGTGCCCTTGGCCACTGTGGTCGAAAGCACCGCCCGGATCCCCAAGGACGTGCCTGTGGTGGTTCACTGCCGCTCAGGCGTGCGAAGCGCCAAGGCCATCCGGCAACTGGAAGACGCCCACGGCTACACCAACTTGGTCAACCTCCGTGGGGGCATCCTGGGTTGGCAAGAACACATTGATTCGTCGCTCGCCCGCTATTGAGCGGAGTTTGGCACGGTCTATGAATTGAAGAGAGAAGCGTCGCGAGAAGGTTTTGGTTTGTCGACGCTTCAGGTTGAAGCAAGCGGGGCCCCCATCTGGGAGCCCCGCTTTGTTGTTTCGAAAGGTTTGGAAGCTCAGAGCCCGAGCAGCACTTCGGTTGGGGTCTTTCCCCCAAAGAGCATGCGCTCCGGGTTCTCGATCATCTCTTTCACCATGTACAAGAAGCCGACGCTTTCCTTGCCGTCCACAATGCGGTGGTCGTAGCTGAGCGCGACGTACATGATGGGGCGAATTTCCACTTTGCCGTCGATGGCCACAGGTCGTTCCACGATGTTGTGCATGCCCAAAATGGCGCTTTGCGGCGGGTTGATGATGGGCGTCGACAACATGGAACCAAACACCCCACCGTTGGTGATTGTGAATGTCCCGCCTTGCATCTCGTCCACGGTCAACTCCCCGTCTCGCGCCCGAATCGCCAAACGCTTGATTTCCGCCTCGATTTCAGACAGGCTCATGGTTTCGGCGTTGCGAACCACGGGCACCATCAAGCCTTTGGGGGAACTCACCGCGATGCAGATGTCCGCGTAGTCGTGGTAGATGAGCTCCTTGCCGTCGATTTGGGCGTTGATGGCTGGGAACTCGGCGAGCGCCGTGGTCACCGCCTTGGTGAAGAAGCCCATGAACCCAAGGCCCACGCCAAATTGCTCCTTGAAGGCGTCCTTGTGCTTCTTGCGCAAGTCCATGACCGGCTTCATGTCCACCTCGTTGAAGGTGGTCAACATCGCGGTCTCGTTCTTCACGGAGACCAAACGCTCGGCCACCTTCCGGCGCAACATGCTCATCTTCTCCCGGCGCGTCTCGCGGCTGCCCTCCCAGCCTGAACGGACGTTCGATGCGTCGAAGCCTGCGGCCAAGGCGGCAAGCACATCTTGCTTCAACACGCGGCCGTCGCGGCCCGTGCCCTGCACAGAGCCCGCGGGCAATCCCGCGTCTGCCATGGCCTTGCGCGCCGCGGGCGAAGCATGTCCCGCCACGTGACCCGCGGCCGCAGGGGCGGGCGCTGGCTTGGGAGCTGCAGGAGCTGGGGCCGCAGGGGCAGCAGCAGCAGCAGCCGGAGCCGGGGCGGGCGCTGGGGCCGGCGCGCCCGCAGGGCGCTCGGCTTCGGTGTTGATCAGGCAGCACACGCCACCCACCGGCACCACGTCGCCTTCTTCAGATTTCAACGTGATGACGCCAGCAGCTTCTGCCGGCAATTCCAACGTCGCCTTGTCAGAATCCACTTCTGCAATGGCTTGGTCCTTTTCGACGTAGTCGCCGTCAGACACGAGCCATGCTGCGATTTCGACTTCAGAGATGCTCTCCCCAGGGCTGGGGACTTTCATTTCAAGGATGGGCATGGGTCTAGATCGTTGCTGAGGTGAAGGTCAAAATTTCGCCATCGCCACCACTTCTTCAAGCAGGGCGTCGTGTCGTTGTTGGTGAACGGCCGGAGAACCCGAGGCCGGGCTGGCGCTCGCGCCGCGCCCGACGTACTGGACGTTCGCGTGGCCGTGGATGTGAAATTGCTCGTGCATGAAGCTCCAAGCCCCCATGTTTCGGGGCTCTTCCTGAAGCCACACCACCTTGGGGTTGCCGTGACGGCCGATGGCTTGGGCCACCGCATCCGCCGGGTACGGGTGAAGTTGTTCCACGCGGACCACAGCCATGTTTTTGGGCGCCTTGTCCCCAAACTTCTCCAGCAAGTCGTAGTACACCTTGCCAGAACACAGGACCACCACCTCGGCGCCTTTCTTGGCCTTGGGGTCGTCGATGACTTCTTGGAATCCACCGGTGCTCAAGTCCGACATGGACGACACCGCCTTGGGGTAACGGAGGAGCTTCTTGGGGGTGAACACCACAAGCGGCTTTCGGAAGGGGCGGTGCACCTGGCGGCGCAACACGTGGAACATGTTGGCAGGCGTGGTGCAGTTGGCGACAATCAGGTTGTCCCCACTTCCGAGCTGAAGGAAACGCTCCATGCGGCCGCTGCTGTGCTCTGACCCCATGCCTTCGTAGCCGTGGGGAAGCAACAAGGTCAGGCCGTTCATGGTGCGCCACTTGTCTTCTCCGGCGCTCAGGAACTGGTCCCACATGATTTGGGCTCCGTTGTTGAAGTCCCCAAACTGCGCCTCCCAGATCGTGAGGCCGTCCGGTTGCGCAAAGGCGTACCCGTATTCAAACCCGCTCACGGCGTATTCCGAAAGCAAGCTGTTGTAAATCTGGAGTTTCGCCTGGTCCTTGCTGAGGTGGTTGAGCATGATCAACTCTTCCTCGCTGTCTTCGGTCTTGACCACGGCGTGGCGGTGGGAGAACGTCCCACGCTCCACGTCCTGTCCGCTGATGCGCACGGGGTGCCCCTCGTCGAGGAGGGTCGCGTAAGCCAATTTCTCACCCATGGCCCAGTCGAGCTCGTCGCGTTCGACCATGGCCAAGCGGTCCTTCATGAGCTTTTTGACCTTGCGGAAGAAGTTCTTGTCGTCCGGCAACGTGCTCATGCGTGTCGCCAAATCGACCAGTTTCTTCTTCGCCACTCCGGTCTTGGGCGACGACGTCAATTCTTGTTCTTCGGCAGGCCGGTAGTTTTCCCAGAGTTCGCTCAAGAAGTCGTCCACCACGGACAATTCCATGGACTTGGCTTCCTCGAATCCGGCCGCCATGGCCTCGCCCAGCGCCGTCTTCATGGCGTCCGCGTCCTCGGCGGTCACCGAGCCGTCGGCCAGGAGCTTCTGGAGGTAGATCTCCCGCGGAGACGGGTGGGCCCCAATGGCCTTGTACAACTTGGGCTGGGTGAACTTGGGTTCGTCGCCTTCATTGTGGCCGTACTTCCGGTAGCCCAACAGGTCGATGAACACGTCGCGCTGGAACGTTTGGCGGTAATCCAAGGCGATGTTCATCACTTGGACCACGGCCTCCACGTCGTCGGCGTTCACGTGAAAGACCAACCCTTGGGTGACCTTGGCCACGTCGGTGCAATAGGTCGACGTTCGTGCGTCGAGGTAGTTGGTGGTGAAGCCCACTTGGTTGTTCACCACAAGGTGCACGGTGCCGCCCGTGCGGTAGCCGTCCAAGCCAGCCATTTGGGCCACCTCGTACACCACACCCTGGCCTGCGATGGCCGCGTCGCCGTGGATAAGGATGGGCAAGACGCTGGCTTCGTCGCCGCCGTGGGCGTCGATGCGTGCCCGGGCGATGCCTTCCACCACGGGATCCACCGCCTCGAGGTGCGAGGGGTTGGGGGCCAAGGTGATGGTCACTTCTTCGCCGGTGTCCGCCACTTGCTTGCGCGAGTAGCCGAGGTGGTACTTGACGTCGCCGTCAAAAAGCCCGTCGTCGTCGTACGCTTTGCCTTCAAACTCGCTGAAGATGTTGGCGTAGGGCTTGCCCAAAATGTGCGCCAACGTGCTCAAACGGCCCCGGTGCGCCATGCCAATCACCACTTCCTTCACGCCGCGCGTGGTGCCAGACTCGATCATGGCGTCCAAGGCCGGAATCAAGCTTTCCCCGCCTTCAAGCGAGAAGCGCTTTTGGCCCACAAATTTCTTCTGCAAGAACTCCTCGAACAACGTCGCCTGGCTGATCTTCTTCAACACGTGCTTGCGGCCCTTCGCATCCAAGCGCGGGCGGTTGACCAACTCGATGCGGTCGCGGATCCAAGCCAAGCGCTCCGGCTGGCGGATGTACATGTACTCGATCCCGATCGATTCGCAATACGTCGCCTCGAGGTGCGCCACGATGTCCTTCAACGTTGCAGGCCCCAATCCCACTTCGCTGCCAGCTTGAAACACAGTGTTCAAGTCGGCCTCGCTCAGGTCGAATTGCGCCAAATCCAGGGTGGGCAGGTAGGTCCGTCGGGCCCGCACGGGGTTCGTTTGGGTGAAGAGGTGTCCCCGGCTGCGGTACCCGTGGATCAAGTCCAACACCTTGAACTCCTTCAAGGTCGCTGGAGACGCGGCATCTTCGCCGTACTGGGCGCGGCTCAGGTCAAATCCGGCAAAAAAAAGTCGCCACGAGCGGTCCACCGATTCGGGGTCCTGCAGGTAACGAGCGTACATGGCATCGAGAGCACCAGGTTCGGCGTTGCTCAAAAAAGAAAGAGGGTCCATGAGGACAGGGGCGTTTTGCGCGCATAAAGATACGCCCGGCTTCGCGAATCAGTGGCTTCGAGACGTCACGTGCTCGGCCAACCCCACGAACCAAGCAGCGGCCGCCTCAGACAGGTTCAATTTCCCCAAGGCACCCACCGCCAATTCCACGTGGGCAGCCATGCGCTCGCGAGCCAGGCGGTCGGCGCCGGCCGCAAGCATCGCGCCGCGCACGGCTTGGATTTTGGCCTCGGCGCGGTCCGTGCCTGAGGCCGGCTGCACGCCGGTCCATGTTTCCAGCACCTCGCGGCCTTCGGGTTGGGCTTGGGTGGTGAGCCACAGCAAGGTCTTCTTGTCGCTTAGAATGTCGCCACCCACTTGCTTTCCCGTGCTGCCGCTCTCCCCAAACGTGTCGAGCAAATCGTCCTGAATCTGGAACGCCAAGCCCACGTTGAGTCCGTATGCGTACCAAGCCTCCACGCGCGCCTTGGACGCCCCGGCGCACATGGCCCCCATGGCGGCGGAAGCGGCCAACAGGACCGACGTCTTGAGCCGGATCATCTCCACATACGCGTCCACCGCCACCTCGTCCCGGGACTCGAACGCCATGTCGGATTGCTGGCCCTCGCAGACTTCCCTGGCGGTCGTGTTGAACATCGACAACACCCCGGCCAACGCGTGGGACGGCGTGCCTTCCAGCGCTTCCATCGCCAAGGTGTACATGACGTCGCCCGAAAGGATGGCCGCGTTGTCGTCCCACTTCGTGTGCACGGTGGGGCGCCCACGACGCAACGGAGCCTCGTCCATGATGTCGTCGTGCATCAAGGTGAAGTTGTGGAACAACTCCACCGCCATGGCCGACGGCATGGCGTCGGACACGTCGCCTCCCTCGGCTTCGCATGCCGCCAAAGCCAGCACGGGTCGAATACGTTTGCCCCCCAAAGACAACAGGTAGTGAATGGGGTCGTACAAGCCGTCGGCGGCGCCTTCTGGGTAAGCAGAGAGAAAGCCGGTCAGGGCCTGTTGCAGGGCGTCGCGCCACTGCGATTCACGGGAGGAAGAGCTCATGGCTTGGAGGTTAGGTGAATCACAACCCGCGCTGCAGGATGTTCATGAGGTAGGTGCCGTAGCCGCTCTTCAAGAGCGGTTGGGCGAGCGACTCAAGCTGGGCATCGTCGATGAAACCCATGCGCCAGGCGATCTCTTCCAAACACCCAATTTTGAGCCCCTGGCGTTCCTCGATGACTTGGACAAATTGCGAGGCTTGCATCAACGACGCATGGGTGCCGGTGTCCAGCCAGGCCATCCCACGGTCGAGCACGCCCACTTGAAGTTTGCCTGCGTCGAGGTAGGCTTTGTTCACGTCGGTGATCTCGTATTCCCCCCGCGCACTTGGCTCAAGACCCTCGGCGATGGCCACCACGTCGTTGTCGTAGAAATACAACCCGGGGACGGCGTAGTTGGACTTGGGCTGGGCCGGCTTTTCTTCGATGCTGATGACCTTGCCATCCTCGTCGAAGTCCACCACACCGTAGCGTCCGGGGTCGTTCACGAAGTGGGCGAACACGATGGCGCCGTCGGGGTCAGTGTGGGCCCGCAACGTTCGACCGAAGCCTCGGCCGTAGAAGATGTTGTCGCCCAAGACCAGGGCCACTTTGTCCTGGCCGATGAACTCCTTGCCCAGCACGAACGCTTGCGCCAACCCGTTGGGTTCTTCTTGGACGGTGTAGGTGAAGGAACACCCTAGAGTCGAGCCGTCGCCCAGCAGTCGTTGGAACGCCGGGGCGTCTTCTGGGGTGGTGATGATCAGGATGTCCCGGATGCCCGCAATCATCAAGGTTGACAGCGGATGGTAAATCATCGGCTTGTCGTAGATGGGCATCAGCTGTTTGCTGACTGCTTTGGTCAGGGGCCACAAACGCGACCCACTGCCGCCGGCAAGAACAATTCCTTTCACAACTCAAAGATAGGCGACCCCATCACTCAAGACCGGCCACGCAACCCTTCGTGCCGTTCTTCCCCCTTCCCAGGGCTTGTGCCTTTTTGGACTTGAAGGGCCTGCATGTCCAAGACCTCCTCCTCGTCGAGCAGGTCAAAAAACGGCTCGCTGAAGGTCTTGGTCGTCACGAACTGGGCGAAGCTCATGAGCAGAGACGGGAGCAGCATGAGGTTGGTGAACATCGCCACCAAGAGGGTCACCGAGACCAAAATGCCCAACGAACGCGTGCCGTCAAATTCGCTCATGGCGAACATCAAGAAGCCGAAGAACAGCACAATCGACGTGTACATCATGCTCACACCCGTTTCCTTCACCGCCGCCAGGACCGCGTTGGGGATGTGCCAGCCATTGGCCTGGAGTTCTTGCCTGTATTTGGCCAAGAAGTGAATGGTGTCGTCCACCGAGATGCCGAAGGCGACGCTGAAGACCAAGATGGTCGACGGCTTGATCGGAATGCCAGTCCACCCCATCACACCCGCCGTGAACAACAACGGAAGCAAGTTGGGAATCAAGGCGATACCCACCATCCGAGCGCTCTTGAACAACAGGGCCATGACCACCGCGATGACCAGGATGGCCAGCGTCATGGAAATGGCCAAATTCTTCACCAGGTAGTTGGTGCCCTCCAAGAACACGATGCTCGTACCGGTGATGGTCAGGTCGTAGCGTTCTGGCGGGAAAATGCTGTCCATGCGGGGCCTCAACTCCGACATGAGCGCTTCCATCTCCAGCGTGCCCACGTCCGCCATGTTGGCTGATATGCGGGTCACCGTCTTGGACGAATCCACAAAGTTGGCGGTCACCGACGTGGCGTCGTCGACGTCAGAGGCGGCCGATTCGCTGCCGCGGAAGTACGGCCCCATGAACGACCGCTCCTGGCGGTTGGGCAGCCTGTACCTGTCCGCATCGCCCCCGTAGAACGCCTGCACCCCAAACTTCACCGCATCCACTGCGCTCAAGCTTCGCGAAAACTCGGGGTACTCCTGCAGCAGGTTTTGGAATTTCTCAATGCGGCGAAGGTTGCCTGCGCTCAGGATTTGGCCTGGCTTGCCGCCGTCCACCAACACCTCGAACGGCATGACGCCTTTGAACCGGTCTTCCAACCAGCCGAGGTCGGTCAACACCCGGTCCTCCTTGGGCAGGTCGTCCACAATGTTCCCGGTGGTCTGCATTTGGGTCATGCCCCATGCGCTCATGGCCACGACCACCAACGCCGCGAGGTACACACGCGTTCGGCCCTCTTGCACGGCACGGACAAACGTGCCCACCACACGGTCCACCCACACCCGGTCCAGGTGGGTCAGATGGTGCTTTGTCGGCTCGGGCAACCACGTGAAGAGCGCCGGAATCAAGACGATGCTGATGCCAAAGGCCACCATGATGTTCAACGCCGCGACCACCCCAAATTCAATGAGCACGGGGCTGTGCGTGAATATGAACGTGGCAAATCCAAACGCCGTGGTGGCGTTGGTCAAGAGCGTGGCGTTGCCCACCTTGGTCACCATGCGCTGAAGCGCCATCATCTTGTTGCCGTGGCGCTTGAACTCCGCCTGGTATTTGTTGACCAAGTAGATGCAATTGGGCACCCCGATGACAATCATGAGCGGCGGGATGAGCGACATCAGCAGGCTCACCCGGAAGTCAAACAACGCGATGCTGCCCAACGACCACGTCACACCCACCGCGACCACAGCCAAACACACCCCCACCACCGCGAGGTTGCGGAAGAACAGCATCAACAACAGCGCAGTCACCAAAATCGCCGCCCCGATGAAGTACCCGATCTCGCCCTTGACCTTGTTGGTCATGCTGATGCGGATGAATGGCAAGCCGCTCAAGTGGGTGTCGATGTCGTGGGTTTCCGACCACCGGTCCGACACCTCGATGATGTCCTCCACGATGGTGCCCCGCTGGGCGGAATTCAGCATCCCGTGGTTGAACACCACCATCATCAAGGTGGCCTCGTTGTCTGGATTGTATAGCAGTCCGTCGTAGAACGGCAAGGACCGGACCTTGTCCACGATTTCGGACGCACGCTGGTCGCTCAACGGCGGGGCGTTGGGCATGCCCTCCACCAATTCCGGGGCCACAGGAACCAACTCAAACCGCTTTTCCACCGGGTGCTTGGACACCTCAAACGCGTGGGTCAACGCGAACACGGAGTCGATGATCACCGCAGGTTCTCCGTCCACGGTCACACGCAGGGCCCGAATCTCTTCGGCGAGCCCGTGCCACGCCGTCAACCCTTCGCCGGTGCGGAGTTGCGCGTCTTCCACCCCGATGACCAGCACGTTCCCTTCTGCCCCGAAGGACTCCAAGAAGCGCGCGTGCGCCAATTCAGCCGGGTCGTCCTCGGGGAGGATGCCGCCGTACTTGTACTGCATCTTCAGGTTGGGAATCTGCAGTCCCATGAACACAGTCAGGGCGGCCAACGTCAGGACGGTCGGGAGCCGATGGCGGATCAAAATAGAGGCGAGGCGTGACCACATGGGAGGGTGCAAAGAAACAACACGGAAGGGCGCCAAGCCCCACGGCCGCACTACCTTTGCGGCATGGAAACGTACGACGTTGTTGTCATCGGAAGCGGCCCCGGAGGATACGTGGCGGCCATCCGCGCTTCGCAGCTGGGTTTGCGCACCGCCTTGGTGGAGAAATACAGCACCCTTGGGGGCACGTGTTTGAACGTGGGATGCATCCCGTCCAAGGCCCTTTTGGACAGCTCTGAACACTACCACCAAGCCAAGGAGCAATTCGCGACCCACGGCATCGAAGTCGGCAGTTTGTCGTTGGACTTTCCCCAAATGATTGCCCGGAAGGGCGAAGTCGTGGCCCAAACCACGGAGGGCATCAACTTCTTGATGAAGAAGAACAACATCGACGTGCACCACGGCGTGGGCTCGTTCGTGGACGCCCACACCATCGCGGTGACGCCAGACAAAGGCGACGCCACCCAAATCGGGGCCAAGCACGTCATCGTGGCCACCGGATCCAAGCCCAGCACCTTGCCCTTCATCGAAGTGGACAAGAAGCGCATCATCACCAGCACGGAAGCGTTGAGCTTGCCGAAGTTGCCCAAGTCCATGGTCGTCATCGGCGGCGGCGTGATCGGCCTTGAGCTCGGGTCCGTCTACGCGCGCCTCGGCACCGAAGTGCACGTGGTGGAATACGCCGACAGCATCATCCCCACGATGGATCGCGCCATGGGAAAGGAGCTCATGCGCTCCATGAAGAAACTTGGGGCCAAATTCCACCTCAAGCACGGGGTGAAAGAAGTCACCGCTGCAGGCCGCAGCGTCACGGTGAAGGCCGACAACGCCAAGGGCGAAGAAGTCACCTTCAAGGCGGAATACTGCTTGGTCAGTGTGGGTCGCCGGCCGTACACCGACGGGTTGAACCTCGAAGCCGCAGGACTCTCCACCGACGAACGCGGCCGCGTGGCCGTGGACGCCCACATGCGCACGGCCGTGCCCCACATCTACGCCATTGGCGACGTGGTGCGTGGCGCGATGTTGGCCCACAAAGCGGAAGAGGAAGGCGTGTTCGCCGCAGAAACCATCGCTGGACAACACCCACACCTCGACTACAACCTCATCCCGAACGTGGTCTACACCTGGCCTGAAGTGGCAGGCGTGGGGGCCACCGAGGAACAACTCAAAGCCGACGGGGTCGCTTACAAAAGCGGCAGCTTCCCGTTCAAGGCGAGCGGCCGGGCACGCGCCAGCATGGACACCGACGGCATGGTGAAGGTGTTGGCCCACGCCGAGACCGATGAAATTTTGGGCGTGCACATGTGTGGCCCACGTGCCGCGGACATGATCGCGGAGGCGGTGGTCGCCATGGAATTCCGGGCCAGCGCGGAAGACATCTCCCGCATGAGCCACGCCCACCCCACCTTCACAGAAGCGATCAAAGAGGCCGCCTTGGCCGCCACGGAAGACCGCGCGCTGCACATTTAACTTGTGCGCATGTCCGTGCGCACGCTTCCCAACCTTCAACCCGTCGTCGACGCCCACAAACACGTGGCGTTGCTTTGGGACGAACGGCTGACCGGGCGCGCTTGGCTCGCCGTCGGAGCGGCCAAGTCCATTCTGGTGGACGTCCCCCAAGCTGGGGCTTGGACACTTTGGGACCGATTTGTGGCCGACGCCACGGCCAGGGAGGCCTGGACCGTGGGCTGGCTGGGCTACGACTTGCACTCATGCCTGGGCATGACCCAAGGTCCATCGCCCAATGCCCCTCGCAACGCCACACCGGAACACCCGGGCGGTTTTCCAAGCTTGCATTGGTGGGAGCCCGAATTCCTGTTGGAGTGGGCGCCGGGTGAGCTCGAACCTTCGTTCGTGCGCGGTGAGTCCTTGCCGTGGGCCCCAGACGTGATGGCCTGCCTCGACGCACCTTCGTCGAAACCCCAAGATTCTGCGACCCTGGAAGGCGACTGGCAGCCGCTGACACCGGGGTGGGACAGGAAGACGTACCTCGACAAGTTCGACGCCGTCCAGGCCGCGTTGAAGCGTGGGGACATCTACGAAATGAACCTCTGCATGCCCTGGCAAGGGAAAGCACCCGGTCAGGCGAGTTGGTCGCTGTTCGAGCGTTTGGCCGCGGCCACGAAGGCGCCGCACTCGGCCTACATCCAGGCTGGCGACCACCGCGTCTTGTGCGCAAGCCCAGAGCGGTTCCTCGAAAAACGAGGCCAAACCCTTCGCAGCCAACCCATCAAAGGCACCGTGCGGCGCGGAGGCACCCCTGAAGAAGACGATGCCTTGAAGCGCAGCCTGCTGGAAAGCGAGAAGGAACGGGCTGAAAACGTGATGATTGTCGACCTTGTTCGCAACGATTTGAGCCGGGTGGCCCAACCGAACAGCGTGGAGGTGGACGAGCTGTTTGGGCTGCACACCTTCTCCACGGTGCACCAAATGATCAGCACCGTTTCGTGCCAGCTCCAACCCGACGCCACAGCCGAAGACGTCCTGCGCGCCACGTTCCCCATGGGGTCCATGACAGGCGCGCCCAAACTCAGCGCCATGGACCTGATTGCCTCCCTAGAGGGGCACGGTCGAGGTGTGTACAGCGGCACCATTGGCTACGTGGACGCCCTAGGCGACTGGGACTTCAACGTGGTCATCCGCAGCCTGATGCACCAGGCGGACACGGGCCGCGTCGACGCCACCGTTGGCGGGGCGCTGACCCTGTTGGCCCAAGGCGACGACGAATACGACGAGTGCTTGCTCAAGGTGGCGGCCCTCAAATCCTGCCTCGAGCGATGACCTCCCTCGGGCAACACGTGCACGACGCCCTGGTGGGCACCGGATGGACCCAGGACCAGACCGTGGTGGTGGGGGCCAGTGGGGGCCTCGATTCGACGGTGCTGTTGCACGTCTTGGGTTCGCTTGGCGTTCCCTCCGTGGTCGCCCATGTGAACCACCATGCCCGGGGGGAGGCGAGCCACGGTGACGCCGTGTTCGTCGAGGAACTTGCCCAACGGTTTGGATGGCCGTTTGAGAAGCTCCACTTGGAGGCGAAAGAGCTGAAGCAAGGTCCGCAAGGGTTTCAAGGCGAGGCCCACAAGGCGAGGCAGGCGTGGTTTGAGTCGCTTCGACAGGCCCACCGCGCCCACGCCGTGTTGACGGCCCACCACGCCGACGACCAAGCCGAAACGTGGCTGCTCCAAGCCATGCGCAACGCCAACCCACTCTCCCTCCGCGGCATGCTCCCTTGGGATGGAAGGCGTTTGAAACCGCTGCTTCAGGTCCCAAAACCCGAACTCGAGGCCTACGCCAAGGCCCATGGTCTGGGATGGCGTGAGGACGCCAGCAACGCCGAACGGACCTACCGTCGCAACCAAGTTCGGCACGACCTGCTGCCCGCCTTGGAAGCTGCCGATCCTGGCGTCAGCAAGCATTTTCGGCAACTGGCCACCCGCATGGCCGAATTGAACGCGGCCGTTCAGGCCACCTTTCAACGCATCCGAACTGAGGCCGAAGTGCAACCCGGTCTTTGGGACGTGGACGCGCTACTTGCCGCGCCCCTGGGCCGCGAAACGCTGCGCCACGCCCTCCGGGAAGCTGGATGGCCACAACGCCACGCCGAGCGGGTGGTTGACTTGCTCCAGAAAGACACCCAAGTCGGACGGAGCGTCGCGCTTGGCCAACAACACGTCGTGCGCGAACGGACCCACCTCCGGTGGGCCGAAGTCCCGCACACAGAAGGCGAAGGGGGCACACGTGGCATGGAAATCGAGTGGAACGACGTGCCTCGACACCCACAACCGCTCGGCACGACCGGCCTGTGTGTGGAGCGCGGCGCCGGTCCGGCCGACCCCACCGCCACGCCGTTGGCGCGGTGCTGGGTGCCTGCGGCAGATTTTCCCGTGGTGGTCCGGCCTTGGCAAGCCGGGGACCGCATCCAACCGCTTGGCATGGAAGGGCGGAGCTTGGTGTCGGACGTGTTGACCCAGGCCAAACTCCCCCATACCCAACGTCCCCACGCCCAAGTCCTGGCGCGGCAACGCGACGGGGTGCTGCTCTGGGTGGCCGGACTGAAACGCGCAGAACAAGCCCGCCTTGGCGCTGAACATTCCGGCCTTGAAGGCGCTTGGTTTGCCTGGACCGCACCATGAAACACACCTTGCCCCACGCCAAAGCCCTTTCTGGACGCGACCGCGACCTGGCGCTTGCCGGGTTTTTGTCGCTCGCCGGGTTGTTCGTGGCGTGTTTGGTGACGTGCAATTTGGTCTTCCGAAAATTCTTCACCCTGGACATGGGCGGGTTCACTTTCGAGCAGAGTGTGGGCCTGTTGGCGTACCCCCTCACCTTCCTGGTCACCGACGTCATCAGCGAGGTGTATGGGAAAAAGAAGGCCAACATGGTGGTCGTGTCGGGCCTGGTGGCCTCGCTGGTGACCCTGGGCATGGTGACCCTCGCAGGGGGGGTGACCGGAGCGGGGTGGTCGCCTGTGAACGACGCGGAGTTTGACCACGTGTTTGGCCAAACCGCCCTGGCCGTCGGCGCCTCGATGGCGGCGTACCTCGTGGCCCAATTCATCGACGTTCGGTTCTTCCACTTTTGGAAACACCGAACCCAGGGCCGGCACCTTTGGCTCCGGAACAACCTCTCCACCATCCCCTCCCAAGTCTTGGACACCGCCACCGTGCTCGGGCTGTTGTGTGTGGTGGGTGAAATTGAGTGGGCGCGGTTTGGGACGCTCATGATGAACGGGGTGCTTTTCAAGACCCTCGTGGCAGCCTTGGACACGCCGTTGGTCTACCTCGTGGTGGGTGCGTTGAGAAAGCGATTTGGGCTCGCAGAGGGCCAGGAGGTGGAATTGTGACGAATTGGGCGCGGGCTGCCGGTCGTCCTTGGGCGTCTCGGTATCTTTGTGACACCTCGGACGTTGAATCCTAGATTGCACCCATGTTCTCCAACACCCTCGTTTCCTTCCAGCGTCTCGGCACGCTGGCGCTCGTCGGATGGCTCACCGTGGCTGGCTCCCTTGCATGGGGCCAAATCGAAGACCCCGTGACCTGGGATGTCGGCCTCTACCCCAGCGAAGAGGCGGGCCTCCACGACCTGGTCGTTCACGCGTCTGTGGATGCGTGCTGGCACATTTACAGCCAGGACAACGACCCCAACGAAGGTCCGGTCCCGACCATGTTTGAATGGGATTTGCCCGCAGGCGTTCAAGCCGTGGGCGACGTGGAAGAGTGCACCCCCATCGAAGAGTACGACCCCAACTTCATGATGGACCTCAAGTACTTCGAGGAAGAGGTCTTTTGGCACCAACGTCTTGACCTGTCAGGTGCCAACTCGGCCGACACGCTCAAGGGCTACGTGGTGTTCATGGTGTGCGACGCGAGCATGTGCTTGCCACCTGAAGAAATCCCCATCGCCGTGGCGTTGTCCGACGTGCGTCCCAGAGGGGACCG
Organism: uncultured Flavobacteriales bacterium; assembly: GCA_938084585.1. Taxonomy (GTDB): domain Bacteria; phylum Bacteroidota; class Bacteroidia; order Flavobacteriales_D; family Sanyastnellaceae; genus UBA11663. Next base: position 26,341 of record CALKFF010000008.1, read on the forward strand.
TCCCGATTACTGCCCGCCTTCCAAGCACCTCTGCAACCACGGCGAGGCTGGCCACGGGGACACCGAGGACGAGGATGCGGGCGCGGGTGAAAGCGACGAATCCGAAAAAGGTGAGGAAGGCGAAGAAGGTCTGCTTTGGACGTTCCTCCTGGGGTTTGGGCTGGGCTTGGCGGCGTTGCTCACGCCGTGCGTTTTCCCCATGATTCCCATGACCGTGAGCTTTTTCACGAAGCAGTCCAAAACGCGCGCCGAAGGCATTCGAAACGCCCTCATCTACGGCGCCTTCATCATCTTCATCTACACCGGATTGGGCTTGGCACTGACGGCGTTCTTCGGGGTGGATGTGCTGAACGTCATTTCGACCGATCCCATCTTCAACGTGTTCCTCTTCGCCTTGTTGTTGGTGTTTGGCGCCAGCTTCTTGGGCGCGTTTGAGATTCAGTTGCCTTCAAGCTGGGCCAACAAGGCCGACCAAGCCTCCGACCGAGGGGGCATTGTGGGCATTTTCTTCATGGCGGCCACCTTGGCCATTGTATCGTTCTCGTGCACAGGTCCGTTGGTCGGGTCTGCACTGGCCGGAGCGGCGACAGGATCCTTCGCGGCGCCCACCGCGGTGATGCTCGGCTTCTCCTCGGCGTTGGCTTTGCCCTTCGGGTTGTTCAGCGCCTTCCCAGGCTGGCTCAACAGCTTGCCTCAAAGCGGAGGCTGGCTGAACAGCGTCAAAGTGGTGTTGGGTCTGTTGGAAATTGGGTTTGCCTTCAAATTCTTGAGCAACGCCGACCTCGTCCTTCAGCTTGGCCTGTTGCAGCGTGAACTGTTCATCGCCATTTGGATTGCGGTGAGTTTGGCCATCGCCTTTTACTTGTTCGGGTGGTACACCCTCCCGCACGACAGCAAACTGGAGCGCATTGGGGTGTTCCGGTTCTCGCTCGGGTTGGTCTTCATGATGTTGGCCATTTACCTGACCCCAGGGATGTGGGGCGCCCCCGTGAACCTCATCAGCGGCTTCCCCCCTCCGACCTTCTACAGCGAATGGAACCACGGTGGCGGCTCAGGTGAGTCGGGTGGACACGGCGGACACGTGGAAGCGCGCTTCGACGATTACGAAGAAGGGTTGGCCGCAGCCCAAGCTGAAGGCAAACCCATGCTGTTGGACTTCACAGGATGGGCCTGCGTGAACTGCCGGAAAATGGAAGAACAAGTTTGGTCCGACGCCGAAGTCGCCGCCCAATTGACGGAAGACGTGGTCCTCGTCTCGCTCTACGTGGACGACCGTACGGCCCTGCCCGAGGACGAACACCGCGTGGAGCAATACGGCGGCAAAGACTTCCGCATCAAAACCATTGGCAACAAGTGGTCTTACCTGCAAGCTTCTCGCTTCAACCGCAACGCGCAGCCCTTCTACGTCATGATTGACCACGAAGGCAACCACATTGGCGGAAGTGCGGGCTACGACCCCGACGCTGAACTGTTTTTGGAATTCCTCGACGACGGCCTGGCTGAATTCAACCGTTGACTTTGCCACGACGCCGGCGAAGTCAAGGGTCCTCAACCCAGTGATGCGTCCGACGTTCGCGGCATGAAACACCCCTCCATGACACGCATCCTTACCCATTTCGAAGAAAGCGCACGCCTCGCCCAAGACTTGTTGGGCGACGCCGCGTTCTTGGCTTCGATGGAGAAAGGGGCTGAGGTGTTGATCGACGCCTTGCGTCGAGGCGCCAAAATTTTGACATGTGGCAACGGCGGCTCGATGTGCGACGCCATGCACTTCGCCGAAGAATTGAGTGGTCGCTACCGCGACGACCGCCCGCCCTTCGCCGCGCTAGCGCTGTCAGACGTGTCGGTCATGACTTGCGTGGGCAACGATTATGGATTTGACCACGTCTTTGCGCGTCAAGTCCAAGCGCTTGGACGGCCGGGGGATGTGTTGCTGGCCATCAGCACCAGTGGGAATTCTGGCAACATCCTTGAAGCCTGCCGCGCGGCCAAGGCTGCAGGCATGCACGTGGTGTCACTGACGGGAAATGGCGGCGGGGCACTCCGTCCCATGGCCGACGTGGACGTCTGTGTTCCTTGGTCTGGCTACGCCGACCGCATCCAGGAAGTGCACATCCGATGCATCCATAGCTGGATCGACGCCATTGAACAAGCGTTGACCCAAGGCTGAGCCTCTCATGCTGATTCGAACTTGGGGTTTCGTCGCCACGAAGCCCCACGCCCCGTGGGTCTCTGTGGAGGTTCGCGCGGAACGTGGCGCCTTGGTGCGCACCTCTGGTCTGCCCTCCGGCGCGGCCCAAGAAAGCATGGCGCGACTCCGAGCCGCTTTGGCCCATGTTGGACTTCGTCCACCGACCCAAGCGCTCACCCTTCACGTGCACCCGACCTGCACGAAAGAAGACGTGCCGCACCTTGACTTGGCCCTTGCCGCAGCACTGCTGACCCTCGGAGGTCGCCTGCAGGCCCATGACCTCCTGCACACCGCATTTGCAGGAACCCTGACCCTTGCTGGGGATCTTCACGGGCCATCTCTCAGTGCTGCAACGAGCCTCGCCAAGGTTCACACCGCAGTCCCGTCTGAGGTCCAACGTCTGGTCCATGCGCCAGGTGGGGACAGGTTTCTTTCTGACCGCCTCAGGCTCAATTGCCGCCGGGAAATCTCAACCCTCCTCGAGTTGGTGGATTCAACTCCTTCCTGGAAAGTCTTGGAAGCCCCGAAACCGCCAAAACTTGACCAGGGTTGGGAAGACATCGACGGCGAAGGCCACGCCAAATCCTGGCTGGCCATTGCCGCCAAGCACAGGCTGCCCGTGCTGATGTCAGGACCACCTGGCTGTGGCAAAACGAGCCTGGCCAAGGCGTGTCCCGCGTTGCGCGCACGACGCCTCCACACCTCAGATGTGCCGTGGGTCGCCCCGCACCCCGCCGGTGGCGTCGCGGGGTTGTTGGGGGCCTGGCGGCGGGGCGGGCCCCAGCCTGGAGCATGGGCCCAAGCCGATGGCGGTGTGCTCTTCTTGGACGAATTTTTGGAGTGGACCAGGCCGGCCCGAGAGTCGCTGCGCCATGTCATGGAAACCGACCGCTTGGAACTCCATCGGGCAGAAGGCGCCGCAATTTGGACGTCCAAACCCTGGATTGTGGCCGCCACCAACCCCTGTGCCTGTGGTCGCGGTCCCGATCGCTGCCTGTGCACCCCTGCACAACAGAAACTGCACCGCAGGAAATGCTCAGCACCCTTGCTTGAACGCTTCGCCGTTCAACTCGACGTTGGTCACGATCCAACTCCGTGCCCCAAAACTTGGGACGACATCCTTGATTGGATGGGCCGCCCTTTCCCCACTGAGGACATTCCCTGGAAGGACGGTGCCAGACATGGGTGGTTGACCAGCGACATCCGCCGCCAAGCCAGCATGCGGGTCAGGGCGGCTATGGAAAAGTTGGCCCAAGCCCACGCCGATTGGCGAGGGGCGGACGCGGTGACGCAAGAAGACGTCAAAGCGGCGATGGACGTCACTTGGATGACGCGCGAGGGATGGTAATTTGCGTCCATGGCCACCATCCTCCCTGTCCGCGGGCACGCCCCAGTCCTCCATGACACCACTTGGCTTGCGCCCAACGCCACCGTGGTTGGCGAGGTGCGCTTGGGACGGGACAGCACCGTGTGGTTCCAGGCTGTGCTTCGAGGAGACGTGGCGCCCATCCACGTCGGCGAACGGGTCAACATCCAAGACGGCGTGGTTGTGCACGGCACGTTTGGCCAAAGTGAAACCAGGCTTGACAACGACGTGAGCCTTGGACACAACGCCATTGTCCACGGGGCCCACGTTCAAGAGGGGGCGCTCGTTGGCATGGGGGCGACGGTGATGGACCATGTGGTGGTTGGCAAGCACGCCGTGGTTGCCGCTGGGTCGGTCGTCTTGGCAGGGACCCAAATTGGGGACGGTGAGCTGTGGGCAGGGGTTCCTGCCAAACGCAAGGGCCAAGTCAGCGAGGAGATGCGTGCCCATTTGGCGCAAACCTCCGCGCGGTACGTCGAGTACGCGGGATGGTTCAAAGGCCCGTCCACCCCACCTCCTGAAGGTTGAGGTCCGACTGCATGATGTGTCTGGCACCTTGTGCGAACGACCCCGTCCAGTCTGTCACTTCAAACCTGTGACAACCTTGGGGCGCGTCTTCAGGCGCGCCCAAACCGAGGTGCGCCAGCGCCGCCGCCACTGCATCGGCCACAATGGCTGGGCCGTCCACGACCGTCAAGGGCTCGTCCAGCACCGCCATGATTTGGCCCATCGCCAAGGGGTAGTGGGTGCATGCCAAAATCAACGCCTCGGTCCCCGCCGTCCATTGGTCTGCGAAGTAAGCGTTGACCACCGCTTCAGAGATCGTGCCGTTGTGGAAGCCTTCTTCAATGGCGCTGGCCAACAAGGGGGTGGCCCGCACCTTCATCATCACGTTGGCCTCGGCCAGCTTCGTTTGGTACACGCCGCTGTCGACCGTCGCGCGGGTCCCGACAAGTGCCACTTCTTTTCCAGGGTGGTGCCGCGCCACCCAGTTCACCACGGGCTGAACCACATCGACGACAGGCACGTGCAATCCCATGGCGGCCTTCACAGTGTCGAGGGCGTTGCTCGACGCGGAATTGCACGCGACCACCACGGCCTTGCACCCTGCATCCACAAACCGCTGAGAAATCCCTGCGGCGTATTCCTTCAAACTGTCGACACTTTTGTCACCGTACGGCATGTGGGCCGTGTCGCCCACATAGTACAACGACTCCCGAGGGAGCCGCTCTAAGAGGGCTTTGGCGACAGTCAAGCCACCAATGCCCGAATCAAAAATGCCGATGGGCAAGTTCACATGCCCAGTTTGGTCTTCACCAAGTCGGTCACGTCGTCTCCACCGTTGTACAAGGTCACGCCTGTGCTGGTGTCGAAGATGTACGTGTAACCGTGCTCTTTGCCCACGGCGTCGATGGCCTCACGGACGCGCTCAATCATGGGGGCGAGCAAGCTTTGCTCCATTTGGGCGAGGTCGTTTTGGATGGTCATCCCAAATTCCTGCAAGCCGGCATCCAGCTGCTGGAGTTCGCGCTCCTTTTGCTGGCGGATGGCGTCGGGCCACGTGGCGGCCTTCGCTTGGTAATCGGCAAACTTGGTCTCCAATTCTCCCTGCATGCGGGTCACCTCGGACTCGTATTCGCCCGCGGCCGCCTCGATGGAGGTTTGGGCTTCGGCGCGCTCAGGAAGCGTCATCAAAATCTCTTGGGCGTCCAAGTGACCCAATTTTTGGGCCACTGCGTCGGTCAATCCTGCCACGGCCAGCACGGCCAAAAGGAAAAGGTTTTTCATGGGGTTCAATTTCGGAAAGTGAAGGTCGCTCAAGGCCACCCGGTTCAATGTCAATGTGCGTTAAGGATGGGGCAATTGTTCAATTCTTCCCGCCTGGGCGCCCCACGGTGCCCCCAGCTCCGCGCGTGGCGCTGTTGACGCGGTCACGGGCGCTGTCCTTGGCCCCGTTGATGGCATCTCGTCTACGGTCTTGCAAGCTTCCGTCCTTTCCGCCCTTGTCGTCTTTGCCCCCTTTGTCGCCTTCAGGGGTGATGGTCTCGCCGGGCACGTAGCCAAGCTTCTTGATGAGGCGGTCTGAGATGTCGTACTTGGGGTTGGTGTAGAGCATGTTGCTCTGGTTGCTCTTGTCAAAAATGACCATGTACCCGCTGCCGGAGGCGATGTCCTTCAACGACTCGAAAATTTGCTGCTGCACGGGTTCGATGAGCTCCTGACGCTTTTGGAACAGCTCCCCGTCCACCCCAAACTTCTGCTTCTGCATCTCCTTGGCTTCAGCACGCTTCTTGGCGATTTCGTCCTCCCGCTTCACGCGCATTTCGGCCGTCAGCAACACGCGCTCCGCACGGTACGCCACTTCCAAACGGTCGGCCGCCTCGAGCTTGGATTCGATGTCGGCTTGCCATTCGATGGCGAAATTGTTGAGCTCTGTCTGGGCCGCGGCGTACTCAGGCATGTGCAGCAGCACGTATTCGGAATCGATGTAGGCAAACTTTTGCGCGGCCGCGTCGAAGGACAACGCCATGGAGGCCAACATGGCCATGCCAATCGTGGCGAAGCGGAAAGAGCTGGAAAGGGACTTGATCATGTCTCTGAGATTCTGGGATGGCTCGGGGTCAAAGTTCACCCATGTTCATGCCGATGGAGAAGTGGAATTGCGCGCGGTCCATGTTGGGCACCGACTCGAGGTCGTCGAGCCGCCATCCGTAGTCCAGGCCGAGCAATCCAAACATCGGCAGGAAGATGCGCATCCCCACCCCTGCGGAACGGTACACTTGGAATGGATTGAACGCACGTGGGTCCTCCCAAGTATTCCCGCCCTCCAAAAATGCGAGGGTGTAAATGGTTGCACTCGGGTTGGTGCTCAGAGGGTAGCGCAGTTCCGCGCTGTACTTGGCCACCACCGGGGCGCCCGTGTTTCGGTCCGGGGCAGTCAAACTGAGGTCGTCGTACCCGCGCAAGTTCAAGATCTCCCTGCCGTCGAGGACGAAGCCGCTCAAGAACACCCCGCCGAGGTAGAACCGCTCGAAGGGGCTCAAGCCCGCCCGGCGGTTGTATTGGCCAATCAAGCCCACACCCGCGGCGGTGCGCAGGACCAAGGTCTTGGGGTTCTCACCCCCCGATTGGGTGAGCGGGGTGTACCATTCCGCCTTGACTTTCCACTTGTGGTATTCCACCCAGCGGTAGCGGGTTTGGTCGTCCACGGGCGATCCATCGGCGTTCTCGTAGTAGTCCAAAGGCCGGAAGGCGCTGTACGGCGGCGTCGCCTTGACGCTGACCTCCACGTTGGATCCCCACGTGGGGAAGATGGGGTCGCTCACAGAATTCCGGCCCAACACTGCGGTGAGGGCCAAGTTGTTCGCGCGGCCGTTGGAGAAGCTGAAGAACGACCCGAAGTCGTTCAGGTTGAAGTGCTGGTAGGACAGCGAAGATTGGAACACGAACCAATCGTCTGGCTTCTTCCAGCGCTGGCCCAATCCGATTTGTGCGCCTGTGATCTCCAAGGACGTGCGGGCCTCGTTGATTTGGTCCTCGATCATCTTGGGTTGGCCGTTGCTTTGAATCGACCGCCACACACTGACGCTGAGCGAGTTGGGCTTCTTGCCGCCCAACCAGGGCTCGGTGAAGCTGAAGTTGTAGCTCTGGAAGAAGAGGCCGTTGGATTGGGCCCTAAGCGACACCCGCTGGCCGTCCCCGGTGGGGATGGGCCGCCACGTGCCCTTCTTGAACATCTTCGAAGCCGCAAAATTGGTGAAGCTGATGCCGAGGGTGCCCACAACGCGGCCGCCACCCCAACCGCCGCTGAGTTCAATCTGGTCCGACGGCTTCTCCTCCACCGTGTACTCGATGTCCACCGTGCCGTCCTCCGGGTGCTGAATCGGATTCACCCCAAACGCTTCGGGGTTGAAGTAGCCCAACTGCGAAAGTTCACGCTGGGTGCGAATGATGTCCGTCCGGCTGAAGAGGTCGCCAGGGCGCGTACGTATCTCGCGGTAGACCACGTGGTCGTTCGTCTTGGAATTGCCTTGCACAATGACCCGGCCAATTCGGAATTGCTGGCCCTCCATCATGCGCACCTCGATGTCGATGGTGTCACCCACCACCCGCTTTTCGATGGGCCGCGCCTGGAACGTGAGGTACCCGTCGTCTTGGTAGAGTGAGCTCAAATCCAGCCCTTTTGGGTCCATGAACACCCGCGTTTCCAAGCGTTCCAAGCTGAACACCTCTCCACGTTGGATGTCCAGCAAGCTGTCCAGTTGGGTGGTCCGGTACTTCGTGTTGCCCGTGAACGTGATGTCGCCGAAGTAGAAGGGGTTGCCTTCCTCCACGTACACGTCCAGCTTGACTTGCCCTTCGTCGTTCCGGCTCAAGCTGTCGCCCAAGATGCGGGCGTTTCTGTACCCTTGCCCGTGGTAGTGGTTGACCACACCTTGCAGGTCAGACTGGAAGGAATTCTCAAGGAATTTTGAAGGCTTGTAAAACCGCCACCACTTGCGGGCTTTGGTCTCCTTCATTTTCCGAGCCAACAACTCCGCGTCGAAGGCCTCCACCCCGTGGAACACGATTTCGTCCACCTTGACCTTTTCGCCTTTGTCAATGTGGATGCGGAGTTTGGCCCCGTTGGCAAACAGCGTGTCAGGCTGCTGCTCCATGGCGATGTCGACGTCCAAAAAGCCCTTGTCCACATAGTGGTCGCGGATGCGCTTGGTGGCCACCGCCAACACGTTGTCGTCCAGGATGCGGCCCGTCAACAGGTCGATCTTGCCCTTCACCGTTTCTTGCTCGGAGCGGTTCACCCCGGCGATGCTGTACCTGGTCAAACGTGGGAGTTCTTGCACCCGAATGACCAGATAGACGTCCCGGTCGCGCACTTCGGCCACTTCAATTTGGATGTCGGAGAACAAGTCCTGGGCCCAAAGTCCCGTGACCGCCCGGCGGATGTCGTCCCCAGGGATTTCGACCTCCTGCCCCACCTGAAGTGAACTGAAGAGCTTGATGGCCTGGACATCTGTGTACTCGGCCCCGAGCACCGTCAACCCCGCAATCTTGTAGGTGTTGGTCAGCTTCAGGTCAATGAGGTCCTCCTGCCCTTGCACCAGGTTGGGCAACGATGCCCCTGTGGCCACGCAACATGCGAAAACGACGCGCAGCAACCACATTCTCACACAATCCATCAGGTCTGGGGCAAATTGGGAACGGCGCCAAAACGGCGTTCTCGGTTTTGAAAATCTCGGATGGCTTCGAAGAAATGCTCTCTCCGGAAGTCGGGCCAAAGCACGGACGTGAAGTGGAACTCGGCATACGCCAATTGCCACAACATGAAGTTGCTGATGCGGTGCTCTCCCGAGGTCCGAATCATCAATTCAGGGTCCGGCAAGTCGGCCGTCTGCAGGTACTTGTCGATGGTGCTGGGAAGGATCTCGTCTTGCCGCAAGCCGTCTTGCATCATGCCTCGGATGGCCTCCACCATCTCCCACTTGGCGCTGTAGCTCAACGCCAAAATCAAATCCAAATGCACCTCGCCGGTGAAGTCTTCTTGGGCGCGAATCAATTCGTTTTGGCAGGCCTTGGGCAGGGACGACACGTCGCCAATGGTGCGCAACCGCACACCTTTGCTGGCCAGCTCACGGGTCTCCCGGACGAGGGACTGCACCAGCAAATCCATGAGCGCGTCGACTTCCTCCTTGGGACGGTTCCAGTTTTCTGTGCTGAAGGCGTAGAGCGTGAGGTGCCGAACCCCGCACTCGCGGGCGGCTTCCACCGTGGCCCGCACGGACTCCACGCCGTGGGCGTGGCCAAAGACACGGGCTTCTCCGCGACGCTTGGCCCAGCGGCCGTTCCCGTCCATGATCACCGCCACGTGCTCAGGCACCCTGTTGGGGTCGATGCCAGCCGCCCTGAGCACGCGCTCGCGGGCCTCGTCAGAATGTGCCTGAGGGGTCGTCATTGCTCCCAGCAAGTTGTGGCTTTTTTGCTCACGCGAAAACCCAAAGAGACCAAAAAGTAGCCGTACCGGTCGTTCCGTCCAGGGTCGCCCCGTTGGAGCCCGGCAATGGACTGTCCCACCGCCAATTCGCGGTCCTCGGCGCGGTCGGCGAACTCGACCGCCGTTTGGCCTCGCGCCTCACGCAACAACGACGGATTCATGTACACCGTGCTGACGTCGTCGAGGTAATCGGTCCACACCTTCCGCGCGCCCCACTCCAACTGGAGGGACATGGCCTCGCCCAAAGTGCCTTTGATGCCGATGCCATAGGGGACGGCGACGCCCCAGTTCAGGTAGTTTTCCACCTCCTCAAACCACCCTTGCCCCTCGGTTCCGAGCGGCTGCAACGGTTGCCAATTGCCCAAGCGGTCTTGCGCCTCGGGGTCGTGGGTGTACACGGCCAAACCTGCAAACAGGAAGGGAACCATCCGTTTCATGGGACGGCCCACCACGTGGTCGCGGTAGTTCAACTCCCCGAGCAACGCATATTCCCGCAGGTCGTTGCGGAAATGCAAGTTGCGCTCTTGCTGCCATGCGTTGGGGTGGTCTACGTCCCACATTTCAATCATGCCGCGGAGGTATTGCCCCCGAATGGACAAGCGGCTGTTGAGGTTGTGCCTGTAGAAGGCCCCTTGGGACACGTGGGACATGCCCCGGAACATGTTGGTCGGGTTCAAATCGCCGGTGTACCACGCCGACCCCAATTGGAATGCAATTTCCTTGCTGGCGCCGCGTCGGTTGAACTGGGCGAACACCTCCAAGCCAAGGACCATGAGGGCCACAACCAAGGTGCTGCGCAGGGCAACATGCGATGTGAATGTGCAGGTGTGCATCGTGAGGTACAACGCTCGAAATTACGGGGGATTGCCCTGAATTCAGCGCTCCCGCGGGTCGAGTCCCCAATGCATTTTTTGCCGAACCGTGGAAAAAAAGTTTTGGTGTTCCAGGTTGATCAACGTGATGCTGAATCCGGCGCGGCGAATGCGCACTTCTTGCTTGGGTTCAAGGGGGAAAGAACGGCTGTCCAAGCTGAGCAAAAACTGCGCATCTCGGCCGTCGGCCATCAAGGTGATCTCCTGGTCCAGCGGGACGACAAGCGGTCGGTCGTTCAGGTTGTGGGGCGCCACCGGCGTCACGATGGCCACGTCGGCGCTGGGGTGCACAATGGGCCCTCCCGCGCTCAGGGAGTACGCGGTCGACCCGGTGGGCGTGCTGACGAGCAGGCCGTCAGCCCAATACGTGTTCACAAAATGATCGCCCCGGTGGACGTCCACGACCACCATGCTCGCGGTGTCCCGTTTGTGAATCACCACTTCGTTCAAGGCGTACGGAAACTCGCCCAAGGACATCGGCTGGCCGTCGATGTGGACTTCCAACAAGGCGCGCTCCTCGGTCCAGGTCGCCCCGGCCACAAGGGCGTCCATGGCCAAGTCGAATTCCTCCATCGCCACGTTGCTCAAGAACCCGAGTCGGCCTGTGTTGACGCCCAAGATGGGCACCTTGCCTTGCCGCACGAGGGTGGCCGCTTCGAGCACTGTGCCGTCCCCCCCGAAGGCGAGCAACAACTCCGTGCCTTCGGGCACCTCCCCGTCAAATGCCTGAAACGCGGCCGGCACAGCCATGTGGTCGTTCAGCTCAGACAAATACGCTTGGCTGATCCAGGGCGAGGCATCCAACTGCAGCACACGTTGAAACGCTTCCCTCAGCGCTTCGGCATCGTTGGGCGACACCGCTTTTCCAAAAATGGCAATCCGCATGGCGTGGGGGTTCAGGGTTCGAGGTAGCGCATGAACGCGTCAAAACGCGCCCGCATTTCATCTTCCACCTCCGGCGCGTTGTGGAAGCTTTGGACTGTGTACTCGTGCCGCTGCAACATGGCCAACAACGACTCAATCTCTTCTGTGTTCACCTTGAAGGTGACCTCCAAACGTTCGCTGTCTTCCACCGCAGCGACGTTCAAGCTCGTCACTTGGGCGCCGTCCGATTCGACCAACCGCACCAATTCGGCGGGGCTCAAATCTTTGGGCAAGACCTCCAGCACAATCGTGCTGCCTGGGAAGCCCCAACCGGCGCGTTTGGCCAAAAAACGCATGACAGAAGACCGGTCCACCGCGCCGCGGTACAACCCACGATGCACCACTGGAAGCACATCCACGTCCGACCAGCCCATGCGGGCCACCACGTCGTACAAGTGCAAGTCCATGCCAATGGATTCTTGGTCCAGACGGGCCTCGGCAATGAGGGCCATGTCGTCCATTTCCAGGAGCTCCGCCTCCGACACCGTCCCCTTGAAGACGTCTTCCTCCACCACGGGCAAATGCATGACTTTGCATTCGTCCATGACCGTCAACGCCCGGGACACCGGGTCGGTCAGTGCAAGGACCGGAAGGTCCATTGTGAGGATTCTCTGGGCGCGCATGGCGTACTTTCGCGAAGCATACCAAAGGTAAGGATGACAAGGCTCAGCGTCAACGTGAACAAGATCGCCACCCTGCGCAACGCACGGGGCGGAACGGAACCGAATGTGGTCGAAGCCGCCGTGCGCATCCAGCAATTTGGGGCCCAAGGCATCACCGTGCACCCCCGCCCCGACGGCCGGCACATCACCTACGCCGACGTCCATGCGCTCAAGCCTGTGGTGCACACCGAATTCAACATCGAAGGGTATCCCTCCGACGACTTTGTGGCCCTGGTGTGCGAGGTGCAGCCTGCCCAGGTGACCTTGGTGCCTGACGCCCCGGACGTGTTGACGAGCAACGCCGGATGGCAAGTGACGGAGCATGGAGACATGTTGCGCGACGTCCTGGTCACGTTCAAGGAACGTGGCATTCGGACCAGCCTGTTCGTCGAGACCAACCGGGCGCAAATCGAAGCCGCAGCCGCCGCCGGCGCGGACCGCATCGAGCTGTACACCGAATCCTACGCTGTCCGTCACCGCGACTTGGGTGCGGAAGCCGCATCCCCCTACGCAGAAGCGGCCCGGTGGGCCCACCAAGCAGGACTGGGCGTCAACGCCGGGCACGACTTGAACCTGGACAACCTCGCCGACTTTGGACGGGAAGTGCCCCACCTGGACGAGGTCAGCATCGGCCACGCCTTGATCGCCGACGCCTTGTACTTGGGCTTGTCCAACGCCGTGGCCCAATACCGCGCATGTCTGGGCTGACCCTCCACGCCCGGCATTTGGCCTGCAGCCAAGGGGACGCAGGGCACCTCATCGTCCTCCACGGGTTGCTCGGAAGCAGCGACAACTGGCAAACCCTTGGCAAACGCTACGCCTCCCACCACCACGTGTGGATGCTCGACGCCCGAAACCACGGCCGCAGCCCTCATGCCCCGAGCCACACCTACACGGAGATGGCCGAGGATGTCGTGCGGTTCATGGTCGCCCAGGGCATCGCCAAAGCCTCGTTTTTGGGGCACAGCATGGGGGGCAAAACCGTGCTGACCCTGTCCCAACACCACCCCGGACGCATGGAACGCATGGTCGTGGCGGACATCGCTGCGCGGGCGTACACGCCACACCACGGGCCCATCTTTGACGCCCTCCTGGGCACCCAGCCCAGCGAAGCCTCCTCGCGTGACGAGGTTCAAGCGCAACTGACCCAAGCCCTCGGGCCGGATCCCGTGCTTGTGCCGTTCCTGATGAAAGGCCTGCATCGCCGGAAAGAGGGCGGATTCGCCTGGCGGTTCAATGTGCCCGTGCTGAAAGAAGCGTTGTCCAGTGTGGTGGGTGAAGTGGGGTTGGGCATGAACACACTCCCCGCTTTGTTCATCCGTGGCGGCGACAGCCCTTACGTGTCGGACGAGGACCTGGACCTCATGGCGGACCAATTCGTGCACATGGACGACCACACCATCGACGGGGTGGGCCACTGGTTGCACGCCCAGGCGCCCGACGAATTTTACGAGGTCACTGCCGACTTCTTGGCGTAGGAGCCTCCTCGGGGTTCAGGCCTTTGTGGTCCGACATGAATCCCCCACGTGCTTTGGTGCCTTTGCGCTTGGTTTTTTGCTCTTCCTCCGGCAACTCGATGAACGACTTGCACGGCTCGCTGCAGGTGTGCTTGAGGGCCTCTCCGCAAGATGAGCACTGGATCATCAAGATGTTGCAGGTGGGGTTGGCGCAATTCACGTGGTCGTCGCAAGGCGCCCCGCACGTGTGGCACTTGGCGATGACGTCGTCCGAAATCCGCTCGGCCAAACGTTCGTCGAACACGAAGTTCTTGCCCACAAACTTGTTGCGAAGGCCTGACGCCTTGGCTTGGCGCGTGTACTCGATGATGCCGCCCTCCAGTTGGTGGACGTTGGGGAACCCTTTGTGCTTGAGGTAGGCGCTGGCCTTCTCGCACCGAATGCCACCCGTGCAGTACATCACGATGTTGGCGTCTTTCTTGTCTTGCAACATGTCCTCGACCAAGGCGATTTCCTCCCTGAAGGTGTTCACGTCAGGACAAATGGCGCCTTCGAAATGCCCCACTTCGCTTTCGTACGCGTTGCGCATGTCGATGAGGACCGTGTCTTCTTGGTCGGTCAGGTCGTTGAATTGGTCTGCCTTCAGGTGCTCGCCGCAATCGGTCACGTCGAATGTGTCGTCGTTCAGTCCGTCGGCCACAATTTTCTCCTTCACCCGGACAATCAGCTTGAAGAAACTCTTGCCCTGTTCCACCGCCACATTCAACCTCAGGTTGGGCAGCCAACCCAAGTTGTCCAGGTGCGCTTTGAACTCCTCAAAACGGTCGGTCGGCACGGAGATCTGGGCGTTGATGCCTTCGCTGGCCACGTAGGTTCGGCCCAACACGCCCAACTCCTCCCACGCCGCGTACAATTGGTTCCTCGTCAAAGCGGGGTTTTCCAAGTGGACGTACCTGTAAAAGCTGAGCGTGGTGCGAGGCACATTGTCCTGCTCCATTCGCGCCATCAACACCCTGCGGTCCTCTTTGTTGTGCCTCCGTTTCATTCCGTGACAAAGGTACGCCAAGCCCAAACCTGCTGCCCTGACGCCGCATTTTGGATTTCTTGACACGGTCGTGACGGCCCCCGGGAGCCCTTGGCCACAACTTTGCACCACACCTTCCACATCAATGACATGCTGGACTTTTGCAAAACCGTGCTGACCCGAGTCAGCTTTGACCAACGGCTCTTCGCCAAGGAACTGAAGAAGAGCTTCAAGTGGCTCTCCCGCGAGGATGCCGAGACCCTGCGCCAATGGGCTATGATGCAGTACCGCCACAAGTACGCCCACCTCATCGCCACCACCTTCGCGGCTGCGCAAGTCATGTGACTTGGGTCGCACGCAGGATGCAACCGCTTCGCGTATTTTTGGGTTGTTCCTGAAAATCACGCGACATGAAATCCCTTTTCTCCTTTTGTTTGTTTGCGCTCTCGGCGATGGCCTTGGGGCAGCAAAATCTTCTTCTCCTAGAGCTTAGCGCAAATGGCGCAGGAGACGAAGAATTGGTGGTGGTGGACATCACCACAGAACCTTCTTTGACGGATGTCCCCATGACAGTCACTTTGACAGGTCAGGAGGAAATCGTCTTGACCATTGCATTGCCTTACACCACCGTGCAGGGTGTGGTCACGGCCACTGCCACAGATTGCGCAGGCAATCTCATCGAGGAAGAAGCCTTCATGTCGCTTCCCAACGACACTGCAGGAGTCTTCATCCTCGAAGCTGAGATCGAACTGCCTTACTGCGAGGAAAATGACGAGGACGAAGACGACGATGAAGACGACGATGAAGACGACGATGAGGAAGGTTTTGACGAGTTCGAGGACCTCGATCTGGACGAACTGACCGCCTACCTCGACAGCCTCTGCAGCGACGTCATGGGCAACGACGCCTGGATGTACTGCGGGCTTCTGGAAAGCTTGAACGCCTGCTTGGGCGGCGACGAAGCCGCCTGCGAAGAGCTTGAAGAATGGCTGGAAGTCGTGGACGGCCCCTGGAACGACGAAGAGGACGACGAAGACAACGACGAAGAGGGCAACGACGAGGACGACTGTGAGGCCGACTTCGTGGTGGTGCAGGCCTTTGACGCCGACAGCAACGCCATCGCCAACGAGCTGTTTGTGTTCGTGTTCGGGTTGGACTTGGACAACGACATCTTCTGGAGCTTCGGAGATGAGGGGTCCAGCACAGATCCCTTCCCAACCTGGGAGTACGAGACCAACGGTCCTTACGAATTGTGTTTGACCGTGGGCAACGAAGAGGAGGACTGTTCAGACACTTACTGCTTCACCTTGAGCTTGGACTCCTTGGGGTGGCTTGGAGGCATCCAGGACGGATTCTCCATCACCGTGCTGGACGGAGGTCAGGGCTCGGTGGCAGATGTAGACGGGCTTGACTTGAACCAAGAATCTCTGACCTTGTTCCCCAACCCGTCCATTGGAGGCGTTGCCCAGCTTGAATGGCACGCTTTGAATGCGGGACAGGCGGACGTGAAAGTGTTTGACTTGACAGGGCGCCAGCTCTTGAACGACCAATTCAACGTGGTGCAAGGCACCCAACGAATGGCCCTTGAGGTGCGCGCCAAGCCAGGCATTCACTTGGTTCAAATCACGCAAGGCGAGGTCCAACGAACCCTGAAGTGGTTGGTGAAGTGATCCGCATCTGGACAACCGCAAATGCAATCAAGCCTCTCCTGACGCAGGAGGGGCTTTTTTGTGGCCCTGCTTGCCTTTTTGGAGGACGGCGATGTTCCGCGTCAACCCTGCCAGGCCCGTGCGCTTGACGGCGCTGTCTTTGAACACGTCCCTGAACACCTCCTCAGTCAGGTCCAACCAATCTGCCTTGGTCATGTCGAGCAGCCTGGGGTGGGGAGAAAACCTCGGTTCCGTGGTGGGGGTCGCGTGCCGGTTCCAAGGACATACCTCTTGGCAAATGTCGCAGCCAAACATCCAGTCCTCCATGTGGCCCTTCACCGGCTCCGGGATGGCCCCGCGCAACTCAATCGTGAAATAGCTGATGCACTTGCTGCCGTCCACCACGTAGGGCTTCACAATGGCGTCGGTGGGGCACGCGTCGATGCAGCGCGTGCAACTGCCGCAATGGTCTGTGACAGGCGCGTCGGGCTCAATGTCGACGTCCAACAGCATCTCGGCCAAAAAGAAGTAGCTGCCGTGGTGCTTGTTCAGAAGCAAGCTGTTCTTGCCAATCCACCCCAATCCAGACTTCGCTGCCCATGCCCGCTCCAGGATGGGGGCCGAATCCACAAACACCCGACCCGACACGTTCCCCCAATCCCGCTTCATCCACTTGAGCAGCTCTTTGAGTTTCCACTTCAACACGAAGTGGTAATCCTCGCCCAAGGCGTATTGCGCAATGCGCGGTGCCTCGGGGTCCGACGGCGGCGTGGGGTTGTGGTAATTGAACAGCAGGCTCACGACGGTCTTGGTGCCAGGCAAAAGCTTCCGGGGGTCCAAGCGTTTGTCGAAATGCCCTTCCATGTAGGCCATCTCGCCGTGCATGTCTTGCTTCAACCAAGCCTCAAGATGCGGCGCTTCCTCGTCAAGGTGCTGGGCTTTGGAGATGCCCACAGACGTGAAGCCCAAATCCTTGGCGTGGTGCTTCAGCCATTGGGCGCGTGTTTGAGCTTGGTGCAGCGTCCGGCCCACCGCTCAGCCGTTGAAGAGGTCGCCCGACGTGGAGGACGGCGTGCGTCCGAGGTGCTTGTACGCTTCCGTCGTGGCTTGCCTGCCACGTGGCGTCCTCACCAACAGACCTTCTTGGATCAAGTAGGGCTCGTAAACTTCCTCCAAGGTGCCCGCATTCTCTCCGATGGCCGTCGCCAAGGTGTTCGCCCCCACGGGGCCTCCTTTGAACTTGTCGATGATGGCCGAGAGGATCCGGTTGTCCATGTCGTCCAGGCCCTTCTTGTCCACTTGGAGGGCGTCAAGGGCGTACGCCGTGACTTCCGGGTCGATCACCCCCGTGCCTTTCACTTGGGCAAAATCCCGAACCCGGCGCAACAAGGCGTTGCTGATCCGAGGCGTGCCCCTCGAGCGTGACGCAATCTCGTACGCCGCAGCCGGCTCAATCTCAATGCCCAGGATCCCAGACGACCGCTCCACGATGTCGGTCAACGTCTTGGCGTCGTAATAGTGCAGCCGAAGGTTGATGCCAAACCTCGCCCGCAACGGCGCCGTGAGCAACCCCGACCTCGTGGTCGCACCCACCAAGGTGAATGGGCTCAATTCAATTTGAACGGTCCGGGCATTGGGGCCCGTGTCGATGACAAGGTCGATCCGATAATCCTCCATGGCGCTGTAGAGGTACTCCTCCACGACTGGAGACAACCGATGAATCTCGTCAATGAACAGCACGTCGTTGGGCTCGAGGCTTGTGAGGAGCCCCGCGAGGTCGCCTGGTTTGTCCAACACAGGCCCAGACGTGGTGCGGATGGCCACGCCCATTTCGTTGGCGACGATGTTCGCCAGGGTGGTCTTTCCGAGGCCTGGAGGGCCGTGCAACAACACATGATCCAACGCCTCACCACGTTGCCTCGCCGCCTGCACAAACACCTGCAGGTTGTCCATGGCCGCACGCTGGCCTGTGAAGTCCTCAAACTGCGCGGGCCGGAGCACACGGTCCAAGTCGCCGTCGGACGCTTGTTCAGCCTCTCCCCTTACGTCAAAGTCGTCATCGTGCACCATGTGTTTCGAAGGTACCCCATGAACCAAAAAAGCCCCCACCGAAGCAGGGGCTTTTGTCAAGTTCTTTCCTGAAGGGGACCTCAGTGGGCCGACTCGCCGGCCTTCACAGGCACGGTCTGTGGCACAAAGTCCTCGTCAAAGTCAGGGTTGCTGTAATCGTAGGCCCAACGGTGCACCTCTGGCAACGCTCCGCGCCAGTTTCCGTGCACGTGCTCCACGGGGGTGGTCCACTCCAACGTGTTGGACTTCCATGGGTTCTCGGTGGCGACCTGACCGCGGAAGATGCTGTAGAAGAAATTCCACAAGAAAGGCAGCTGACCCAAGGCACCGATGATGGCGAACGTCGAAATGATCGGCTGCAGGTCCATCACGAAGTCAAGGTATTCGAACGCGCTGTAGTCGTAGTAACGGCGCGGTGCACCCGCCAAACCGACGAAGTGCATGGGGAAGAACACGCCGTAACCAGCCACGAGCGTCGTCCAGAAGTGGACGTAGCCGAGCTTGGTGTTCATCATGCGGCCGAACATCTTGGGGAACCAGTGGTAGATGCCCGCCAACATGCCGAAGATGGCACTCATGCCCATCACAATGTGGAAGTGCGCCACCACGAAGTAGGTGTCGTGGACGTTCACATCCAACGCCGAGTCGGCCAAGATGATGCCCGTCAAGCCACCTGTCACAAACGTGCTCACCAATCCAATGCTGAAGAGCATGGCAGGCGTGAAACGGAGGTTGCCCTTCCACAGTGTGGTGATGTAGTTGAAGGCCTTCACCGCAGAAGGGATGGCGATCAACAGGGTGGTGAACACGAACACGGAGCCCAAGAATGGGTTCATGCCGGTCACAAACATGTGGTGCCCCCACACGATGAAGCTCAAGAAGCCAATGCCCAAGATCGAACCGATCATCGCCTTGTACCCGAAGATGGGCTTGCGCGAATTGGTGGCAATCACCTCGGAGCTGATGCCAAGTGCAGGCAACAACACGATGTACACCTCTGGGTGGCCCAGGAACCAGAACAAGTGCTGGTAGAGGATGGGGCTGCCGCCAGTCACGTCAAGAGCCTCACCGCCGATGAAAATGTCGCTGAGGTAGAACGCCGTGCCCATGGAGCGGTCCATCAACAAGAGCACCACAGCCGAGACCAACACGGGGAAGGACAGCACACCCAAGATGGCGGTCACCAAGAAGGCCCAGATGGTCAAAGGCAAACGCGTCATGCTCATGCCCTTGGTGCGCAGGTTGATCACGGTCACGATGTAGTTCAATCCACCAAGCAAGGAGCTCACGATGAACAACACCATGGAAATCAACCACAACGTCATGCCCATGCCAGAGCCAGGCATGGCTTGAGGGAGCGCACTTAATGGAGGGTACACCGTCCATCCGCCTGAAGCTGCACCACCTTCCACGAACAGCGAGAAAATCATGATGACGCTTGATGCCGCGAAGAACCAGTAGCTCAACATGTTCATGAAACCAGACGCCATGTCACGTGCGCCAATCTGAAGTGGAATCAGGAGGTTGCTAAACGTGCCAGACAAACCACCTGTCAACACGAAGAACACCATGATGGTCCCGTGGATCGTCACAAGCGCCAAGTAAGCGTTCCGATCGAGCACCCCTCCTGGGGCCCACTTGCCAAGGAACGTTTCAAGGATGGCGAAGCTCTCCCCCGGCCATCCGAGTTGGAGGCGGAAGAAAATCGACAGCATCACGGCAATGATGCCCATCACAATCGCAGTCACCAAGAACTGCTTGGAGATCATCTTGTGGTCGTGGCTGAAGATGTACTTCGAAATGAAGCTCTCTTCGTGGTGTGCGTGTCCAGCCATGTTTAGAGTGTTGCAGATTCTTCAGTTTCAGTCACAGGCGCTTCGGCGCGGGCGTTGGGGTCCACCGTGTTGGGCTTCTCCGCGATGAACTCCTCTTGAGATTCCAACCAAGCGTTGTACTCCTCCTCGGTTTCCACGACCACGGCCATTTGCATGTTGAAGTGGGCCGCGCCGCAGACCTTGTTGCACAACAACACGTAATTGAAGTCCGGATCGTCAAGGATGGTCCGCATGCTGTCTGTGGTGATCGTTGGTGTCATTTTGAACCGCGTGGGCACCCCTGGCACCGTGTTCATCTGCGCACGGAAGTGAGGCATGTACGCGCTGTGAATCACGTCGCGCGAGCGGAACACAAATTCCACTTCACGTCCCACAGGCAAGTGGAACTCGCCCTTCATGATTTTGTCGTCCGCACCCGCTTCCCATGCGGCGATTCCACCGTCGTAGTCGAAGGGCTTCACCTCTTCGATCCGCTGGCGGTGACGCTTCAAGCGGTGCAACTTGTCTTCCTTGGCTTCGGCTGCGGCGTTGGACACCACCACCACATGGTCGCTGGCAAGCATGTGCTCCACCTCGTGCAAACGCGCTTCGAGGTTGGCCTTGAACTCTGGCGAAATGCCATGGTGGTCGTGGTCGTCGCCATGACCCTCAGCGTGGTCGTGGCCATGTCCGTGACCGTGGTGGTCGTCCGAATGCAACTGCTCCTCGATGGAGGCCTTTTCTGCCAACAACCGACCCCGCTCGTGGGCCAACTCAGACTCGAGCGATGCGATTTGTCCTTCGATCTCTGCGAGTGCCTCAGTCACCCCATCTTGGGTGACAATGCCCAACGGGTTGGTGGGTGTGATGAGGTTGTAGTTGGCCAAACCGAACTCCCCGTCGGCGCCGGGGTAGCGAGCTGTCCAGTCGAATTGCTTGGAGTAGACCTCCACGCGCAAAGCGTCGTCTGACGCATCGCCTGTCATCTCGTTCCACGTGCGGAGGCCGTAGATGATGATCACGGCAAGCACAATGGATGGAATCACAGTCCAAATCAACTCCAATCGGTTGTCGTGCGCGAAGAAGCGCGCCTTGCGCTCCTTGTCGAAGCGGTACTTGTTGGCGAAGATGAACAGCACGGAGTTCACCAGGAAGAACACCGCCATGATGATGTACATGTTGAAGTTCATCAACGTGTCGTACGATTCACCGTGGGCCGAGGCGGCAGGCGGGTTGTAATCCCCGTAGCGGATGATCAAGAAGATGAAGGATGCGTAGAACGCCACCATGAAGGCGATGAACAGGCCCCCGTTCAACCGGGTGTCTGCATCGCTGATGTCTTCCTCCTTTTTGTTGCGGATCAAAGACGTCAATTGGCCGACTTTGGCCAGCTGGGCCAGTGCGATGACACCGGCAATGACGACGAGAAGTGTGATGAGTTTCATAAGTCCGTCTGTTGTCTGATCAATAGTGGAGTTCCATGCTTTCCTGGAGCATGGGGTGGTTCTTGCTGAGGAGTGGCGCCTTCGCCAACGTGGCGAATGTCCGGTTCATGAACAACCCCAAGAATCCGAGGAACAATCCGACTTCAAAGAAACCAAAGTGATTGTGGTCGAACATCGTTCCAGGAATGACCAACAGGTACACGTCCACAAAGTGGGCGATGAAAATCAAGATGGCCACGGGGATCACAAATCGAGGGTTTCTCTTGGCGTCACGGGCGATGAGAACATAGAAAGGCACTGCGAAATTCACGAAGAACATCAACAGGAAAGGCACCTTGTAGTCGCCCATGACCCGGCTCATGTAGTACGTGACTTCCTCCGGAATGTTGGAGTACCAAATCAGCAAGAACTGGCTCAACCAGAGGTAGCTCCACAACATGGAAATGGCGAACATCCACTTGCCCAAATCGTGCATGTGACTTTCGTTGACTTCTTGGAAGTAACCCTTGCTGCGCATCCAAATCATGGACACGTTTGTGAAAATCATGAAGCTCACCCACATGCCACTGAACACGTACCACCCGAAGAGGGTGCTGAACCAGTGGGTGTCGATGGACATGATCCAGTCCCACGACAGGGTGGAGCTGAACACCGCGAAGA